>CAYGVA010000268.1:0-5232 GCA_964353225.1 uncultured Leptolyngbya sp.
GGTGATAAGGGGGAAGGTGACGGTTTGTAGGGGTGGGGGGAAGGTGGCTTCCGCTTCGAATTGGGCATCGATGAAATCGAAGGGGGCGAGGGCGGGGAAGTTGATGAACTCGACGACTTCATATTCCTCGTCTTCGAGGGGGAAGGTGCTGTCTACCGACTCAACATCACCGTCATCTCCATCAATGCCGGGGGCGTAGCGGTGCGCCAAAGCCGCATATTCCCCGCCGAGACGACGCAAGACATCTAACCCCACCTTGGCAAAGGGTAAGGCGGCCTCTCGCAGCTCACTTTGCTCAGCGTCTTGCAGTTCGCCCAACAGGGCCTGAAAGCTTTTGAACGGGCTGCCCAACTGTTTGCAGATGGCAGATGACAGCACGTTTAACACCGCTATCGTCTTTGAGATCGAGGCATCCCCTAGCAAAATATCCCGCACCCGTTCCTCACGTTGGGATAAGCGATCGCCCCAGAACTCATAGCGGCAGAGGGTTTCATCCTCCGTATCGCAGCGACGTAGGAGACCGCTGAGCAACACTTCCGCCACATGGGACTGGCGCACTTCTTCGTCAAAATCCGCTCGAAAGGCTTCTCTTAGCAAATCGATTACCGGCAAACTGACCGGGGTGGCCGCCATCAGGTTGGCAAGCCGTCGGGCTGTCTTTGAAGCCGTTGACCGAAACAGGTCCACCCGTTCCTGAGCAGAGCGCTGGGCCGAAGCGGGTCGCGATTGATCAGCATGGGCCTTCGCGGCCTGGCGACGAATAAAGGTGAGATCAAAGGTGCGACCGGGGGTGCGGGTATCGCCCTCCCCGGTCAGGACTCGCGCCCAGCGCTCCAGCGTTCCGGCCTCTAGGGTGACAATGGGCACGGTGGCTAAATCGGCTCCGCCCCGCTGTTCTAAATGGGCAGGCAACCCTTCTATCTCTAGGCGGGCATTGGGTAATCCAGGGGCCAGGGCACTTAACTTGACCTGGTGTCCATCCCGTAAAGCGGTCCGAGTCCACAACGGTTCAGGGAACATCTGCACAATGGCCACTGACTGCACCTTGGCCCAAGCGAGCAAGGTGTCATGGATCAGTCCCTGTCGCCACAGCAACGAGGTACAGTCGCTCACCAACCAAATTAACCGGCTCCCGGTGGGGTCAATCAGCTCCCCAGGGGTATGGGGCCGCTGGGTTCCCTGCCGTTGGGCCTGAGGCCACATTTTGCGGGGAAAATCTCGCCACCGAGGGAACAGTTGCACCTGGCCAGCAGGGGCTTCCAGTCGCCAGGTGCGGATGGCCCGAAACGCCCCCTGATATTCTGCCAAGTGGTTGAGTTCGGCGATCGCCCGCTCCCAAATTACGGTGGTTTTAGAAGACTCAACGACTAAATCTAATTCCAACCAACGTTCGGGCCGGGGCCGCACCACCGGCATCCACACCTCGGTCTCGGCAATCTGGGTGACCGTGGCCTCTTCGTCTAGGTCAAACCGGGTACGCGATGGCACCTTTCGCATCAGGGGGCGCAGCGCTCTCGCTAGGTCCATGCGAGTGCGCAAGGCTGGGGCGGCTGGCACCGAAAACGGCGTACCTTTGGAAGGTGCGGACTCCTCCTCTGATGTCGTGGCCAACTGTTCTGGGGGGGGGTGCTGGGTGTCTGGATAGAGATTTAGACCCGTGGCATCCAGAGGGGCATCAAGGGGCTCAACCGTCCGGGAGGGGAGCTGGGCCGGGTCGGGTTGAGACTCTGGCTGCACCACGCTGCCCGACTCAGTAAACTGAGCCAGCCAGAGCATATCCACAAGGTCCAGGGCATCGAAGTCGAGCTGGGCGATAGCTAACGCTTGGGCGAGCTGTCCAACTGCTGGTCTTCGCTGCTGCTTAGATGCTTCCACAGGCGATCAATGAGGGCGTCTCGGCTAGTGATATCAGGGTCGCGTTCGCGCATGACCAAGTAAACCGCATTCAGAAGTTGATCGGTAGCAAGGTCTCCCCGGCTGCGATCGTTGCGCTTGGTGATAAAGTCTCCAATCAGCTTTTTGAGGGTGGCCGCCGAGGGTATTATCACCTCGGTCCCCTCCTCGCGATCTTGCTCCACCTGCTGCCCCAGATGAGCCCGCACAATCTGCCCCAGCCGTTCGGCATCAGGCTCTGCCATGGTGAGCCGCACGCAACGCCGCAGAAACGGCGGCGGAAAGTCGCGCTCACCGTTACTGGTCAAAATCATCAGGGGAAATTCTTCGCAGGCGACTTTGCCCCCTTCAATATCGGTTTTACCGTCGGTGACTTTGTAACCGTCGTTGAAGGTGAACTCATGGGAGTCTTTGTAGGCGGTCCGAACATTGACCGCAGCCTTGACCTTCTCGATCCGCACCAGTTCCGGAATCTCAAAGGCTCCTTCCTCAAACACATAGAGCAAATCATTGGGCAGGTCGATATCGCTCTTGTCGATTTCATCGACAATCAAGACCCGAGGTTTCTGGGCGGGTAATAGGGCCGTACCCAGGGGACCCAGACGAATATAATCGCCAATGTTCTCGAAGCGATTATCTTCCCCGTCACCAGCGGCATCAGCTCGGTCTCTACGGCTGTTGGCATCTTGCAGGCGAGCAATAGCGTCGTACAGGTAGAGCCCATCCTTGAGGGTAGTGCGGGTGGTAATCGGCCAATACAGCACCTCACCCATCCCAAGTTCGCGGGAGATCGCATAGGCCAAGGAGGTTTTGCCCGTGCCTGGTTTACCCGTTACCAGCAGCGGTCGCCGCAGGTAGAGAGCCGCATTCACCAATTCAATCTCTTCAGATCGGGCCTGGAAGGTAGCGCCCCGCTCTTTCTTACGGCGGTCAGCCCGTCGCCAGGTGGGGGCTGGGGGTAAAGGCAACCCTTCGTCGGGCTGAAACCGTTCCTCTCCGGTCCCTTTGAAAATCGGGTGGAATGGCTTTGCGGGGTCATCACTCATGGTTTCAGCACGCCTCTGGGTCAAATTGCATATCAGGCGGTACCACCCTGGGATCTTCCCACACCAAACTGAGGTGGTGGCCCAGGGTGGCGGGGTTCGTGGACTCGTGGGCGCTAACGCGCTCCTGGTGAATTCGCCTAGGCAAGGTTTTAACGATGCAGTCCAGGATATCGCTTAAGTTGTCTTGAAACTGGGCATCCCGCGACCAGAGGGCCACCGGTAACGCGACCTCTTCTGAAATCAGGTCAAATAATTGATCGACGGCTTCGCAATTTTTCAGCACAGCCGCGCTCATCGATTCTAGGGCCGTAAAAATCGCTTTTTCTTCTTGTTGACAGTCCAAAGACGTAAAAACAGTGGCAGTCGCGGTCTCCCAATCGGTGGCCAGATGTGCCCACTTCCGATGCCAGTCTTCGTAGTAATAATAATCAATGGGGTGGGTCTTGAGATTGGTCCGCAGGACACAGGGGTACTCGCTGCCTAACACCGCCCGGCGACTACTCGGCAACATCTCTACGCCTTGACTAAAGAGGGTACGGGGAACAAACAGGTGAATTGTGGGGGTCGGTTCTCGCTGAAAGTTGGCCCGAATTTGCTTGCGGATCAAGGACGGCAAGTCCCGCAGCACCAAAGTTTCATGGTGGACTATCGGCAGTGGCGGGCGGTTGGGGTTGTAGGTGGCTAAATCTGCAATTGCCCACATCGACACTCGCCACTGATTTGATGTCTCCTCTGGTTCCACCGCCACCATCAGATGCTCACAGACCTTACTGGAAGGCACCTGTTTTTGTTTCATCTCACGGGTAATCCGAACAAACAGATCTGAAAATTTGAATTGCTGCTGCTCAACCCAGGCTTCGAGTCGGTTGAAGGTCGGTTGCGGGGTATCGTCCATCCACGCCAACATCACTGCCCAATGAATTAGCCGATCTTCGCTTTCCCAACTTGTCACGGGAGGTAGATCTAGTAACGCCAACAGCTGCTGCTGCAATGGCTCATCTTCTGCATCGGGATGGCAGCGTTGCAGGGTGGTTGAGATAGCCCGTTCTAAACGAGATCGCTCCTCGTTGCTGTCCAGGGCTTCTAGGCTCTGCTGCAATACCTCATGGAGATGAAACGCCGCAATTTGATTAAGAATCTTCCGTAGTGCTTGAGTCGGAATTGCCTGGGCCGTACTCTGCTCAACGTTCTTGGCCACGGCGGCTGTCGCAATCATGCCGATCACACATTCCAGTCGCTCATTCCAGACGGGGGCACCGCTAAACCCCGGCTGAATCGTTTCATCGGCTGGGTCGCCAAATTTACACAGTTGGAAGCGCCCCCCTGCCACACTGGTCTTAGGACGATAGGCATCGGTACGACCACCGCCGTCACTTTTGCCAAAGCCGTAAACGGAATGTTGGTCTTGCGCCACCGCCGCCCAGGACAATGCTTTTAAAGGAATCGGTTTAGCAGCCTCTGGTGCTGGAGTGCGCAACTTAAGCGCAGCCACATCACCGGACTCCAACTGGTAAGGCAACCACGCCACGACTTCGGCTTGGATGGGTTGGCCAGTGGCGAGAATGTGAAAATTCAGGGTGATTGGCTCCTGGGGGGGCTTTTGATATTCGGGAAAGCGTTCCTCTTCTTCAGTACCGATCGCACTCAACACCACATGGGCGCAGGTCAGAACATATCCCGGTGCCACTAAGAAGCCGGTGCCCACCACGGCACCGTTGGGGTCGTAGATACGGGCGATCGCCTGTTCGTAATCTTCGGCACTAAAGGTCATTTATGGGTCCACTTCAGCGTGATCTCATAGGTGGCTTCGCCCCCTACTTTAGTTAAGACGGCCCCCACTTCACCACTCAGTTTGACGCTAAATTTCACTTCGACTTCATCAGCGGGCTGATTCAAACCATCAATGCGGGCTTTAATGTCCCGAATCATTGGCTGTAGGGTATCGAGAGCCTCCCCAAAGGTCTTCTTCGCCTTGGCCGCAATTTCCCCTGGCTTTTTAGAAACGGGCTTGATATCGGCAGACTCTACATCTTCGACTTCTACAAAGATGGTTTCGCCGTCACCTACCTGAAACTCGACCAACTTTGTCATGGAACCTCTCTCCGAATCCAACATCGGAATTTTGTTTCACCAAAGCTTAACCAATATGACCGTCTAGCGAACAGGGCACCCAAACGACCGGGAGGACTCTCTCTCTAAGCGACAGAGCCACCCCGAAATCTGCCCAGGCTTAGCCTGGGAGCCAGATCCCCACCCCAGAAAAAATCGCCGAGGGCAAAAGGGTAAAGGGCAA
>CAYGVA010000269.1:0-5205 GCA_964353225.1 uncultured Leptolyngbya sp.
AACGATCGCTTCGTCGAGATTTCGTTGCAGCCGTTCAACATGGCCGCGATGTTTGCCATGGCAGCTTTTTTCTCTACTAAATGAATCACCCCTAGGCGCAGGGGGCGCTAGCATGGGCAATTGCCAATATGAGCGTGGCTAGGGTTTGACCTGAGATCGCGATATTGAGCCGAGTCATGCCATCTGGGTCTTATGAACGTCAACGTCTTCAAAATTGCCCAAACCAGCCCCGATGATCTGTCGGGACTCGACCAGCTCATTCAGACCCAGGCCCTAGACCCGACCACCATCGTGGCGATTTTAGGCAAAACTGAGGGCAACGGTTGTGTGAATGACTTCACCCGAGGGTTTGCAACCCAAACGCTGAAGCATTATCTGAGCAACCACATTGGCAAGGCGCAGGCTGAGCAGATCATTTATGTGATGTCCGGTGGCACCGAGGGGGTGCTGAGCCCTCACCTGACCCTGTTTACCCGCCAACCCTCAGCGCCAGATGTGGCCCCCCATTGGGGATTGGTGTTAGGCACGGGCCGCACTCGGGACTTTTTGCCGGTCGAGATCGGCACGTTGGCCATGGTGGATGCGGTGGAGGCAGCCGTGCGGGCCGCGATCGCGGCTGCCGACCTGCACCCCCAAGATGTCCATTTTGTGCAAATCAAATGTCCTTTAATTGCCGCTGCCCGCACTGATTTACAAACGGCGCAGCAGTTGCAAACCCAAGATAGCTACAAATCCATGGCCTATTCGCGGGGTGCATCGGCATTGGGGGTGGCGGTTGCCTTGGGCGAGGTAGATCGCAACCGGCTGCAAGCCTCAGATGTCTGCAAAAATGCGACGCTCTACTCTTCAGTGGCGTCTACATCGGCGGGCATTGAGCTCCAAAATTGCGAAATTATTGTGCTTGGGAATGCCGCCACCTCGACCAGTGGTTTTGTGATCGGCCATAGCGTCATGGCCCACGCCCTAGATGAGGGGGCAGTGCAGCAGGCGATCGCCCATACCCAGCAGCCGTTGGCTCAGATCGTGAATGTGTTTGCCAAAGCTGAAGCAGATCCATCGGGCCGCATTTTGGGGCGCAGGCACACCATGCTGGATGACTCGGATATTAGCCATACCCGCATGGCCAGATCCGTAGTGGGGGCCGTCGTCGCCGCCGTGGTGCAAGATCCCATGGTGTATGTTTCGGGCGGGGCAGAGCACCAGGGTCCGGCTGGGGGGGGACCGGTGGCGGCGATCGCGGCGCTATAGCCTTGGCAACGGTTTCGAACAGGGTGATGCATGATTGACGGGAGCACACCGAACACGGCTAGGACGTGGCACCAATCAGCGTGGCTAAACGGGCCTTGGCAATGGGTAGGCGATCGTGAATCCCAGGGTTATCTAACTCAGACGGCAACTGACCGCTCACCTCAATACCCGCCTGGGGCAAACTCACATTCATCATTCGCAACCGATTGGATAGGCAATAGGCCAATCCACGATAGAACTGTCGGCCAAATTCCATATTTTGCTCGGTCAGTTCCTTGAGCGACGCCCGAGGAATCGCTAATACCACGCTGTCTGTTGCCGCTGTCACCGTGGCCGAAGGCGGGCGCTGATCGATAAACGACATTTCACCAATCACTTCACCAACGCTCAGGCGAGCCACCTGACGCAGTTGACGGGGCATGTCTGGCGCTGCGATCGTTACGGCGAGACTGCCCGATAACAGGATGAAAATATTTTCAAGGGGCTTGCCCTCTTGAATGAGTACCTCGCCAGAGCTGATCGTCAGGCGGGTGCCCATCTTGCTGAACCAGTGCATTGAAGCTTCGGATAGTTCACCCAACAACAACAACGAACTTTGCATCGCATTCAATAATAAATGGTCTTAAACCCCAGCATTATGCTGGTTCGAAGCCCTGCCACGTGACCGAGCCCTCGATCACTTTATGTTGCACATAGGATTTGAGGTCCATGCCGTTATAGCGCATGATACCCGCACTATCTAGGGCAACCACCGTTTTGGGGATGTCTCGGTAACTCGCTAGATCAGACCGATTTAGGATTTTGCCGCTGACCTGACAGGGTTGGAATTTAACATCTTCAAGCCCTGCCTTTTTATTCTAACGAATTAGCCCTGGCAACTTTCGATCAGCTCAACCCGAACGATGGGTTCAGACGCTGGTCAATCATCCTGGGCCTAGCGGGGGGTTAATGGGGGGCTTTGAAATCAATGTGGGCGGGAATCTCAATTCCGGCTTCGTCTAGCGCGACCTTGAGTCGTCGTCGATATTCTCGGGCCACATCCCATTGCTTCAGCGGTTGGGTCTTGATCCACACGCGAATGGTCAGCCCCCGTTCGCCAAAGTCTTCTACCCCCAGCACCTCTGGCTCATCCAGCATGGCTGTACGCCAGCGATCGCTCTGTTGCATGGTCTGGCCGGTGGTCTCAATCAGCGCCAGGGTGCGATCGACATCGGCATGGTAGCTGATGGGGATATACACATCCGCTTGGGACCAATGGCTGGAATGGTTGGCAATCAGCCCGATTTCGCTGTTGGGAATCGTGACCAAGCGGCCCTCTTCATCTCGAATTTGGGTGATGCGGAGATTGATATTTTCCACCAGTCCTCGAATCTCGTGCACCGTAATCACGTCGCCCACAGCATATTGATCTTCCAGGATGATAAAAAAGCCGTTAATGGCATCCTTAATCAGGCTTTGGGCAGGCAGCGATAGAGCTACACCGATGAGACCCGCCCCGGCCAATAACGGGGCAATATTCACGCCAATGGCAGTCAGGGCCGCCATAAACCCAATACCTAACAGAATCAGGGTGACGACGCCCCGGCTCACCCGAGAAATGGTTTGGACCCGCAGTTGGGTGCGGCGGTTGACTTCGGGGGATAGTTCGTAGGTGTTAACCAACAGGGATGTGAAGCGGTTGATCAGGGCAAAGCTCAGGCGCACCGATACGTATACCCCCAGGGCCACCACCAAAAGACGTAGGGGAATGCGCAGCCCCGCGATCGTTTGGACCGTAATGATGCGGGTGTAAGGGAAACGGCTAAAGATCACTAACCCCCCCGTCACCCAGACCCCCAACTGCACCAACTGCGAAAACCGGAGCTGGGCTTCAGTCATATTCCAGCGGCGGCGTTCATCTAGGATCACCGTCAGGGTCTGGGTCTGGGCCTCCAGGGCCTCTCTCAAGATCCGCTTACCTCGCTGGAGGCGGCTTTCCCAGCGCCGTAACCCCCAGATGGCCCCTAGCAAGATCAAGAGGGTGCCGATCGCTAAGCCCACTTGCCCCAGCAGATAGGAGGACTGGTGTTCCCGATAGCTGCGGCGCAACCCGTCTTCAATTTGCTTGGTTAATAGCTCAGCGGTGGTGGGCACATCGACCCCCTTGGGTTCTGCCTCGAAGAGAGTCACGCCCATGAGGCGACTGGGGGGCAGATCGCCCACCACCACATAAATTTCGGGAGATTGGCTGGGGGTGATGGTTGGGGTATCGGGGTTAGTTTCTGCGATCCCTGGGGATAACTCTGCTTCGGGTTGCTGAACGGCGGGTTGCTGCACCACCACCGTCAGGTTGGGTGACGCCGCAATCAGGTAGGCATTTCGAATGGCAATCAGCTCTGCCTCGATCGCCCGAATCCGGGGATACAGATCGGAGGGGGTAGCCGTCACCCGAAACACACAGTGACCATCTAGGCGCACACATACCGTCCGCACCACCTCCCCCATATTGGCGTTGGGGTGGAGCAGGGGCGGCAAAATCTCTTGGAGGGGCAACCCAAACTGCGCGAAGGCGGGGGGGCCGCTGAGGCTCATCCACAGCCCGAGACTGAGCCCGATGAGCGGAGCCAGCCACCGTTGTAGGCCACGCCAAACCGGTAAATTGCCAGGGCGGGGAAGTTGCCCCATAACAGTGATACTCCAGCAAAAAAAACAGGGTCGGACTGGCCCTATGCCTTGATTGCCCACCATGCGGGCAGACCCAACAGCAGGGCCGCTATTGTCGCCTAGGCTATTTTGGCACTACTCCGAGCCAGTAGCGGTTGCAGATCCCGATGATGCCATCCAATGCCGCAAATCCCCTTGCAATCGTTCCAAGCAAGTGGGCAGATCATCCACTAACGGCTCAATGCGATTGCGTCTGAGATGGATGCTGTAGATATTTCTGACGACGTGACGAAAGGAGCAATAATCACTCAGACGATGCCAATCAGCAGTGTCTGGCACTGAGCCATCAATGGTCTGGGCAATTTGCTTGAAGATGCGTTCAACACCGGTATAAAAACCATGAAGATTCAGGGCGATCGCCCCCAAGTAGTCTTCATCCCCCGTAGTCCTGAGCTTCTGAAAAATCGTTTAGGTTGTGTGCACCAGCGCCTCTAAGGCTTGGAGTTCCTGCTGAATCAGGCCAAACAACACCGCTGTATCTGCCATGGTGATCGAAAGCGCTTCTGGTTTAAGGGAATTGGGAATAAAGCCATCATCAGCGGCGACTATCCCTGGCATGGTAAGAGCAACCCCTTGCCGCTGGATCACCGCCTGCAAACTCGCCGGGGCTGATTCAAACTGCATTAAGTCAAAGGTAAAACCCAGATCCAGCGCGGCTAAGTCATTGACGGCGCGGGTGTAGTGGTCGTCGCTCAGCCCCCAGACCGCCAAGTCTAGGTCCGATTGCGTTCGAAAGCCTTGGGCTGTTAAGAGGTAACCGTCCCCTGAGCGGAGTCGTTGGCTTTGCCGCCCCAGGGGGGCTAGGGGACTTTTTCGGGAGATCTGGCTTCGACTCCGCTCAGCCAGCGTAATGTGTGGGACGGTTACGTTAAGAGAGACCCAAACACCTTCACCTGATGGATGCTGTATCGAGCCTACAAGTGTTGGGCAAAGCACCGGGCCACTTGCCAACCCCGTTCGTAATGCGCCTGCTTTTGGGCAGCCCGTTCCAGCAGCATCGGTTTTGAAGGGAGGGGTTGATGGTTAGGTGAATTCATCGACATCACCCGACTACCTCGGCAAACTCCCTTAGCAATCCCGGCAGCAGGGCCTGCAACCGCTCGGCGGCGGCGGCGGGATCGCAGCCGGTGACATCTATTTTGGGAATGGTTTTTTGCCGACGTTCGAGATCATGGCGATAGGCGCGATCGTAGTAGCCGAGCAAGAGTTCACAGGCGGCGTGACGGTCTCCGGCCCGAATATGGGCGATCGCCG
>CAYGVA010000270.1:0-5187 GCA_964353225.1 uncultured Leptolyngbya sp.
CTATTTCCTGCCGTAAACCTTCACCCTGCCACTGGGTTTAGGGGGCCAATCGACATAGACGATTGCAGCTAAGAGCAGGGTGAAGGTTTACGGTCTCATGGATTAATTTTGGATTTGGATGGGGTGAGCGTTTCACAGAGGCGAGATATCGCCGTCTCTAATCGCTTGGTACGGTCATCAATGAGCTGCCGGTTTGCGCCTACCAGATACTCCAACCGGTCTAAGGTGGCCTGGGTGGCCTGCCTGCTGAGTTGATGCTTTGCGTCTTGCTGCAGACCGTAGCGCTCAATCTGATCCAAGCGCTTTTCGAGGGCCTGGTATCTTTGCCAGAAAAACCAGCCGGTCCCCACTATCGCGCCTAGGGTAGGCAGATCGGCCCGTAATGCCAGATAGTCAAACGTGCTCATTATTAGATACCTAACTTATCTAGTACTTCGTGGTATCCAAATTCCGCCAGCTTTGCAATCAACAGACTTTGCATTTCCGGCGCAACATCCATCAAATTCCAAGTAATCAGAGCAGAGTCTAAATCCCCCTTATCGATATCAAATTCAAGGGCCATCACATCAGCAATGTTTGCCGCCCGCCATGCCCGATACGCTGCATTTTGTCGCCGCCACATTCTAAAAGCATCGACATCTTTAACAGTGCTTTCAATAGTCGAAAGTCGTTCTAATTCAGCCATCAAATCAGCTTTGTCGGGTGCAGTCACACCATTCAAAACCTGGATTGATTCGTAGGTATCACCACAGGTTGCTTCAATGTCTGGCCTCAGGTTTGTTAAGGCTTTTAATAAATCACTCATGTCTACTGCCCCAAGTTAATAACAGTCAACTGACTCCTAAACCTATTGTTATATACCCCTCCGTCGTGGACATTCCGACCTAAATATATAAGTCCTGATGGGGACCTTCCTATTATTGAATATTCGTATGTGCCAGACCCGGGAGCGATATCAATAACGGGTCCGCCTATGGGTAAAGACCCGTAATAAAAAACTCCTACCGAAGTACCCCCGCTAAGACATACCCCCCAAGTAGTCTGCTCCCTTCCAGTGGCTGCATCCCCCAAAAGGATGTCTGTTCCGTTTCTTTGTAATCGGAAAAAAGAAAAACTTGATATCGCGACAGCAGGGGGGATAATCATTATTTTGTCGCCAGCGCTGGCTGTAATAGAAGCTTTGAAATCAGCTCCACCTAACAGCACATAACTTGTGCTGTTTGTACTCCAGGTTCCCGTAATCTCAACAAACGAGGAACCCACCGCCCCATCATCACCAGGTGGCCCCTGGATACCTTGCGGGCCTTGTGGCCCTACCGCCCCATCATCACCGGGTGGGCCTTGAATACCTTGCGGGCCTTGGGCACCATCCGCCCCATCATCACCGGGTGGGCCTTGCGGGCCTTGCGGGCCTTGCTCACCTTGCGGCCCTTGCGAGCCTTCTGGGCCTTGCAGTCCTTCAACATTGGCTGGGGTGATGGATGTCACCTGCCCCGCTTCGGCCCTGCCAATATGGATGGCCTGATCAGCATCGCTGTAGGCGATTTCTCCGAACAGCAGCGTCGGGGGCGGGCCGCTACCGACGCTGCGTTTAGCCCGTAGATTTACGTCGCTCATGGTCCGTATGTACCGCCGTCAAGGTTTAAGTAGGAGCCGGGGTCGGTTGAGGCTGGGTCATTGCTGGTGCTGGGGACGGTGGGTAATGGGCCACCCCAAACCTCTAGGGATATTGCCCAGTTGGCGTTAGCCGGGATTCTGGCCCTGCTGTTCAGCCGCCCCTCAATCGTGCGGGTGATTAGCCCCCCTGCCCTGAACTCTGGGGGGATGGGGAGATGTAGCAGTGAGGGCTGTTCGCTGGGGTAGATGCGGTCCCAGGTGAATGTGCCTTCTGGGTCCCAGCGCTGCACGATGTGGCAATAGCCATAACCGGGGTACGCATCGGCCCAAGTCTGGGTCACGCGAAATAGCTCCCCCCCTTGCACCGGGGGTCCCCAGGGGGTGAAGTTTTCAATCCCTGGGATGATTGTTCCGAATGGTAGCCAAGTCATCGTTGATCGCCATTGCCGCCAACACTTCAGATTCCATATCCCAATGCCCATCGAAAAAACAGGGGACAAACCCCGCAGGGCATTTGGGCGGGGGAATTAAGGTGCATTGTTCGGGTACAGCCCTAGGGTCAACTTCTGCCATATGGGAGAGGTGCCCTAGGGCCGTGTAGAAGTAGCCCTTAGCTGTCGCCATCGGTGGGTTTGGCCTTGGCTGGCTTAGGCTCTGGGGCCTCTACATCGCCCCTGATCACTTCGCCGTTAACGACGGTCGGGGGCCGATACCGCCGATGGCGGCGGGTCGCGTTGGTCTTCCCTGCTTTGGGTTTACGGGTGGGTTTTGCCATGGGTTAAAGGGGTAGGTATAGGCCGTTTTCGTTCTGGAGATAGGTGTCACCATCCACGACCCGCTCCAGTTGTTGAGCCGTTTGGTTCATCCAGCCGATGGGGTCAATCTCGTGCTCGTAGAGCATTTCGAGATAGTCGTCCATGTCGGCCTGCCCTTCCAAAACCTCGATGATTAGGTCGTTGCGGTCTGCCACGGAGATCGCTTCTGCCCTGGCATCGCTGCGATTGTGGTCAGGATGGTCCCGAAACGGGCTTAAGAACGGGTCAAGGATGTCCATTAGCTGCTCGCGCTCACTTTTTCGCGCGTCCATGAGACGCGAACGATGTCGCCGGTTTCGGCTGCCTCGATTGCAGCCCGAATCCCCAGAAAGGCGTCGGCCTCGTCGTCGTTCTCCAGCCTTCGCCCAAAGGGGCAACTGAATCGATCTCCGTTGTATTTCATGTACCGCTGGCCGGTCACCGCGCTGGTCTCGACGGTTACCTGGCGGGTTGCGTTATGGAAAAGCACTGCTCGGGCCGCGCGGAATTTTGGCAGGGTGACGATCGCATTCGAGCCCAGCACTTCATCTACCTGCGCCCCGGTGCCCGTTGCATTCACCCGTGCCCCAAGGCGGGTGAAGTGGTCGGGGTTCATCTTGGCCATCGCCAGTTCGTCTGTTGCCACGTCAATTTTGAAGGGGCGGACATAGACCCGTTTGCTGTTGTTGCGTGGCCCCTGGCTATTGAGGTTTGGTGTGCGCGGGGTCGCTAGGTAGTTGCGATAATTTGTTAGCGCTTGGTTGAGTTGTGCGCCTTGGCGGATACGAGAGTAACGGCTCATGGGTAACCCATTTGTTTTGTCGCATCCACTATGCCCCTGTTCTCAGCCTATAAATTCGGGGCGGAACGTCATATAACGTTCCAGCGAATTTTAATTTATGCCGGTTTTTTGTTAGCTCAGCACGGCGTTTGGCCAGATGCCCGACCTATCTACCAATGGCTGGGGGTTCTGTAAGCCATGGATATTGAGCACTGCGAACTGAAAGCGGACATCGGCGATCGGTCTTTTGCGGGGCAATCGCCGGGATTGCCCATAAACCAGCTCTAGATCAGGGATGACCGGGAATGCCGCTGTGGGGTTTTGGTTCTCCGACACGTTCATTTTTGATGGGTCGAAAATGTCATTTTGAATGTCCAAAACCTTATTGATTAGCTGGACCCCGTCGCCTTCGGTTCGGCATAGCAACTGAAGCTTGTAGCCCTTTTCCCGGTCGGTATAGGTCACCATCACCCGGCCTTTGCGCCACAGATAGCCCCCACCGGTGGCAAATTCGGTATTGATGCGATTGGCCAGGGTTTGGGCTACGGTCGGGGTCAGTGAGGTGCTACTGTGCCCCATGATGCGGCAAGTGATTTGACCGCTAACCGGTGCGTATCCGGGCTCGACATCACCAGGGTCCTCTTGGAAGTACAGGCTAATTTGGGGCTTGAACCGCCTGGACTCTTGGAACCCTGCCACCGGCACCCCATAGAACGGCTGCTGGAATTTGAGGAACCGGACATGGTTGAACAGGTTCCACCGGAGCAATGTCATGGCGAGACTGTCGGCTTCCTGATGAGTACAGCCATAGCGGAGGCTGCCCCGTGTGGTGGTGATGTCGGGGTCCCAGTCTTCTCCCCCCAGGTCCCTGAAGAACTCCCTAACCTGTCGGTTTATATAGGTTTTGGTTAGGTCTTGCAGATGTTCTGCGGGGCTAAATTCGTCTGGTAAGGGCATGTTACGGGGCCTCTCCGCGTTCAAAATCTGTCACCCCAACCTCAGGGCCTTGGGAGTTGGTAACGCCCTGGTCCCAGATGGCGGGAATCCCTGCGGGTGGGTCAGGTTCCCCCCCAGCGAAATCATTAACCTCGGTTCTGAAGCGGGATAGCTGTTCGCCTAACTCGCCCACCTCTTGCTGAATCTCCCGCACTTCCCCGGTGACCATGGCAAAGCTGGAAGCGCTATCTTCTGCCGCTTCCAGGCCGTCCAGGATGCGCCTGTATCGCTGTCGCACCCGGTCTTGAGATTTCAGCCTCGGATTCATCCAGGGGTATTCCTTTGGCCCGACCACTCGCCAGCGCTTCAAAGCGTTACCGATTTTGCTAATGTTCTCGCCCATCCATTCGATCACCTCTTGAGTGCCATCGAAAATGCTGCGAATGGTCCAGATGATCAGGCTTGCACTCCTTAAAATGCTGCTGGCCTTGTTCCAAAAATCAAGGATGCCGTTATACAGCTCCTCTCCCAAGATGCTTTTGAAAAAGTTGCTGGTTGTGGTGCCAAACCAGCCATTAACATCAATCTGATTGCCTTCTTCATCCTTGATGCCGATGATGGCCAGGGCGTTGCTGGCCACATAACCAAGGGTTTCACCGACTTCCCGGCTTAGCATTCCGGCATTATGCATGACGCCAATGAAGGTCACGACATCCAAGACTTTTTGAATCCGTGTTGTCTCCCAGGCTTTCTCTGCGAACGCTTGCATAGCGTTTAGTTTTGCCAAAATCGCAGATAGCGAGGCCCCTTGACCGGCAGCATTGGCCAGCGGCCCCCCGGCCATATTTTGCAGAGCGCTTAGTACCGGCGCATTGCAGCCACAGTTGTTGCCGGTGCGGGTGGGTCTCTGCGTGGGTGGGGGCGTGGGTGGTGTCAAGCTATTGGTTACTGGGTTATTAACCCGCGTTGTGCGGGTGTTCGTGGTGCCGAGGGGTGCTCGGGTGCCTCTGTTGGGTATGGGGCGATAAGCGCTAGCCACGCCAACCCCAACCCCGACCC
>CAYGVA010000271.1:0-5180 GCA_964353225.1 uncultured Leptolyngbya sp.
AGCTAGATAGGCGTGAATCCATGGTTTAGGTGCTCAACATATCAAGAAGAGACTGGCGATTTCATTCTACAAATCATCTGGGCGGGAGGGAAAATCGCCTTACGACGAAGAGAATTGCGGCTTGTTTCAACCCTTTTCTGTGGGTCGAAGTTAGCGGCGACAAAGCATCCCAGTGGACTACTGAGGTTAGCGGCCTTTGGCGAGGTCGGCGTAGATGTAGGTTTCGACGCCGAGGGCGATGAGGAGGAGCAGCTCGACCCAGGAGAGCAGGGTGAGGCCGAGGGGTGGTTGGGGAACGAGGAACCAGAACACCATCAGAGCGGCGATACCTGACAGGACGAAGGTGATTTCGTCGATGACCAACTGCTGGATTTTGCGCCGCTTACGGTGCTTATCGCTGCGGTGGGCGGTTTCCCAGCCAAAGAGGATCTGCGGTTCGAGGTTAGTCAGTTCTTTAACTTTGTCGGTCAGGGTATAGCGGATGTAGCGACCGAGGGATGAAATCTTTTCGTCGTTGACGACGTAGGTCCAGCCGAGGATAAGGCAGACCCAGGGGATGACAAGGAGGGCGAAGTAATGGGAAGGGTCGGAGACGGCGAAGGAGACAACGGCCCCGAAGACGCCGAGGGTGACGTAGAGGAGGTTATCTCGGAAGCCGATGCGTTGGGCTTGCTCGGTTTTGAGGCAGTTGTATTCGGCAAGAAGTACTTCTAGGGCGGAATCCTGGTCGCTCATGTGGGGTTTTGGGTGGGCGAGGGTTGCCACCATTGTGGCTGATCAAGTTGATCAGCGTAATTAGGGGCAAGAACTTTGCTAGAACCTGGGCAAGTCTGAATTAAATCGTCAGAATGGTAGAAATTCAGGCAATTTAGAGGTTCGGCTATGCCTTGCGCAGTGATCCTGACTGCCCTATCGGTTGAGTTCTTAGCAGTTCGTGCCTACCTCACCGATATCCAGGAAAAAACTCATCCTCAAGGCACAATCTACGAGCAAGGAAAGTTTATCGATGATGACGCGATTTGGGACGTAGGGATTGTTGAAATAGGTGCAGGTAATACAGGCGCAGCTCTGGAAGTAGAGCGAGCAATTTCTTACTTCAATCCAGACATCATTCTCTTTGTCGGTGTGGCAGGTGGAATTAAAGATGTTGAACTTGGTGATGTAGTTGCTTCTACTAAAATCTATTCCTATGCATCTGGAAAAACAGAGGCTACCTTCGAAACTCGACCAGAAGTCGGTCTCAGTGCCTATGACTTAGAGCAAAGGGCTAGAGCAACTGTTAGAAGTTGGCTGCTCAAGGCCCAGGATTCTGAGAGCAACCCCCATCCCAAAGCTTTTGTAGCTCCAATTGCTGCCGGTGAAAAAGTAATCGCTTCAACACAATCGAATGTCTTCAAGTTTTTAAGAAAAAATTATGGGGATGCAATTGCTGTTGAAATGGAAGGCTTTGGCTTTTTAGATGCAGCCCGTGCTAATCAAAAAGTTTCTGCATTAGTCATTCGGGGTATTTCCGACCTCATCTACAACAAAATGGAGGCTGACCAACTAGGATATCAAAATATTGCAGCTCAAAATGCCAGTGCTTTTGCCTTTGAGACACTTTCTAAATACAAGCCAGACAAATCAAGAGGCTCTTCAAAAGCTAAGGAAGTTTCTCCGGCAAGCATAAATTCCAATGAATTACTTGCTGGAATCGGTCAAAGAATTGAATCAGCTATTAGTAATGCAGCAAGCAATCTAACTGGCGAACAGAACAAACGCATTGATCATGCCAAGGCTCTTATTAATCAAGGAGATTTTAGTCAAGCTGTAAGATATCTAGAAGAACTTAAAGAAGACCTGTGGAGTCGAATAGATGACAAACTTAAGTACTATCTATTGACCAACCTTGGCATGGCAAGTTTGGGACTTGATAAGATTAATGATGCTGCAGCAAACTTCATAGGAGCATTGCAATATAACCCAACTGATGACCAAGCAATCGCTTATGCAGCAATGGGCTATGTTTTTCAAAGAGATAATGCTGGGGCCAAAAAATATATTGAAGAAGCGCTACAAAAAAATCCCGCAAATACTCTGGCACACTCACTACATGCTCGGATAGTTCCACTTTCTGAATCAATAGAGTCTGTAGTGGATGTAATTCCTGCTGCTTATCGTGAAAACATAGATGTTTTAGTAGCACTTGGAGAAGCAGCACTGAATCGAAAACTATATGCTAAAGCAGAAGAGTGGTGGGAGATAGCTTTAAATGGCAATAGCGATAGAAGTATGAATAGCGTAAAGGCTTCTCTAGGCTTTGTACTTCTAAAACCTATTTCTCAAAGTTATTCAGTTATTGCGGCTGGTCAATTAACGGATTCTCAAAAACAAATTTTGGAAAGAGCAATCACTCTCTTCACTGAAGTTCTAGGAGGAGAATATGTAAATCCCACAAATTTATCTCACATTAGATTTTCTGCACTATCAAACAGAGCTAATGCCTTACGGCTTCTAGGGCGACATGATGAAGCCATGCGTGATATTGAAATTGCTCTTCAGTATTCTTCAGAAGATGTAAATGTAATTAAGCAACGTGCTTTGCTAGCCAATGATAAAGGCGATCAGGAATCAGCTTACACCCATATTCAAAAAATTCTATTTTCACCAGAAGTGCCAGAAGCATCAATATTGGCTGCACAAATGCTGATAGATCTTAGGCGCACTGACGAGGCAAAAGACCTATTGAATCAGTTTTTACAGTCATCGGACTGCTCTACAGAAATCAAGCTGGAAGCAAAACATCTGAAATTTGAATTGCTTTTGAATCTTAATGATAGAGGTGAGGCTGAGACAACTCTCCGAGAAATCAATAGTGAGGCCCCGAATGATGTATTCACATTTATCCAGAAAATTCGCTGGCAAAAATATATCGAATCAGAATCAGGTATTCCAGAGCTAGTTCAAAGAGCTAAATCAGCTCTATTTTTAAGTGCTCCCACTCACGCAAAAATCATCCTGCCTGATGTTCTTTATCGCTTAGGCTACTATCGAGATGCTGCTGAGATTTATGAGCAGTTTGTTGATAAAAGCCTAAACACTCCTCTTGTTCGTCAATTATTACAAGCTTACTACTACGCAGGCAACTATAAAAATACACTCATTTTATGTAAGCAGCTTCTTGATAAATATGGTCCTCTTAAGACGGTCTCTGAAATAGCTGCTTATATTTATGACGATGTAGGTGATATGGATGCTGTCAGAGAAGTCAGTGAAGCTTATCTCAATATTTTCCCGACAGATGTACGTATGCAGCTACGATTAGCTGCAGCCAATTATGCTACAGGAGAAAATGAAAAATTAGATCTATTTCTTGATTCAAAGCCAAGTATTGAAGAGCTAGATTTAAAATCGCTAAAGAAGCTAGCGCAACTTTATAAAGTTACGAGGAGAATAGATTTATTCCTTGATTTGATCTACGAAATAAGACGCCGCTTCTATGATGATGGTCAAGTTCACGCTTTTTACCAGATTTCATATCTTGAAGCAAGCAAGATTAAGTCAGAAGCGCATGATTTAAGTGCCGTCACAGATGGATGTGGAATTCTTTTGAGAAATACATTTGACAAAGAAACATGGTGGATCTATGAAGATAGACCAGATGCAAGTTTTTCTCGAAATGAAATCAATTCGAATAATTCACTTTATCAAGCCTTGATGGGCAAAGGAGTTGGTGAAAAAGTTGGTGAAAGTGGAAATGATTTTAGTTCAACATCTTTCACGATAGCTGCGATTGTGGATAAGTACTTTGCGGCGGGAAAGCAAAGTTTTTCGGTCTTGGAAAATCAAATAGGCATCAAAAACTTCAAGATGATGCCTGTCGAAATGGAAGATGGAAAATTGTCTGAAGTCTGGAAAGATAGCTTTTTTGAACAGCTAAAACAATATCAAGATAATTTTGAAAATATTAAATCCAAGTATATCTCAGGTGAATTCCCTTTGGGTGCTGCGGCAATTCTGTTAAACCGTAATCCAATAGAGTTTTGGCAGGTTATGATTTCTGAAGCTAGTCCTTTTATCCATGCATGGTCGGACTTTGAAAATGAAAATTTTGAAGGTGCTCTGACTGTTCTTCAGAAGGGAGGGATAATAGTTATTGATCCTATATCCTTACTTACGCTTCATCACTTAGGCGTTGCAGATGATGTCATGAGTGTCCTGGGTGAATTTGGCATCTCTCAGTCAACTATTGACTTGTTTCAAGGAATTGTAGAAATAGCAGGAGGATTAAACTCTCAAGGATTGAGTTCTATTGGTGTAGAAGAAGGAAAACTTGTCTTGCAAAATCTTTCTTCGGAGCAAGTTTCCCAACAAAAGATTTTTTTTGAGAGAATCATTAATTGGGCTAGAAGTAACTGTCGGGTTTTGCCGTGCAACAAAGCACTAGATATTAACAAAGAGCAACGAGATGATTTGAGAAAGTATATAGGTTCTGCCTTTATTGACACGGCTCTTATAGCTAGTGAAGCTGGTCGAATTCTATATTCTGACGATCAATGGTTACGCTGGTATGCGCGTGTAGATCTAGGTGTACGAGGAGTTTGGACACAGACCGTATTAAACCATTGCCTAACTCAGAGAAATCTCAATGAGCCAGCGCATCAAAAAGCAACGCTAAAGTTAGCAGCTAACGGTTATGCATATACGGTCATTAATTCTGAAACATTAATGGCAGGAGCTAAATTGGCTGACTGGCAACCACAGCCAGTTTATACATCAGCTCTCAAGGCACTCTCCAATGAAAAAAATACCAATCTCAATTATTGTGTCGGTATCGCGGCAGATTTCCTAAAAAGACTTTATCTTGAGAATTCTCTGATATTAGAACAGTTCGTTGATCCTAGGAATTCATTAGTTTTTGAGATGCTGAAAATTATCTCGAAAAACCATTCTAAAACTCATTTTGCAAAAAAAATGATAGATGCTGTAGAACAGAAATTTAAAGTTGTTCCTGTACAAAAAAAGGAAGTTATAGGCGTAATTAAAGTGTGGGTAAGTTCGCAGACAATAATAACTTAAATTCCACAATCTTTAGAGGTCTGAAATCTACTGGATTTGGCCACTGTCGCCCCTCAAAATCGCCACCAAGATCCGAAACAACTCCTCCAGATCCGCCGGGACCCGATAGAGATTCAGATCTT
>CAYGVA010000272.1:0-5152 GCA_964353225.1 uncultured Leptolyngbya sp.
CGGGCTCTGGAAAGCCTTGTGATATTTGGTTTTCGAGGTGCGGATGCGCGGATCACCAAAATCGTAGCACCCTGACCGAATTATAGACGACCTGTGCAGACAGAGAGAGGACATCAATCCCAGTATTATCAGGCATTTTAGCGCTTGCGCGGATCACAGCAACTCAATCAACCGCTGAAATTGTTCAACACCAATAATCACAGGCCCATTTCAAGGAACGATCTCATCAAACACCCTGCCCTCCGCGCCACCCGCCAACTCTACTTCTCTGAAGAGCCCAGCCCAACTCAGGGGTGAGAGGGCGCAGCGCACTCAATGCCCTGTCCAGAGATTTGCGCAACGCCCTTTAGGATCGCTAGAGCTGCGGCGTCTTTTGTAGGTCAGGATTTTCCTCCGGCAAAATCGCCCCTGCGACCGGGCATACCTGGATGCAAATGCCGCAGTCGATGCAGGTCGAAAAATCAATCCAGTACCAATCAGTACCCTTTTTGTTTTTGCTGGGGCCTTCGTGAATGCAGGCCACCGGGCAAGCATCTACGCAATCCGCCACCCCTTCACAGACATCCGTCACAATCGTGTGCGCCACAATTCTCCTCCACAAATGACCACACTTAACTGCTTGCGGCCCAGGCTTGTCTGGGTTTGGCCCAACCCAGAGGGATCACGGCATACCCATCCATCAGGATGATTGGGGTCAGGCCATTCACCTCAGCCCGCTTCCCTTCGCAGTCGAGCGTTACTTTAGTTTACAGTTTCCACCTGCGGGGTCCCGTCTTCGGCCACCCAGGCAATATGAGGAATCTTGCGGGTTTGGGCTAGCGCCCGAATGGCGTCTGGTGTTGCTTCCGGATCAAGATGTAATTCCACCCGTACCTGGCTGCCGCCCTCACGAATGCGCTGGGCGTAGGTAAAGGCCGCTGCCGCTGCCCCTGGGGTGTTTGCGACCACTAACCAATCGCTGGGGGGGATGCGATCGGGCAGGTGCCCGGTGGGGGTCAAGGCTTGATGGAGGCTTTCTACATTGAGCATAAAGCCGATGCCGGGATAGCTTTGCTGCTGGGGATGAAAGACGCCCAATAAGTTGTCGTAGCGGCCCCCTTGCCCCACCACCTGACGGCCTTGGGGGGTGTCGGCAACCACCTTAAAGATGATGCCGGTGTAGTAGTCAAAGGGCTGAATCAAACTCAGGTCGAGGGTGACGGTCGGGGCTTCGGTGGCCGCTGGCAGAATGTCAATTAGTGTTTTGAGTCCGTGGACAATCTCCTGCTCTTGGGGAGAGAGATTGAGTTGACTCACCGATTGCAGTACATCCCTAGGTTGGCCCCGCAAATCCATAAGGATGAGTGCTCGCGCCTTGAGTTCTGGGTTGAGGGATAGGGCTTCGAGTTGCACCCGATCGAGGCGGGCGATCGCGTCTCGCACCGTTGCCCTCAGCGCCACCGGAAAGGCCCCTAGGAGCGATCGGGTCAGCCCCGCATCTCCTAGTAGCACATCACTGCCGGTGAGCTGTAGGTTGTTCAAACAATCCAGCAACAGCAGCATCACTTCCGTATCGGCCATGGTTCCGGTCGTGCCCAGCAGCTCAACGCCAGCCTGGTAATACTCCTGCTGTCCCCCTTGGCTACCCTTCGAATCATGGCGAAAAACATTTGCCACATAGGAGAGCCGTTGGGGGTAGCACACCTCAGCCATGCGGGTCACCGCCGCCCGAGCAATCGAAGCCGTCAGCTCTGGGCGAAGGCCCAATGCCTGCCCCCCAGCGGTTTGCAGTTGAATGACCGCTGATGGATCAATCGCGCCGCCCGCAATCAACGTCTCTAAGCGCTCAACCGTGGAGGTAATGATGCGGTGGTACCCCCACCCCTGAAACACCTGCTCTAAGCGCTCCTCAATCCAATGTTTCTGAGCCACATCGAGGGGAAGTAAGTCCCGAGCTCCGGAGGGGGGGTGATATATCATCTATTTTCGCTTGCCGCCAAATAAGCCAAACAGTCCGCCACCCCCTTTCTTACCATTAGAGGACTGCCCTTTTCCACCGGCAGTTTTGCCCCCAGCCCCTGAGCTAGTCTTGTTGATGGCGGGTTCTAGGCTTTTCGCTAGGGCATTTCCAGGGGCAATGTCTAGGGCTTTTTTGAGGTGAATGCGGGCCATGGTTGCCTGTCCGGCCTTTAAGTAAAGGTTGGCCAAGGCCGCGTGGCAGTTGGCATTTTGGGGGTGAGACTTGACCGCTTCGCGCAGTTCTAAAATCGCCCTAGAGTAGTCCTTCTTTTGTTCAAACTCCTTGGCTCGATTGAGATAGCTATCAATAATCGAAACCCGTCGTGGGGGAGGGGCCGGAGCCGCTGCCGCTGGAGCCGCCGCTGGGGTCGCGGTACCAGAGGTTGCTGGGGTTGCCGCTGGGGCCGGAGCCGGTGCTGGGGAGCCGTTTTGGCCAGCGGTACTGACCAAATAGGCCAGGTTGAGCTCACTAATACTGCCGATCACCGCCAACACTTGGTCTAGGGATTCGTATTGGGCTTCCGCGAGGGATTTGAGGCTGGTGTTATAGAGATTGCTTGCATTATTAGAGCCCACCAATGCTTGGGCAGAGGGGTGCTGTAGCTCTAGGGTAGACCGTTGCTGGCTCAACTGCTGGCCCCGGAGTTTGAGGACGATCTTGTACTCCGTTGCCTCTTTGTCTTGGGTCAGTTTCTCGTAGGCGGGGTTGACCATTTTTGAGAGAAACTCGCTGGCCTGTTGCTTTTCGCCCTCAGTAGCATCCCCGAGACTGTCGGGGTGTAGTTTACGCGCAATCTTGAGATAGCGTTTTCGAATTTGTTTGGCATCAGCCTCCAAGGACACGCCCAAGATGGCGTGGTGATCCGTAAAGTCAAACTTAAACAGCCCTTGGTCAATATTCATGACTGTGCGCACTCTCCCTCAGTCACCTGGATTCTACTTAAACTGCATTCAAACAAAATGCCCCCGACCTAGTGTAGAGGGTGGTGGTGAATGCAGATTGATTCCCTTAAGTTTATCGGGGTCTTTGGTTCATGGTGAGGTTGCCCATGAACATTTGCTCCATAAACCGTCCTATTCGTCTACAGCAATTACTTGGAAATCGGTAAGGGGTTTGACCTGTTGTAACACCTGACTGAGGACCGGTTGAATATGGCCATTGGTGGCCAAAATTCGCCCGGTGCTGAGGTCAAAAGCCCCTTGGTCGTAGGCCGTTACCTGGCCGCCCGCTTCCTCTACTAGCACGACCCCTGCGGCTAGGTCCCATGGGGATAGTCCCCGCTCCCAATAGCCATCCAGGCGACCACAGGCCACATAGGCGAGATCCATGGCGGCGGAGCCCCCCCGACGGACTCCTTGGGTGAGCTGGGTGAGCTGGCAAAATTCGGCGTAGTTATTGTCAGGGGTTTCCCGGCGATCGTAGGCAAATCCCGTGACGAGCAGGCTATCGGCGAGGCGCGCCGTAGAGGAGACCCGCATGGGCTGGCGGTTGAGCGTCGCGCCCAGGCCGGTGGCCGCGCGAAAGAGGTCTTGGCGAAAGGGATCAAACACCACGCCGACCCTGGGCTTGCCGTCAATCAACAACCCAATGGACACCGATGAAAAGGGGTATTGGTGGGCGTAGTTGGTGGTGCCATCCAGGGGATCCACCGCCCACAGTAATGGCCCGTCCGGAACCCCGATTTGGCCCGACTCTTCCGCCAAGATGGGATGGTCTGGCAGGTGACGACGGAGCACCGCCAGCACGGCTTTTTCAGAGGCTTTGTCTGCTTCTGTGACCAGATCGCCAGGGCGACCTTTTTGCTGAATATTCTGTAATTTGCCCCAGTACTGAGTGAGCTGGGCACCCCCTGCGAGGGCGGCTTCGGTGGCGATATCTAAATAGCGTTGTAGGTCTGCTGGCTGGGGCAGGGTCATGGGTTATTCACCTGGGGATGACGGGGGGGATGATGAAAAGGCGCGGGGATGCTGTCGGAGGGGGTTTAGGGGGTTCCAAATGCCCTGGCCTAAAATCCGGGCCTGTTCCTGGGCGTAGATCAGGGTTTGTTGGTGGGGTTGGTGGGCCAGGGCCGTTTCATCTAGCAGAGCGCAGCCTTGTTCCAGGAGGGCGGCATTGACCAATTGAGGACCTTGCCACACCTCTGCCCAGACACGGTCGTAGATATCGGGGCTCGTCTCAGTGGGCACCACCCGCACCCGCTGGCGGTTGACTTGGGCCTCTAGGCAGTCTCTTGAGTCTTGGTCCCAAGGGGTTTGCCCAATGGCTGGGGCAATAATGCCAGCCAAGCGAACGGTTTCTACGGGGAAGTCAGGGTGTAGGGGTTCTAGTAGCGCTAAGGATTGGCCGCTCTTGGCCCAAGCGACGGTGGCTGGAATGCCTGAGGGCTGTGCCCAGCTAACCGCTACGATTGCCCCAATAACGGCCAGGACCACAAGCAAAGCCTGCAGGAACTGAGGTATGGGGCGCGTTTTAAGGGGCAAACGCGGTGTAGGAAATGACCCAGGCAAGGATTAATCCTCCTCTAGGGGCAGCCCGAAGCGGACTTTGCCTTTGCCAAAGTAACGGCCAAATTGGAGTTCGTATACCTCGTCTTCATCCTGGGTTTCGACCTCTAGATCGGAGCGGGGGTAGCTGACGCAGAGCAGGGCGTAGCCGCGATCGCGCAAATCTGGGGATAGCCCCATGGCTTCAGGCTGCTCTAGCTGCCCCGATATCACCCGTACGGCACAGGTGGTGCAGGCCCCATTGCGACAGGCAAAGGGCAGGTCAACCCCTTGATTCTCGGCTGACTGCAAAATATAGCGGTCTTCCGGCACCTGGGCCGTGTAGTGGCGCTGCTTTTGGCGATGGTGGATGTGGATGCGGTGGGAACGGGTCATGCTGAAGGGTAAGACGCTTGCAACTGGGCATGTCATTCCAGCCTAACTGACCCTTGGCCTTCCGTTATCTAACGGATTAGCGAAAAAAAGCCAGAGATTAATGGCGATCGCCCCCATCACTGACCTCGGTTTGATAGGATACATATCGGTGACGGGCTGATACAGCTTTGTCCTTAATATTGGAGAGATGGCCGAGCGGTTGAAGGCGCAGCACTGGAAATGCTGTTTAGGGTACCCCCCTAACGAGGGTTCGAATCCCTCTCTCTCCGTCCCA
>CAYGVA010000273.1:0-5149 GCA_964353225.1 uncultured Leptolyngbya sp.
TGATTTTTGCCCACAATACCCCTTCGGTCAAAGGGTTTTGGGACCGGAAATGGCGGCGGGTCTGTGAGGTGATCTTCCAAGGAGACCATTGGATTACGGGCTGCGGCAACCACGACACGGTCCGGCGGGGCAACGAGGTTGAAGCTGAGCAGGGCATCAACTGGAATCTAGGCAACACGCTGCCGGAGGTTTTGCACCGGGCCTACAACAATCCGGCCACCCTCCTATGGGTTCACGGCTTTTCCCCTGGGCTACCCATGGACTTTCTGAATGCTACGGTGGGGACCCCCTGGGGCTTTTTTCGCAACACCGACGATCGCTACGGCGTCAAAGTAGTTTCTGAAGAGGTGGGCTTTCTGGATTGGGAAATTGAGCCGGACATGTACCAGGAGCCTGCGGCCTTTCCCAAACTAAAGGCCCTCGGGTTTCAAGGATATGAACAGCTGCACGATTTTGCCCACGCCCTCCGGGATGCCATGGAAAAAACGGACTATGACCTAGAGGCCGTAGCCGCGATTTGCCAACATTGTCTAGGGGAACATGGGGAAATGGTGGCCTGTGAAGTGCCCTCCTTAGAAGATCTCAATGAACCGAGCCTGCCCCGCTTTCTGGCCAGTTTAGATGTCCCTAAGCTCAAAACCTTTGCGATGGCCTTCATGGAAGATGGCCACGATATTTGCAATGTCACCCAGCACCTTGATCACCTCGATTCTTCGCTCGGCCACTTTGGGTTACGGCTCCGGCAGTTCCGCCTAGAGCGGCCCTGGCTCCGACAAAATTTAACCGGGCGCGATCGCTTCAATCGCATTAGCGACGATCAACGCACCATTTTCTATGGATACCGCTCTGACCCCAATCCCGACGCGCAAACGCCTCAGGAGGTCGTGTTAATCACCCACATGGGGGGCGACCCCATGACCGTAAACCCCGGCGATTGGCTGCAATTGGATATGGATGAATGGCAAATCGCCCTGACCTCCCCCGGCATCAATCGTCACCGCGATCTCAAAAATCTCAGGTCCTTTGATCTCAAAGATGGGGAAGGGGTCTTGCTAGCGCCCAAATCATCCCCCGCCAGCCCATGAAGAGAGCGCTACAATTTGGCCACACGGGGTGTTTTCATCCGTCCGAGCTCTGGTAATAGTGATATCCAACAGCCTGGGGATGGGATCTCCGCCTTAATTAAGTACCATGCTGACCAGCGTTGACCGACTGCTATTTGTGAGGGGGGTGCCGATCTTTAAGGAGTTGCGGGACGACTTCTTGGTGCGCCTCGCCTCGATCATGGACGAATTATCTTTCCCCAGTAGCCACACCATCTTTACGGAAGGTCAGGAAGGTCGGGCGCTCTATATCGTGGTGTCAGGCCAGGTGAGCGTCCATCTGAAGGGACAGGAGTTGGCCCAACTCGACACAGGCACCTGCTTTGGGGAAATGTCGCTGTTTGATGCGGAACCGCGATCGGCATCGGTGACCACGCTGGATTCTTGTGACTGTCTGATGCTCACGCAGCAGCAGCTCTATGAGGCCATTGATGAAACCCCCGGCATCGCAGTCAATATTATTCGTTTGCTGTCTCGCCGCATTCGAGAACTCAACAATGAACTCAACGACCGGCAACAAGAGGTGAAGGATTTGGCCCAGCAGCAGAATCTGATCTATGCCCCCGATCCTCAGTTTGTGCCCTCGGAGCCGGTTCCGGTGCCCCAGCCCGCTCCCGATGAAGTCCTCTATGGAGCAGATGATGGAGCCGGGTTTCCCTACGGGAGTTTTCCCTATTAGGCAGGGGAAAAGGCGGTGGTGGCAAATCCAGGGCCTGCTGTCTCAGGCCAACTGCATCTCGGCTCATAAATGACCCCGCCACTCTGAAGCGATCTGGCAGATGTTTAGTCTCTACAAAGGGGACATTACACAAGAAGGTAATGTACCAAGATCGGTTCCGCACTCCAGAGTATTTTTGGTTCTCCCCCGAAACCCTTGAATTTGAGGAGCCCGAGCGGCCTTGCTTGCGGGGCAGCTGCGATCGCTCGGTATTGACCCCGACGCCTAGGGGTTAATCAACCCGCTCCGTAAGCCTCCATCGGTAAACAGGAACACATCAAGTTGCGATCGCCATAAGCCTGGTCAATGCGATTTACCGCTGGCCAAAACTTGTGGGCTTGGGTCGCCGCCGTGGGGAATACCGCCACCTGGCGGCCATAGGGGCGATCCCAGTCAGACACCAAATCCGCCGCCGTGTGGGGGGCGTGCTTGAGCACGTTGCTGTCGGCATCCGCCTCTCCCGCTTCAATGGCGTGAATCTCGGCGCGGATAGCGATCATTGCCTCACAGAAGCGATCCAGCTCCGCCAAGGATTCACTCTCGGTGGGCTCAATCATCAACGTGCCCGCCACCGGCCAAGACATGGTGGGGGGATGGAAGCCATAGTCAATCAAGCGCTTGGCCACGTCCTCGACCCCCACCTGGGCTGATTTTTTGAAGGGGCGCAAATCCACAATGCACTCGTGGGCCACCAGCCCGTTGGTGCCGGTATAGAGAATGTCATAATGCCCCTCCAGCCGCTTAGCGATGTAGTTGGCGTTGAGGATGGCCACCTCCGTCGCCCGTTGTAATCCCGCCGAACCCATCATGGCGATGTACATCCAGGAGATCGGCAAGATGCTGGCGCTTCCCCAAGGGGCGGCGGTCACCGCCCCAATCCCTTGGTCGCCACCGACCCCCGGCACCGTGCAGTGACCGGGCAAAAAGGGCACCAGATGCGCCTTGACCCCAATCGGGCCGACCCCTGGCCCGCCGCCACCGTGGGGAATGCAGAAGGTTTTATGCAGGTTCAGGTGACAGACATCGGCCCCAAAGTCCGCCGGGCGGCAAAGACCCACCTGGGCATTCATGTTGGCCCCATCCATATAGACTTGGCCGCCGTACTGGTGGATCAGGGCGCAGATATCGCGGATGCCCTCTTCAAAGACCCCATGGGTGGAGGGGTAGGTAACCATCAGGGCAGCCAGGGTGTCGCTATGTTTTTCGGCTTTGGCTTGCAGATCGGCAATGTCGATGTTGCCGTCGCGATCGCACTTCACCGCCACCACCTTCATGCCCGCCATCACCGCACTGGCAGGGTTGGTGCCATGGGCCGACTCAGGAATGAGGCAGACCGTGCGTTGCAAGTCGCCGCGATCGTGGTGGTAGGCCCGAATCACCAGCAGCCCCGCATATTCCCCCTGGGCTCCGGCATTGGGCTGGAGGGAAATGCCCGCAAAGCCGGTAATCTCCCCCAGCCATTGCTCTAGATCGGCAAACAGTTGCTGATACCCCTGGGTTTGAGCAAGGGGGGCAAAGGGATGGATCTGGCCAAATTCGGGCCAGGTAATCGGCATCATCTCCGCCGTGGCGTTCAGCTTCATGGTGCAGGACCCCAACGGAATCATCGCCGCCGTCAGGGAGAGGTCCTTACTCTGGAGCCGGTGCAGATACCGCAGCATCTCGGTTTCGGAATGGTACTGGTTAAAGACCGGATGGGTGAGGTAGGGGGTGGTGCGGGTGAGGGCAGGGGGCAGGAAGGGAAGCGTGGGTTTTGAATGTTGAATGTTGAATTTTGAATTCTCTAGGGTGCCACCTGTAAAAATTTCCACTAAATCTTGCAGGTCGGCTGCGGTGGTGGTTTCGTCGAGGGAGAGGCCAAGGGTGTGATCGTCGATCACCCGCAGGTTGATCCGTTGAGCAGTGGCGCGGTCGAGAATGGCAGCTTGCTGGTCACCGACGGTGACGCGCAGGGTATCGAAGACGGGCTCATCACCCAGGGTGAAACCGGCGGCAGTCAGGACGGTGGCGAGGCGGGTGGTGGCGGCGTGGATCTGGGTGGCGATCGCCTTCAGCCCCGCCGGACCGTGGTACACCGCATACATGCTGGCGATGATCGCCAGCAGCACCTGGGCGGTGCAAATGTTGCTGGTGGCGGAGTCCCGGCGGATATGTTGTTCGCGGGTTTGCAGGGCCAAGCGCAGGGCGGGCTTACCGGTGGTGTCTTTAGAGACGCCCACCAGTCGCCCCGGCAATTTGCGAGCAAAGGCTTGGCGGGTGGCAAAGTAAGCAGCGTGGGGGCCACCGTAACCAAGGGGCACCCCCAGGCGCTGGGTATTGCCGATCGCAATGTCGGCCCCAAAGTCACCGGGGGCCGTCAGCAAGGTCAGGCTGAGCAAATCGGCAGCGACGGTGACCAGGGCCTTAGCGCCATGGGCCTGCTCCACAAAGGCGCGGTAGTCATAAATGGCCCCGTCCGCAGCGGGATATTGCAGCAGCGCCCCAAAAATCGACAGGCCGCTCTCCGTACTGAAATCTGCGCTGCGGTGGTCGCCCACCACCACCTCAATGCCCAACGGCAGGGCACGGGTTTTGACCACCGCCAGGGTTTGGGGATGGCAAGCTTCAGAGACCCAGAACGTTTTTACCGTTTTTTGCTTGCGGGCATTGAAGCTCAGGGCCATGGCTTCAGCGGCGGCGGTGGCCTCATCCAGCAGGGAGGCGTTGGCGATATCCAACCCGGTGAGGTCCGTGACCATGGTTTGGAAATTGAGCAGCGCTTCCAAACGGCCCTGGGCAATTTCGGGCTGGTAGGGGGTGTATTGGGTATACCAACCGGGGTTTTCGAGAATATTGCGTTGAATCACCCCTGGGGTGTGGGTGTTGTAATAGCCCAAGCCAATGTAAGAGCGCCACACCTGGTTGCGATCGGCGATCGCCCGCAGCCGTTTCAGCGCCGCCACTTCCCCTAAGCCAGGGGCTAAGGCCAACGATTCAGCTCGGCGAATCCCAGCGGGGACGGTGGCGGCGATCAGGCCCTTTAGGTTGTCGTAGCCGATGGCAGCCACCATGGTTTCGACATCGGCAGGCTGGGGGCCAATGTGGCGGGGCACAAAGTCACTCATTGCTGTCGGGGCAGGGCGATCTTCACCGTCCTGCAACCCCGAAGCCGCCAATTCCTGCGGCACCTCAGCATCGGCAGGCACCGATAGCGTCAGGGTGGAATGCGAATCTTGCAGTGACTTGGCCATACCCTCTTTCCTGAAACACTAAACACAGCAGCGCCATGGGCTACGAACCCATCAGCGTTACTCATCTTGTCATTGTGTAACAAAGCTGTAAGGCTTGT
>CAYGVA010000274.1:0-5144 GCA_964353225.1 uncultured Leptolyngbya sp.
ACCCAACCTACAATTTCCCCAAAATCCCCTCCTGGGAGGGGTGCCCGTAGGGCGGGGTGGGTTTAGCTGGCCTCGGCGTAAGCCTGGACGAACTGGTCATCCAGCACCGCTTCTAGATCCGGTGCTTCGGGAATGAACCCGACACCCACCATGAAGTCAGACATCTGCTCAGCGGCGTAGGGCATGTGCACCATGGAGTCGCCAGGGGTAAAGGCTTCCAGGTTTTCCTCTAGGGTGAAGAAGCGAGTGCCTTCCAGGTAGCGGCCAAAGTCTTCGTCACTGACGCTGGCGCGCTTGGCCATAATTTCATTGGCGCGATCGGGATTCTCTTCCATAAAGGCGAGAATGTCGAACCAAGTGTTTACAAGGGCCTGCACTTGATCGGGTTGCTCATCGATCAGGGTTTGACTCACCACCAACAGATCAGGAATTGCACCGGGGAAGGCGGCGGAGCTGGTCAGCTCCTTGCTGCCCTCTCGGGTCAGAGCGGTCTCCCAGAAGGGCACCCAACCGGCAAAGGCGTCGGTTTGACCGGCGGCAAAGGCGGTGGCGGCAGCACCGGTTTCCAGATTCTCAATGGTGACGTCATCGCGAGACATGCCAGCTTCTTCCAGGGCCAGGTTCAGCAAGAAGTCACCCACGACCCCTTCCTCTAGGGCAATGGATTTGCCCTTCATGTCTTCGATGGTGGCGATTTCACTAGAAACGATCACCTTGTCGTTCCCGGCAGAGTTATCGTTCACCACTACGGCGACTTCCCCATTGACCGCTTCCCCAGCAAAGGAAATCGTATCGTTGAGGGTTTGGCAGTTGGCGTCTAGTTGACCGGAGGCCAGGGCCACCATGGAGTCGAGGTAACCATCGAACCAGGTGAGTTCTACATTGGCCCCATTTTTCTCAAATAGGCCCTCTTCTTCGGCGATCGCCCAGGGCCACCACCCCGCCCAACTGCTGTAGCCCATCACAATCGGTTTGCTGGTGTCCACCTCAGCCGGTGTATCAGCCGCCTCTGGGGCATCTCCGCTGGTATCACTGGGCTGCTGACCACAGCTCACGGTAATTACCAAGGTGCAACAAAAGGCCAGTAGAACTGGCAAAATCGTGCGACGTTTCATAAATCTCTCCTCATACAGCACACATAAATGGACAGCGATCGCCCTGACTGAACAACGGTCAACTTAATGAACCGTAGCCACGGGAAGCGGTTGCCTCACCGTAGATGCCACCCACTGGTACCAGGCATCCAGACCCTCACCGGTTTTGGCAGACACCGGAATGATCGTGACGTGGGGGTTGACCTGGCGGGCATTGGCCTCAATGTGAGCTAAGTCCACATCTAAATAGGGAGCCAGATCTATTTTTGTAATCAAAAGCACATCTGCCTCACGAAACATCACCGGATATTTCAACGGCTTGTCTTCCCCCTCGGTGACGCTCAGCAAGGCCACCTTGGCATGCTCCCCCACTTCAAACTCCGCCGGACAGACCAAATTCCCCACATTTTCCACCACCACCAAATCCAACTGGTCTGGGTTGTGGTCGTGGGCCAAGGTGTGGATGCCCCCTGCCACCATGCGGGAGTCAAGATGGCAGGATCGCCCCGTGTTGATGGCAATCACGGGTACGCCGTACTGGCGGAGGCGATCGGCATCTAGCTCCGTGGTCATATCCCCCTCAATCACGGCGATACGTAGGGTCGGGCTGAGGGCGGCCAGGGTTTTTTCCAACAGGGCGGTTTTACCCGCCCCAGGGCTGCTCATCACGTTTAGGCAGGTAATGCCCCATTCGTCGAAATGGGCACGGTTGTGATCCGCCCCAGTTTGATTGGCGTGGAGTAGGTTGAGGCCGATAGCGGTGTCGGTGGATTGGTGCATGTTTGGGAGTGGGGGTGAATAGGGAGGGAGGGTGATGGGGTGTGAGGGCGAATGGGTGATGGGGTAGGTTTTGAATTTTGAATTGAGCTTGAGGTCTTGTGCCTACCCGTGCTTGTCTATGTCTATACATCAGAAAAATTTCAGATAGCGTTGCAGCTCCCAGTCGGAAATGTGGGTATGGTATTCCTCCCATTCTTGGCGCTTGAAATCGACGTAGGTGCGGTACATTAGCGGCCCCATTACCGCTTCGCTGAGGGGGTCGCGCTCAAAGGCATCGATCGCCCCATTCAAGGTGCGGGGCAATAGCTCAATGCCCAGGTTATCCAGCTCCGGCAGGGTGTAGGTGTACATGTTTTCGGTGTGGGGGTCACCGGGGTCGAGGCTTTGCTGAATGCCCTCTAACCCCGCCGCCAAAATCATTGCCGCCCCCAGATACAGATTGGTGGCAATATCGGCGGCGCGACATTCCACCCGTCCCCCCGCCAAGGGAATGCGCAGCATGTTGGTGCGGTTATTGTTGCCATAGCAGATGTATACCGGTGCCCAGGTAAAGCCCGACTCGCTCCCCTTACGGATTAGCCGCTTGTAGCTGTTGACCGTGGGGCAGGTGACGGCGCAGATCGCCTTGGCATGGCGCAGCACCCCAGCAATAAATTGGTAGCCCAGTTTCGACAGGTTGCAGCCCCTCGGATCTTGAGGATCCTCAAACAAGTTTTTGCCGGTGTCGATATCGGCGAGGGACATGTTGTAATGGGCACCGCTGCCGGTTTTGTTGGCAAAGGGTTTGGGCATGAAGCTAGCGAAATAGCCATGCTTGCGGGCCACTTCCTTCACCATTAACCGAAAAAAGGTGAGGCGATCGCCCATGGTCAGGGCATCGGTATAGGCAAAGTCCGTCTCAAATTGGCCGTTGGCGTCCTCATGGTCAAAGGAATACACGTCCCACCCCAGTTGGTTCATGTAGCCCACCAGTTCCGTCAGCCAGCCGTAGTTGTCCAGCAGGCTGGGGAGGTCGTAGCAGGGTTTGGCAAGGGTGTCGCGATCGCTGATCGGGCCAAACCCGCCATCGGGCTGTTCCTTAAACACAAAGAACTCGGTTTCAATCCCCAGATTGAAGGTGAACCCCAAATCCGCCGCCTTAGCCAAGGTTTGCTTCAAGATCGTGCGGCAACAAGCCTCAAAGGGTTTTTCCCCGAGATACAGATCACTGGCCAGCCACACCACCTCCTTATTCCAGGGCAGGATGGTGGCCGTTTTGGGGTCAGGCATGGCCGCCACCTCATCGTCGCTGATGTCCTGGGGCACCCCGTCCAAGGCCGCACCGGTGAACAACTCCGACCCCTGCATCATCTGGCCGAAATGGCTCAGGGGAACCATCTTAGCCTTGGTCATGCCGTGGATATCCACATAGCTGGCCACGGCGTACTTCACCCCCTGGGATTCGAGGGAGGACTTGAGCGTGGCAATGTCGGGAATCAGTTCGGTGGACATGAATGCAGTCTCAAGGAACGACACACGGGGTTTAAAGGATTGAGGTTTAAAGGCTTTGAATTCAAAGTTCAAAATTCAAAGTTCAAACCATCCGCTTACGGCACGCGGGCAGGGGTGGTGGCATATTCCACCCGCTCAATTTTCAGCTCCCGGCCAGAGCGAATATCCTCCATGGGTCCCTGGCAAGTGGGGCAGCCATAGCGCTGAGCGATGTCGGGGCGATACTCCGCCTGACAGGGATGGCAAAAGGCAATGAGCGGCGTTTCTTGAATCACCAGCTCCGCCCCATCCAGAAAAGTGCCTTGGGTCTGCACGTCAAAGGCAAATTGCAGACCCGCAGGCTCTACACAGGTGAACTGGCCGACGGTCAAAAACACCTTGGCCACCGGGGGCTGTTCAGGCTGGGATTCCCACCAGTCCCGCACGGTGAGAATCAGCGCCTTGGTCATGTCCGTTTCATGCATAGCTGACCCTCCTATTCCCAAGCTGGATCAACGTCCATGTTGGCTTCTGCGTGGATGTAATCGGGCTTTTCCTGGCGGGGCAGTTGGCCGGAAACCACCAGGTGGGCCATGGTGTCGCAAATGACGCGGGTGGCCATTAGCGAAGTCATGTCACTGACATCGTAGGGGGGGGAGACCTCCACCACTTCCATGCCGCAAACGTTGGTTTCCCGGATGATCCGCTTCAGTAGGTATAGGGCTTCGCGGGGCATCAGGCCGCCGGGCTCGGGCCAGCCGGTGCCGGGGACAAATCCGGCGTCAATGCAGTCGATGTCGAAGCTGATCCAGACGCAGTCGGTGCCGTCGGTGGCTTTGGCGATCGCAAAATCCGCCGCCGCATCCAGCCCCATCTCCGTAATGTCGGTGACGGTGAGAATGTTGGTGCCCCGCTCCCGACAGACCTTCACCCCTTGGCGCGGCACCTGCCAGCCGCCAATGCCCAACTGCACCAGGTTTTCCGCCGGGGCATTGGCCATGTTGGTGGCGTGGAACCAGGGGCAGGTGTGCATGCGCTCGTCTAGGTCGGTCTCCTGGGTGTCCACATGGCGATCGAAGTGGATGATGCCGACTTTTTTGTCACCGAGGTGGCGGCAAATGCCCCGCACCGTCGGGAAACCAATCGAGTGGTCGCCCCCCAGCAAAATTGGAAAGGCCCCGGAGCTAAACACATGGGCCACCCCTTTGGAAATCTGGTCAAAGGACTTTTCGTTATTGGCCGGAATGGTGAAAATATCCCCCACATCGCAGAGGGTGATTTGCTCCCGCAGATCCACCCCAAACTCAAAGTTGTAGGGGGTATAGAGGGCGGAGATGCGGCGAATGCCCTGGGGGCCGAAACGGGTGCCGGGGCGGTAGGTGGTGCCGCAATCGTGGGGGACACCGACGATCGCCACGTCGTAGTTACCCACCTTCCGCACATCTTCTAAATACGGAGCCTTGAGGAAGGTATTGATGCCCGCATAGTGGGGCAGCTCCCCGCGAGAAAAGGTGGGGATGGTGCGATCACGAATGCTAGCCGCCGCTTCTAGGCCATATTCCAGCCCTTGGTCAACTTCTTGCTGCCAGCCGGTCATCGGCAACCGGGTCTCTTTTTCTAACGCCTGACTGGCCTCACTGGGGTTTTGAAAGAGGGGATCTTCAGCCATCATCACTGTCTCCGTTGGTAGTTCTCAGGTCAGCGCGATCGGCAGTAGCCATACAAGAAGCCCGGAAGATGGACCAAAGTCGCATGACCCTGCATCACCTCCCGGGCTTTTATCCCGCCGTGTACCAGAGC
>CAYGVA010000275.1:0-5125 GCA_964353225.1 uncultured Leptolyngbya sp.
GCGAACGACTTCGCCCAGCCAGCGTAGTACCAGGGACGCTTACGCTGCTGAGGTGGGCATGGGGCTTGCCCTCTGGAGCCAGGGCTACAATTTCTCCCCATAACAGTTCCGCCCTGCGATCGCTCAAAATCCCCGCATGAATCATGCGGTGGTAATCCTCTACAGTCCATTTGACCATCGTCAGCTTGGCCGTCATTGTGACACCAAAAGAACAACTTGAGCGGGATGCCCTGTCGTATGCGATGTTCTACCCATCTTGATGCACCTCCACAACCTCCGTCCATTCATAGTCATAGGCGCTGGGCTTCAGCAGGTCATAGCGCTCCCCATGGCGCTCAATAAAGTCGGGCTGCACATTCGCCTTCGTGGTGTGATAGGTGAGCACATATTCTTTGCCAATGTAAGGCTCCACCTCCTGCTCCACCTCGCCCCGCCACTGGGTCTTAGTCACCAGCACAATTAGCTGCTCCGCCAGCGTCGGAATGATTTGGGCGATCTGCCGCCGATGGATCTCATCCAGCGCCCCAAAGGGCGAGTCCATCACCAATGGGTAGCTGCTGGCATCGAGCCCCAACAAGGCATGCTTTTTGCTCCAGTAGCGGACGCGATCGATCACACTGCCGATAAATGACAAACTCAACACCTGGTTTTGCCCCTGGGAGGTGGGCACCACCAAGTCCTCATTGCCAACGCGATTTACCAAAAACAGCTCATAGTTTTCGTTCAGCTTTGGCAGATAGGGCACCACGGCGACCGTTTTAAAGGTTTCTCGTACCTTAGCTTCCAGCACCGTGCGAAACTTGTCGTCTACCCGCTGTCGCACCGCTTCGAGGCAAGCGATCGCCCCCTGGGTCGCCTTAATCTGCCGTTGCAACAACGCTTGTTGTTCGCCCCGCTGTTCATGCTCCTCAATCCGTTTATCCAGTTGGGCAATTTCCTTTTGGATTTCCTTGATGCGGTTCTCAGCAATACCCTGCGCCTTGATCACATCGGTGATGTAGGTTTCCTGGTCGGTACGCTGCTTTTCTAGCCCGCTCACGTTCACATCTTCATTACCTTGCAGCTTTTCACTGATGGCCGTTAGGCGATTTTGAAGGCTGGTCAGTTGCGTTTCCAGATTGCGGATGCTGCTACGCTCCTGCTCAATTTCAGCCCAAAAATCCTGTTGCTGTTGCTCCAGATTGCCAAACTCCTGCTTCATATAGAAGATTTTTTCTTCCACATCCCCCATGCCCGACTTTTCTAGCCAACCCGCCACGTTCTCCCGTTCGGGGGTCCCTTGCGGTAGCGTTGTCCCACAAATGCAGCGCTGATCTTCCAGTAGCTCCTCCACAAACCCCTGCTTGATGCGAGAGGGCAACTGCCCCCGCTGATGCAAATCCTCAGCTAATTGGCGAAACTGGTTGACCGCATCGGTCAAAAACACCACATAGCCCTTTGCGGAGAGGGTGCGCCGCAGGGTGTTTTCACTAACGCTAATTTGTTGCTTGAGACCCCGTTCTTGTGTTTCCAACCGTTCCCGCTCCGCCTGAATTTCTTTCACCTGCTCCAGTTCTGAGAGACGGATATTAATGGTTTGCAGGCGGCGGCGGCTGGCCTCCAGTTCCCCATTTATTTCCAGGCAGCGATCTTCTTTCTGCTGTTTTTCTTCAGTCAGGGTTTCCCGCTGCTGTACCCAGCCCTGGGTTTCGGTATCGCCGATCGCCGCCAATTCTTTTTGCAGGGTACGACGGGCCGTATCAAGGTGGCGAATGCCGCGATCGAGCAGCTCCACGCTGAGTAACGTCTTAATGGCCTTCGACATATCCGCCCGGTTTTCGGCACGGGCAATGCTGTCGATGCGCTCTCCGTCAAAGAAAAAGTAGGTATATAGGCTTTCCGGTAAGACTCGGCCAATCCAATCTTCTGGCTTCTCGGGAGGTTTGATCAGGGTGCCGTTGCGCTTCACCCATAAAACACTGTCGCTTTCCGTGAGGGTTTCTAACCGGGCATCGGTTTTGTCGATAAAGCACTCCCGCCGTACCTCGTAACGCTGGCTGTCATGTTCAAACAGCACCTCCACCGCAGCGGTAATACGTTCACCCGGTTTGGCCTGGGCGATCGCCTGTCGATTGATATGAATGTCCGGTGCAGAAAACGCCCCGGTGTGCTTGCCATAAAGTGCCCAGGTAAAGGCATTTAGCAGGGTCGTTTTACCACCGCCGTTGTTGGCATGAATGAGCGTGGCAAACTTCCCCTGTTGATCCGCAAAGGCAAGGGTTACTTCACCCAAAAAAGGGCGAAAGTTCTGGAGCTTTAGGGAAAGCAGTCTCATGGCACCGCCGTTTTAATAATGTTGAGAATTTCACTGCCACATTTAGGCTTTTCAAAATGGCGGTTTTCCTTCTCCACCCGCAGCACTGCGCGCATAATTTCCTGGACCTCTGGGGGGGCTTGCCTAATCGGGGCTTCGATATCGTTTTGGCTCATGGGGCTTGCACTACAGCTCTAACAAATCATACTGACGCTGCAGCGGTAGCAACGCCTCGCGGGCTTGAGCCCGGTTTAAGGCCAAGTCAGCAAACTCTGCAAACCGTTTTAGCTCACTTTTTAAAATTTTTCTCTCCATGGCAAATAATTCTGTCCCTAAATCTGGAGGGACCACAATCATGTCGAAGAGTTCTGCCCGTTGTTTCCCCGCTGACCGCCGCAGAATGCGCCCCCGTCGTTGCACAAACTGACGCGGATTGCTGCTGCTGGCCATAATCACCGCCGTCCGAATCGCCGGAATGTCCACCCCCTCATCCAAACAGCGGATCGCTACCAATCCCTGCAAAATGCCACTCTCAAATTGATAGCGCAGTTCCTCCCGCTCCTCCAAGCGGGTTTCAGCGGTGTAGGGCTGCACCCGATACCCGATTTCGTCTTGGAGCAGGCGCGTGACCGCCTCAAGCTGGCGCACACTCTCCGCCGAGACTTCGTCTTCCACCGATCCATCTCCGCAGTAAAACAACGTATGGTTTGTGCCCGTGCGGGTCACCATCAACGCTTGCAACGCCGGGAGCTTATTGGTTGCTGAGCCCACCAGTCGGGCGCGTTTCATCAATAGCGCGGTCAAAATGGCCTCATTCGTCTCTGATTGTTGGCTCCGTGCTAGGGCTTGGCCAATTTTGGCCGTCAGCTCGGCGTAAGCCTCAATTTCGGCCTCCGTCAGCTCAATCAACAGCGGATGGTAGGTATAAGGCGTTAGCGCCCCTGATTGAATCGCATCTTTTAACGTGAATTCTGGCTGCACCACCGGGCCAAAATACTCAAAAAGTTTCTCTGTCCCGGCCTCGTCAAAGTACCGCTCCGGCGTTGCGGACAGGGCCAACCGCAAAGGGGGCTGATTGTCCGGCAGGCTTTCCTCCAATCGCCTTGCCCCCAAATTATGGGCTTCGTCGCCAATCACCAACGTCCACCTTGGAAAAAACGACAGTTGTGATTGTAGGGTGTCTCGCATCAGGGTGGCATTGGTAGTGATCACCGTCACAAACGGGCGAACACCGAGGGAAACATCCATCAATTGCGACTGCAATTCCCCCTGCCAGGTCTGCACCCGATCAAAGGCCAAAATGGGCTGCAACCCAAATTTGCGGCTCTCTGCTGCCCACTGGGTGACCAGATGTCGATAGGGGCAAATAATCAACAAACCGTGGAGCGGTACTTTCTGAGCCAAACATTTTCTGTAGAGCTTTGCCGCGATCGCCAGCGCCGTAATCGTCTTGCCGCTGCCCGTCGCCATTTTCAAGGTGCCGCGTCCTTTGTTGCCAAACCAGTTGGCAATCGCCTGATTTTGATAGTCTCGCAACGTGAGCCACGCCGGTAAGTCGGGAGTACCAATGGGGCGATCAAAATTGTAGGTACCGCTTGAAGTGGCAACTTTGGGCTCTTGGGTTGGCGGTTGTTTTGGGCAGTAACGCTGAATTAGAGATCGCGCCACCGCCTCAGGAAAATCCATCACCTCAACATTTTCGGTTTGGTTCTGCCATAGCGCCTCAAAATTTTGCGCCTTTTTCATCGCCCTTTGGCTGACACCCTGATCCCACGAGCAATACACCTCAATACATTCAAAATTGTCGATCAGCGCACTCTCGGTTTCATTCGCTGAACCCGTAAACGCCACCAAGTTGCCGTCTGCATCCGCAAAGATCCCCAGCTTTTCGTGGTATAAGCCCCGTCGCCGCAGGGTTTTAGGAATCGCCAACTTGATTTCCAATAACCCTTTACTCAACAGCCAAACAAGGGCGGCGAGGCGATCCTGAAGGATTTGGGGCAGCTCAGTTTCCAGCTCCCGTACCAAGACATCCGCGATCACCGTTTCCCGATCCTTCAACCCCTGCTCAATGGCCTGCACATCGGCGACGGATAACTGTGGCGAGGTCACCAGCCGCATTGTCCCCCCCGAGCGAATAAAGGCAGTCAATCCCTGAGCGAACGCCGCCATCGACGAACTAGAGAAAAACCCCACCGCCCGGTTATAAACCGTCGCTCGCTCTAGGCAAGGAATGTAGAAGTCTTGAATGAGGTCATCGCGATCGCTGCGATACTCGTCTCGAATCTGTAGCTCTTTGAGAACCAAAGCCATCTACTTAAACACTTGCTCACAAGCATAGTGAACGTCTCTTAAGCCAGTACCAACGGCTAGCACAACGGCTCAGCCATAAGCATATAAAGGCATCTTTAAGTCCTGGCTCAAGCGTTACAAAGACCTGCACAGCCACCCCAAAGATCCAGATCAAACCACTCGAAGCTCAACTGGATCGCCATTTTTCCAAAGGCCGAGATTTGACCAGGCTTGTCCAGAGTTAGGAGACAGGCCCCCCTCACCATACCCAAACAGGCTACGGCAAGCGGTTCAGCGCCATCCTAGAAATTGTGACACTTTTGTATCACCATTCAATTGGCCATTTTGATACAAAAGGCGGCACCCAGATTCGAACTGGGGGATGGAGGTTTTGCAGACCTCAGCAACCAATCCTGAAACCTTTGCAGGATTAGGCTTTTAGAGGATTGCACATCAAGACTGGCCTAAGCTTGGACCTATTTTAGCTATTTCCTGCCGTAAACCTTCACCCTGCCACTGGGTTTAGGGGGCCAATCGACA
>CAYGVA010000276.1:0-5019 GCA_964353225.1 uncultured Leptolyngbya sp.
GCAACCCGGATTCGCCCCCGCCGGTCGGCAAGGCGTCCACGAAGCGATCCGAACCCAAACAGCCCCCACCCCCGGTGGCAACATTCTCGGGTTTGAACCGTTGGTGTTCGACTATGCCCTGTCCTGCTCTTGGCTCTGCAATGGTCTGGATACCGTGGTCGAGCAAGCCTTGGGCATCCGCCCGAACCAGAAGGGTTTGATCGATTCGTTTGACCAGGCGCGGACTTGTGTCGAGTACATTTCCCGTGATCAGGTAGGTGCAGAGCCCGGTCTGTGGCTGCCTTGGCTGATGATCGACCATTCGTAACCCCGGCCTACGGCTACCCCTCCGAGGAGGGGATTTGAGCCTTTTGCAACCAAGCCAAAATCTGCCCATTCACCACCTCGGGCCGCTCATCATGGGGGCAGTGCCCGGTATCTGGAATACTGTGGAACGTCACCGCCGTCCCGTCTTCACTTAAGCGACGGTAAATATCTGCCCCCTTAATCGGTGTCCAGGGGTCGTTCTCCCCCCATAGCACCAACAATGGCTGCTTGATCTGGGGCAGTAGATCCTCGGGTCGCGGTCCGGGTGGGGCGGTGACGATCGCCGCAAACACCTTTTGCGCCCCTGGATCACAGGATGGCCCGTGGAGCATCTCCACCAGATCGTCGGTAATCGCCTCCCGGTTGCGATACACCTGCCGCAACGACCCGCGAATGCGAAACTTCTGCCGCACCTGGTTAAAAATAAATGGCCCCAGCAGGTCCGAACTCACCAGCTTGGTGAAGGTGCCCATCACCAACCGCAGCGGTGCCGTCAACTCATCGGGGCGATGGTTGAGCCCGCCTGCACAGTTGAGTAATACCCCACCCTGAGCCATTTCCGGCGCTTCTGCCAACATCATCAGCGCCAGCAACCCGCCGATGGAGTTACCCACAAACACCGCCGGTTGCTGAATGTATTCCTGCCAATAGTCTTTGAGCAACGCCACCCACAAATCGAGGCTGTAGTCGAGGGCGGGTTTGCCTGAGTCGCCAAACCCCAATAGATCCAGAGCATGGACTTGATAGCCCGCCGCCGCCAACACCGGAATATTTTTGCGCCAATGGCCAATGGAGGCCCCAAACCCGTGGATCAGCACCAAGGGCTGCCCTGTCCCCTCAATGGTGTAGCAAATGGTATGCCCTCGCCAGGTCCAGGTTTGCTTGCGAAGGTCTTTGAGGGCGATCGGGGCAATCAATTGGGCGGTCATTGGCTCAGCAGATCCCAGGTTTGTAACACTCCTTAATGATAGGAGATTTATGCTTAGAGCCGCAGTCAGGGGTGACGGGTTGATTTGCGGGGGGCGGTTAAGGATGCAGGCACGGGCTCAATGGGCCGAAAAAATCAGACCCTTTTGAGGGTTCTGAACAGTCCTTGAGATACCCTAGCGGTAACCCTAACTACCTTAAGGTGCGACATGGGCGGGCAAATTCTGGGCGATCGCTACGAAATTCAGCGGCAACTGGGCAAAAAATCTGGGCGTTGGACCTTAGAAGCCTTAGATTTACAGACCCAGGCGCGGGTCATTCTCAAACTCATCTTTTTGGATGATGACCTGAGCGCCACCGATCTACGGCTGTTTACCCGCGAAATGGAAGCCCTCAAGCTGCTGGATCACCCCGCCACCCCCCGCCATCTCAATTCTTTTGACATCACCCTGCCCCTGGATGGCAAAGCCCTGGCCCTGGTGCAATCTCACCTAGAGGGCAAGTCCCTGGCCCATTACGCCCAGGACGCGCGGATCTTTACCCAGCCAGAAATTGAGACCATCGCCCGCCAAGTGTTGACGGTCTTGGTGGAACTCCATCAACAGTCGCCCCCCATCATCCATCGGGATATTTGCCCCAGCAACATCCTGCTCCAGGGGGAGCCGACGGCGGAGAACTTTGCGATCGCCCTAGTGGACTTTGGCTCGGTGAAATCCCTCAACACCAGCACCACCTCCTTTACTGTTTTGGGGTCCGGGGGCTATACCCCCCCTGAGCAAGCGGGCGGGCGGGTGCTTGCCGCCTCCGATCTCTATAGCCTCGGCGTCACCTTGGCCGAGGCCATGACGGGCAAAACCCTGACCGAACTGCAAGGGGGCAAGCTGCGCATCCGCCTTGAAGACCATTGCCCGGTGAGTGAGCCCTTTGCCACATGGCTCAAGCAACTGACGGCCCCCAGCCTCGACCACCGCTGGTCTTCGGCAGAAAAAGCGTTGGCGGCATTAGATGCCCTCTAAGGATTGCGCCAATCTAACTGCCCCGATAGGTACTGTAGGCCCAGGGGGAGCAAAGCAGCGGCACATGGTAGTGGGTATCGGCGTCGGCAATGCCAAACTGGATGGGCACCACGTCGAGAAATAAGGGCTCTGGGAGATCGGCAGCGCGGGCGCGAAAGTACGGCCCGATCGCAAATCTCAGCTCATACACCCCCACCATCAAGGCCGCCCCCGCCAGCAACGGCCCGTCGGTGCGGCCATCGCTATTTGTGGTCACCGTTTTGAGCCACTTCTCTGGACTGTTGGGAGCCATGGCCCACAGTTCGATCGCTAGCCCAGCGGCGGGGCAACCGTTGGCGGTATCGAGGACATGGGTGGTGAGTTTGCCGGTCATGGTAGGAGCGGTGCCAGAGGTCATGCCATTGGGCCTTTGAGAATAATATTGCCGATCGCATCCATAATCCCCGTGCCATCGGCCTGGGCCAAATCCGCATACCACTGCTGGGTGACGGCGGGGTCTTTGCCGTGGATCATATCGGCTCGTTTGCGGGCTTTGAGGATGATTTCGGCGGTGCGATCGCTGCGGGCGCTCTCGTAGCGTTGCAGGGCATCGGCGACGCTGAGATTGGTGGTGAGCAGGGCGTTGGTAATCTGCCACGCATCTTCGATCGCTTGGCAGCCCCCCTGACCCAGGTCGGGGGTGGTGCTGTGGCCCGCATCCCCCAGCAGGGCAATGCGCCCGTTGACCAGCTGGGGTAGGGGCTCGATGTCGTGGATGGGGACGCGATTGGTTTTGGCGGGGTCGAGCTGCTGGATTAGTTTTTGCACCGGCTCGGCCCAACCGGCAAAGTGTTGGCCCAGCTCGGCGCGGATATCTTCAGGGGTTGTGGTTTTCGCCGCCGACGCTGGTAACGGCACATCAAAGAAGAAGTAAAAGCGATCGCCCCCCACCGGCATCAACGAGGCCCGCTGGGCGTCTCCGGCATAGATCACCCAGCTATTTTTGGGGGCGATCGCCTCGTCCACCGGCACCAACCCATTCCAGTTGACGTACCCAGCGTAGCGGCGCTCGGTGGGCTGGCCCAGCACGGCATTGCGAATGATCGAGTGGGTGCCGTCGGCCCCAATCACCACATCCCCAGTGGCTCGGTGGCCATTTTCAAAGAGGGCGGTGGCGCTGTCGGCGGTTTGCTCCACGGCGACGCACTTGGCATTGAGCTGTACTTTGTCCACCCCGAAGGCATGGAGCAGCATGGTTTGCAGGTCGGTGCGGGCGACGGGGTAGGGGCGTTGGCCCACCCGCTCGACGAGGGGATCGAGGCTAAAGTCGTTGAGCACGTCACCGGTTTTGCTGCGGTAGCTCATCCGCTCCATCGGACCCCCGATCGCGGCGATCTGCTCCCCCAGTCCCAAACGGTTCAACACTTTGACGCCGTTGGACCAGAGGGAAATGCCCGCGCCAGCGGGGCGGAGTTCGCGGACGCGATCATAGATTTCGACGCGGTACCCGGCTTGGGTGAGGGCGATCGCGGTGGTGAGGCCCCCCATGCCTGCACCAACGATAATGACTTTGAGGTTATTCATGGCAACAAAGCGCTGTTCCTAATTAAAGTCGATTGACCGCAGTCAAACCGGCCCCAGCGTAGCAAAACGACCGGTTCGGTTTCTGTCGCCATATGATCCCTCGCTCAGCACCTAGGGGACCTGGCTAAAAAGTAGCTACGATAGGGGCACTGACGGGTCATAAAGATGCCGATGCCCACCCAGCCCTCCTCAGAAACCGCGAGTCTGGACCCTCCGGCTCTAAATTTATACGAGGCGGATTTCTACGCTTGGACGCAGGAGCAGGTGAGGCTTTTGCGCGATCGCTGCTGGGGCCAAGTTGACTTATCGAATCTGATTGAGGAGGTCGAATCCTTGGGTCGGCAACAACGCCAAGAGCTGCGGAATCGCTTGAGTGTGCTGATCGGCCACCTCTTGAAATGGCAGTATCAACCCCGCAATCGCAGTCGCAGTTGGCTGGCCACCATCCGGATTCAGCGTTTGGATATCGCTGATCTGGTGAAGGACAACCCCAGTTTGCAGCCTTATCTAGGGGAGGCGATGGGGAGGGCTTATCTGAAGGGGGTGGCGCTGGCGATGCAAGAGACGGATCTACCGTCATCAACGTTTCCGGCGGACTGTCCCTATGGGTTGGCTCAGGTTTTGGCGGGGGGGTTTTACCCTGGGGAATCGAGCGATTTGATCGAGAGGTCAGGAGATCTTTGAAACAGAATTAATCTTGCTGCGTAGGATGGGCAAAGGGCTTTGCTCGTGCTCATCTCTGAGTCTGTTGATGGGCACGTAAGCTTTGCCCATCAACTACCTTTACTTGTCCAGTCGGTCATTGCCAAAATGTGAGGCTCCCATGGGCATGTCCCTTTCGGGGAGCGTGGGGGAGTTAGGCCCCCACATTATGGGGGGTTGGGGGCTAGCCCCCAAGGTTCGGGTTTGGCTCTAGGACACTAATGGGTGACTAAACTACAGAACAGAAGCGCCATAATGGACGCAACCGCAAGGGTTACTGAGTTTTTCCACACCGTTATGGATACACAGGCCATTACAACCCACGCTTTAGTCCAGCAGCGGATCAAGGCGTCGCCTGAGCAAATCGCGGCGTTTTGTCGGCGCTGGAAAATCATTGAGTTTGCGCTGTTTGGCTCGGTGCTGCGGGATGACTTTCGCCCTGACAGCGACATTGATGTGCTGGTCACGTTTGTTGATCAGCACGGCTGGAATCTCTTTGACTGGG
>CAYGVA010000277.1:0-1640 GCA_964353225.1 uncultured Leptolyngbya sp.
TGGGGCGTCACCACCCCCGACAGCCCCGTATTGGTGACCCGCACCGCCCAGCGATCGCTCTCAATCGCCCGCATCACATCATGGGCATGGTGCTGGGCCATCATCCGGGGGGGATAGGGGTCATTGTTCGATGCGGTCATGATCCATTCCCCCCCCTTCGCAGCCTGACGGCGAAACAGTTCGCTGTAGGGCGACTCATAGCAGATGCCCACAATTGCTGGGCCGAAAGGGGTCTGCATCAGTTGGTGGGTGCTCCCTGGGGCCAGACTGCCCTCTAGGGGCGACAGCCGTGAAATCAGGCGTCCCAAGATCGGCTGAAACGGAATGTATTCCCCCAGGGGCACCAGTTTCACCTTGTTGTACTGGCTAAAAACTTGCCCATTGGCATCTAAGGTCACTAGGCTCTGGGTGAGATTGGAGCCATCGACCTCTGAGGTGCGGCGAAAGGTACCGAGCCAGAGCACCACGCCCTGTGCTTGAACGGCCTGGTAGATCGGGCTGCGGGTCTGAGAGGCTCGGCTCCAGATTTCAGGAATTGCCCCCTCTGGGGTGAGCACCGCCTCCGCTCCCTGAGCCACCAAATCCCGATAGCCCTGGGTATAACCCTGAATCGCTTGGCGGGTGCCAGCGGGGGTGAGCTTGACGCGGGTGGGCACATTGCCCTGAATTAAACCAATGCGTAGGGGATTACCGGTTTCGTCGCTAGCCCCGGTTGCGGCTAAGCTGTAGCCCAGAAGGTGTAACCCAACCAGTAAGGCGATGCAGAAGAGGGACGCTGTAGGGGCGAAAGGCCCTTCGCCCCTACGCAACTCGCCCTTACCCGGCAGGTAAAATCGTCGTTGCCGCCATGCCAACCAGCCCACCGCCCAACAGCCATTCACCGCCACGATCGCTGCCGTGATCGCCATCGGCCCCGACAGTTGGCCTAAATGCAGAATCCACAGATTGCCGGGGCTCTGGGTATAGGACAGCGACGGCCAGTACAGCGGCCCCCAGCTCAGCAGCGTTTCTAGGGCGCACCACAGGGCGGTGCCGAACAGCACTGTGATGGGGGCAGACCAGCGCGGGGCGATATAGGCAACCCCCATGGCCCAAAACCCAAAGGTGACCGCCCCCAGCAGGGTAATAAAGCTCCAGGCAAAGAGGGCGATCGCAATACTGCCCAACCAGGGAATCCCCATCCACATCAAGGGATGGAGCGCCGTAATCCAGGCTAGGGCCATGCCATGGTAAACCGCACTCCACAGCCAACCGAATCGAAAAGCTTGCCAGGGTCGCCACCGCTGGGCGCACAGCACCGCCCATAGGGGCACCAAAGCCACCCAAGCCAACGGCCAAACATTCACGGGGGCCGGGGTCAGCCCCATCAATACACCACCGATGACCACCGCCAATGAGCGATAGGGCCATTGGGGCGATCGCGCCTGAGCAGTACGGTTCGGTGTGGAGATTACGGTCATCACCTTCAACCTTCGGCTTTTACGACTGCCCTAGGGGGGTATTTGCCTTGGGGATCACACCTCCCCTTCGCCATGATTAAACCATGTCATTTCAGAGGCAGTTCCGATGCAGCATCTCGTCCAAGCGTTTTACCAGGGCTATCGTAAGTTGATCCGCCACCATCGCTATCGCTGGTTTGT
>CAYGVA010000277.1:1740-5012 GCA_964353225.1 uncultured Leptolyngbya sp.
TCCCGCCAGATTATCAATCTGGTGTTTTTGGTTTCCAGCGGACTGTTACTGATCAATATCCTGCTGCCCAACTTGTTCGGGAATTCCATCCCCCGCGAGCCCTACAGCATGTTTATCCATCAGGTCCAAGAAAATGAGGTAGTGCGGGCCTCAGTGGGCCAAGAGGAAATTCGCTACCAGGTCAAAGATGTCCAAGGGGAGCCAGGGCAGGTGTATTCCACCACTCCTATTTTTGATCTGCAACTGCCCACCCTGCTAGAACAAAATGGCGTCGAGTTCTCCGCCACTCCACCACCCCAAAACCGCTGGTTTACCAGTATTCTCGGCTGGGTGATTCCGCCCCTGATTTTTGTGGGCATCTGGCAATTCTTCATCGCGCGGGGATCGGGGGGAGCCCAAGGGGCGCTCTCCATTGGTAAAAGCAAAGCCAAAGTCTATGTCGAAGACGAGGCTACCCGCATCACCTTCGAGGACGTGGCCGGTGTCGAAGAGGCCAAAACCGAACTGGTGGAAATTGTTGACTTCTTGAAAACCCCCAAGCGGTTTACCCAGCTCGGGGCCAAGATTCCCAAAGGGGTGCTGCTGGTGGGGCCTCCCGGCACCGGCAAGACCCTCCTGGCCAAAGCCGTGGCCGGCGAAGCGGGGGTGCCTTTCTTTAGCATTTCCGGTTCTGAATTCATTGAAATGTTTGTGGGGGTCGGCTCCTCCCGCGTGCGCGATCTATTCGAGCAAGCCAAGAAAAAGGCCCCCTGCATCGTCTTTATTGATGAGTTAGACGCCATTGGCAAATCCCGCAGCAGCGGCGCGATGTACGGCGGCAATGACGAGCGGGAGCAAACCCTGAACCAGCTCCTGGCTGAAATGGATGGCTTTAATGCCGGGGATACCACGGTAATTGTGCTGGCCGCCACCAACCGTCCTGAAATTCTGGATCCGGCTCTGCTACGTCCGGGTCGTTTTGACCGCCAAGTCCTGGTGGATCGCCCCGATGTCAAAGGCCGAGAAGCAATCCTCCGCATCCATGCTCAGGAGGTGAAATTGGGCGAAGCGGTAGACCTCAAGGCCATTGCCACCCGTACTCCAGGGTTTGCTGGGGCCGATCTAGCCAACTTGGTGAACGAGGCTGCCCTTCTTGCCGCCCGCAACAATCGCGCTGCCGTCCAGCAGGAGGACTTTGCCGAAGCGATCGAGCGGGTCGTGGCCGGTCTTGAAAAAAAGAGCCGTGTCCTGAATGACAAGGAAAAGGAAATCGTCGCTTACCACGAGGTGGGTCATGCCATTGTCGGCGCGGTGATGCCGGGTACCGATAAAGTGGCCAAAATTTCCATCGTGCCCCGAGGCATGGCCGCTCTGGGCTATACCCTGCAACTGCCCACCGAAGATCGCTTCCTGCGGGATGAGGCCGAGCTAAAAGGCCAAATTGCCACCCTGTTGGGGGGGCGTTCTGCCGAGGAAACCATCTTTGGCAGCATTACCACCGGAGCCTCCAACGACCTGCAGCGGGCTACGGATATGGCTGAGCAAATGGTCACCGCCTACGGCATGAGCAAGGTGCTTGGCCCCTTAGCCTACGATCGCGGTAGCCAGAACAATTTCTTGGACAACGGCACGACCCCCAACGTCCGCCGCGTCGTCAGTGACGATACCGCCCAGGCCATTGACGCGGAAGTCAAGAGCCTGGTGGAGGAGGGCCATCAGCGTGCCCTAGCCATTTTGGGCAACAATCGTGAGCTCATGGAAACCATCACCCAAAAGCTCCTCGACTCCGAAGTGATTGAAGGGGACATGTTGGGAGAACTGCTGGCCCAGGTTAAATTGCCGAAGCCCGAAGTGGTTACGGCCTAATCTAAAGTTATTAGCGCGTCTGCTAAGGCATTTACCAGACGCTTATTCTCAGCGGCGGTTTTAACGGCAATGCGGAAGTAGCGATCGCCCAACTCCGCAAAGCTCATACAATCTCGAATCAAAATCCGATGGCGCTGCAACAAAACCCGTTGTAGCGCCATTGCTGATTTATCGGTCCGTACCAGCAGGTAATTGGCCTGACCCGCTAAGGGATAGAGCCCAGGCAAGGCCGCAAGGGCATGGATAAGCCAGGGACGAACCGATGCTAGCCACTGCCAACTGGCAGCTTGGTAAGGCTGGTCCTGCAGAGAGGCCACCGCTGCCGCCACTGCCAACGCATTCACCGGCCAAGGATCTCGCCATTGCTGCCAGCGCGCCAGCCGCTCTGGCTGGGCAATCACGTAGCCCAACCGTAACCCTGGCAAACTGTAAAACTTTGTCAGAGATCGCACCACCACTAGATTCGGAAAATCGGCCACCCGATCAATCAGGCTGGTTTGCTGCTGCGGCGGCAAGAAATCCATAAAGGCTTCATCGATCACCACCAGGCCAAACTGGGTCAGCCATTGGGTAATCACCCCTGGGGGAATCACATACCCGGTGGGGTTATGGGGGGTATTGAGCAGTAAGCCGCACTGGCTCAAATTTTGGTGGGCCTGAGCTTCAAGGCAGCGCTGCCAATCCCCAGGGCTGATCTCCGTGCCGGTCAAAGGCAACGGACAAGAAATGATCTTGGCGTCAAAGGCGCGGAGCGATCGCCCATAGTCGCCAAAGGCAGGGGTGATTAAATAGGTGGCGACTTGGGCGGCTAAGTCTCGCCCCGCCCAGGTCAAGAGTTCTGCCGCCCCATTGCCCACCATAATCCAATTGGCTGGCACTTGATGATGGGCTGCTAAAGCCTGCCTGAGGGTGCCATAGCCCGGATTGGGATACCGGACTATATCACCCAGATGCGATTGGATGGCAGCGATCGCGGCTGCGGGCGGCCCCAGTGGGCTAATACTGGCTGAAAAATCCAAAAGATCAGGGGGAGAACATCCGGCCACTTGCGCAGCCCAGATTAGATCTCCTCCATGACTCGGACGTGTATTTGGCAAGGTCTTTGCCCAACTCGCAAGGGCGGGCTATTTCTTGGCCACCATCTCTTTAAACTGCTTGCCTGCGGAAAAAGCAGGCACCTTGGTGGCTGGGATGACCATGGTCTCGCCCGTTTTGGGGTTACGGCCTTCGCGCTCCTTGCGATCGCGACGCTCAAAGGAACCAAAGCCGACTAAGGTCACTTTGTCTCCGCTGGATACCGTTTCCATAATCGCTTCAACAGCAGCGGTAATCACTGCATCAGCTTGCTTTTTGGTCACATCAGCTTTCTCTGCGACCTTATCAACGAGTTCACCTTTATTCATATCGCTCAGTCTCCTTTGGAGGAA
>CAYGVA010000278.1:0-4997 GCA_964353225.1 uncultured Leptolyngbya sp.
TCTGGATTCGCGGCGGTGAGTCGCAGCATAAATCGCAAGCCCAGCAGCACCTCCAAAGCCGCAACCGCATAGGTCACCCCCTGCATAAACTTACCCAGCACCGTCACACGCTGGACCTTAGTCTGTCGGGCCTTCTCCTGGGCGAGACGCTGGCGCTCCTCGCGGCCTTCAGGGGTAAACCAAGGGTCGGGATTATAGTTCGGTTTCTCGGATGGGGGCTGATGAGGGGGCTCAGAAGGGCGCGGATCGTCAGTGGGGGGCATCTGTTCACCTTAGGAACATTCTTAGCAGCCTAGCAAACATATGTGATGCCCCCATGCCGTTGCGCAAAACCCGCTGGGGTGCGCAACGGCATGGGGGCATGGCTGCCAGCACGTCAGCGGCACTGGCCGAAATCCACACAAACCATTGCCCTGCCTAGCTTTCCCTGGGTCTTATGCCAAGCAAGTTGAAGCGATCGGGGTGTGATAGGCTAAACTTGTAAGCTCCACGGGATGTGGCGCAGTTTGGTAGCGCACTTCGTTCGGGACGAAGGGGCCGGAGGTTCAAATCCTCTCATCCCGATTACTACAGCCTTTTAATCGCTCTCACCCATGGGTTTAGAAGCGTTTCCACCGCTTTTGGTGTGGTGCAGTCTGCCTATATACGTCAGTAAGGGATAAAACAAACCCACCCCGGCCTACGGCCACCCCTCCCAAGGAGGGGATATTTCAGCCAGGTGTCCCTTAACCCGTACTCAGGTTATATGGCTGCTACGGGTCAAACGATCTGAATGTCGCTAAGGCTGAGATTGCCCGACTGGTTGTGCGGGGATCAACACGACACCCTCCTGCAACCAGCCGGAGCGCGATCGCAACCATGGCTCAGGGCCTTAAAACTGCCCACCCCCCAATTATTACCGCTGAATGAGTTGTTTAGAAAACATCGATTTCCGCCATCCCAAAAACAATTAAATCTATCAAAAACATTAAGGTTTGACTGCCTTGATCAGGCAGCTTCCTTAACAAATGTGAATCAAATCTGATCCCCACAACCACTCGCAAAAACCCACGCTATGCTACCGAAAGTATCCCGACCGTTTGGTTTTAGGTATGGTTTCCACGGGGTGCAGTCCATCACTACCAATCTCTTGCACGGGTCCGGTCTGCGACAGCTTGGTTTGAGAGGCTGTTTGAAAAGGGGGTAGGCCAGTATTGAATGCGACTGTAGGCCCGTCAGTACCAAGGCTGAATCCCTTATGCTGCCGTTGCTTTTTCTGGATAATCCCTGTAGCCAAATCAACGGGAAAAGGCTTTTCAAACAGCCTCTGAGTCAGTACATTTTTGATCCCTAACGCTTAATTTATGAACAATTCCATCCTCACTGCTGAGGCGGTTCAGTCTGTGGCGACAACGATGCCAAAACCTCAGGCGGGGTCCGCCTGCGCAATGGGGGTGGCTGTTTGTATTCACGGTCATTTTTATCAACCGCCCCGCGAGAACCCCTACCTCGGCGCGATTGAGCGCCAGCCTGGGGCCGCCCCATTCCATGACTGGAACGAGCGGATTCTCCATGAGTGCTATCGCCCCAATGCTTTCGCCCGCATTTTGAATGACCAGGGCGAGGTTATAGACATTGTGAATAACTTTGCCTATATCAGCTTCAACATCGGCCCCACCTTGATGAGTTGGTTGGAGCAACATGATCCCGAGACCTACCAACGTATCTTAGAGGCCGATCGCCAAAGCTGCGATCGCCTAGAGGGCCATGGTAACGGCATCGCCCAAGTCTATAACCACATCATCCTGCCCCTTGCAAACGAGCGCGATAAACGGACCCAAGTGCGCTGGGGCAAAGCCGACTTTAAAGCCCGTTTTGGCCGTGATCCCGAGGGAATTTGGCTAGCGGAAACCGCCGTTGACTATCCCACGTTGGAAGTCTTAGCCGATGAAGGGTTCAAATTCACCATCTTGGCCCCATCTCAAGCCCAGCGCTGTCGCGCCATGGTATCTGACCATGCCCCTGATCCCAACTGGCAAGAAGTGGGGGGTGGGCAGATTGATCCCACTCGGCCCTACCGGTGCTACCTATCGGGGATTAACCCCGATGGTTCTCGCCGTCACATTGACCTGTTCTTTTATGACGGGCCAATTTCGCGGGATATGGGATTTAACGACGTGCTCGGGTCTTCCCATCATTTTGCTGGGCGCATTGGCCAAGCCGTACGGGGGGATCATCGCCCCAATCAACTGATTTCGGTGGCCACCGATGGTGAAACCTTTGGCCATCACCGCAGCGGTGCCGAGAAAACCCTGGCCTATGCCGTCACCCAAGCCTTTCCTCAACAGGGATGGACGGTGAGCAATTACGCCCATTACCTCCATTGCCACCCCCCCACGTGGGAAGTGATTTTAAAGCCGGTCACCGCTTGGAGCTGTGCCCATGGGGTCGATCGCTGGCAAGACGACTGCGGCTGTGGCGGCGGCGGCGAGTGGCATCAACGGTGGCGGCGGCCCCTGCGAGACACCCTGGATTGGCTGCGGGATCAACTGGCTAGTTTATTTGAGGAGTTGGGGCGGCAGTACTTTAACGATCCCTGGACCACCCGCGATAACTATGTCCATGTGATTCACCAGCGCAGTGACGCGGTGATTGATAACTTTTTTGCGGCCCACCAGTGCCATTCCCTGAGCGCGAGCGATCGCGTTGATGCCCTGCGACTGCTGGATATGCAGCACCACGCCCTGCTGATGTACACCAGTTGTGGCTGGTTTTTTGAGGAGTTGTCCCGCCCTGAGGGCACGCAAATTTTGCGTTATGCCGCCCGAGCCATCCAACTGGCCGGAGAGGTGGCTGGGGTTGAGCTGGAATCAGAATTTGTCCGCCGATTGGGTACCGCCCCCAGTAATGTGCGCGCGTTTCAAGACGGGGCAGAGATCTATCGTCAGTTGGTCGGCCCATCCCAAGTGGGGTTAGAGCAGGTGGCAGCCCACTATGCCATGAGTTCCCTGTTCACAACCTATCGCCCTGAGCAGCGCCTCTATGCCTACACCATTCATCAACAAGATTATCAACTGCAACGGATGGGGCCGTTGAGCCTGGCGGTAGGGCAAATCCAAATCACTTCCGAGGTTATCCGCGATCGCACCGACGTCTGCTTTGCAGTGCTGCATCTGGGGGGATGGGATTTCCACTGCTGTGTGACCCCCTTCCGGCAGCGACTCACCTATAAACGGGCTAAGGATGCTGCATTTGCCGCCCTCGCCCAAGCCAGCGCTGCCCAGACGATTGTGGCCATCAACAAAGCCTTTGGGGATCACACCTACAGCTTGCAAAATCTGTTTGCTGAAGAGCGTCACCGGATTATGGGGCTGCTCAGCCGCGAAACCCTGCAACGGCTCGACCAGCTCTATAGCCAAGTCTATCGAGACAACTATGGTCTGCTGCGGGCCTTCCATCGAGATGGCATTGCCGCTCCCCAAGAGTTGCAGGTGGCGGCAGAGGTGGCCATTGGCCACCGGGCTTTAGAGGGGCTACGTTCCCTAGAGCAAGAAACCAGCGACCCAGAGGTTTCCCCCGTCCAGCGGGGAGGCATTTATTTGGGAGAACTGGAGGCGATCGCCCACGAAGCCAGTCAGTTCAATTGTCAGTTGTCTTTACCGGCGGCCCGTGGCATTTTGGAACCCTTGATTCGCCGTTCCCTCTGGCAAGTGTTGCAACAGCCCCACCCCGACACCCTGATCGCGGATGTAGACTGGCTCTGTCGCTTGATTCACCTCAGCGATCGCCTTGGCCTTGACCTATCTATGAATCGTGCCCAAGAACTCTACTGGCAGCACCTCAATCCCTGGCTGCGGTATTTGCAAACCGCTGAACCCAACCAGGCAACGGGCTTACTCAAGTCACTGGTTAAATTAGGTCAAGTGCTAGCCATTGATATGAATGCTCGACTGACCCGAGAGCGCACCGGCATCCCTGTGGTTGAGCGTGCTAGACAGCTACAACAGGCTTAGCCAGGTGGTAAACTGCAGCCCGCTTGATAGTGGGGCTGCAGCGGGGATCAACCGAGTTGGCCTCAATCCAGGGATGTGCACAAACATAAAGGACGCGGGCCAGCGGCAACAAGAAATCCCCAAGCAGAAGGGAGAATGCGTCTGCTTGGGGATTGAGCGTTTTTTGTGGGTTGAAATCTGTTGATTAGGCTTGGAACTTGCGCTTCATGGCAGTGCCACTGCCGATCGCCCCAATCGCTAACAGCCCCAAAAGTGAAGCGGGTTCCGGTACCGCAGCCACCGTTTCAGCGGGGACTTTGGTGCGGAAAATCGAGTATTTGCCAGCGGTGTGGGATGCGGTTTGCAGCCAGTCCGCTTCTCCGTCGATATTCGCAATCGTTCCCCACGGTGCGATGCCATTATCCCCAACGCTGATGGTGTCTTGCCAAGCCGCGCCGTCAATAAGCCCGTTCAATTCATCACTTTCGGGCATCAAATTCGTGGCTGAATCCTCCAGGTAAGGGCTGTCACCACCCACGATATATTCCCAATCATCGGCACCGGTCAGCACCGTGCGCCCGCCAATTTCAAATTCACCCAGCCAGGATTCTGCTACATTCCCATCATCCCAGGTGACAACGTAGAGATAATCTTCAGAGCCAACATTAAAGTTCCAGGTCTCAGCCTCAGACCAATTGTAAGTGCCCGGACTACCGGCAGCACCGGTTTCGTTGCGACCGACGAAATTCAAAAGACTGCCGCTTTCGTTGCCATAAAAAAGACCATAGAAATTATCTGCTGTCAGGGTGGCGTTGATGGTGGCAGCCATTGCTCCCTGGCCTGCGCCCACCATAAGGACACCTAACGCTGCGAATGTACCGGACTGGAGTAACTGTTTGCCTAACATGATTTTCCCTGTTGCCTAAGGTTGAGAAATGATGTGCGCAATTTACTGATTGCAAGCACTAATAAACGTCAATTGCTCTCTAAAGCAGCTTGGGACTGACTTTGGAATCGAGAAATCAA
>CAYGVA010000279.1:0-4962 GCA_964353225.1 uncultured Leptolyngbya sp.
CCAGCCGCATTGGCCACCGCGACATAGGTGTTATTCATCCAGGCCATGGCCTTAGAGACCATGATTTGCTGATCCTTCGCTGGATACATATATCCCTGGCAGCGAACCACCAACTCAGCCCCCTTCATCACACAATCACGCCAAATTTCGGGGTAGTTGCCATCGTCACAAATAATCAGACTAACCTTAAGCCCCTTTGGCCCCTCTGAAACGTAGGTGCAGTTGCCAGGATACCAGCCCTCAATGGGTGTCCACGGCATGATCTTGCGATACTTTTGGACAATCTCCCCCCGATCATTCATCAAAATCAAGGTGTTGTAAGGGACCTTGTGCGGGTGCTCTTCATGACGCTCACCGGTCAGAGAAAACACCCCCCAAACCTTATTTCGAATGCAAGCCTCAGCAAAAATATCGGTCTCAGGGCCAGGAATACTGGCGGCCGTTTCCATCATCTCGTCACGGTCATACATGATTCCATGGGTGGAATATTCAGGAAAGATCACCAAATCCATCCCTGGCAAACCCAGCTTCATGCCGTCAATCATGTCCGAGATGTTTTGACAATTTTCAAGCACTTCTGCTTTGGTGTGAAGCCGAGGCATTTTGTAATTAACAACGGCCACACCAACAGCATCATTACTTGAAGAAATATCACCGTGAAAAGACATAACCAACTCCTAAATCTGTATACACCATCACTGCGTTTGCTGGGTGAATTTCACGTGCAACCTCAATGATCTTGAGCGAAGCACCCAGTCAAATCCCTCAGAAGATTTTGGGATTCAAGAAGTCGAGGCACCTTGAAAAGAACATATAAGGATATTCAGACCTCAGAGGGGAACGACCAACCTGAATCATTCTGGGATGTTTAGACGTGAATATTAGCAAACCTCAGCACCCCATCAACCCTGACATCCCTTTGATGTACTGTTGTATCAGCTCCAAACCAGCCAAAAATGTTGCTTCGGATACAGAATGCTGGCAATGCATCTCGATGCATCTGACTTGAAATACAACCAACAGCCCAAATCAAAAATCCTTGGCGTTTTAGGGCCAGCGCATGATTAAGAACGACATGCCAGAGAAAGGTATGGGGCGGCCACTCGTGACCGGACATGTTTATAACGATTGATCACCATCGATTCGGGGGTGAAGACAAAGCTGAACATCAATACATAAACATCCCTGATACTACGCCGACTGAGCGAAGTCATATGTTTTTCAGTCAGGCTGAGCATTGAAACGCTTCATCCTCAAGGTGATAGCAACTCCAAACCTGACTCTACTTGAGGCAGCATTTTGCACCAGAGCCCAGAGCAGCCAAGCTATACGCAAAAAAACTCGCCTAAAATGCTCTTTCAACCGAGTTGGTCAGCCTGCGTATTTCAAAGGCATCTTCACTTTGAAGACAAAAAAATAAAACCTGATCATAAAAACAAATTTCTGTCCACCGGGCTTACAACGCTGAGGCCAATGGACCGGTGAGACTTAGCCATGTTTCCCGCCAGTAGGATAAGCCTCACAACCTTACAGCAACCCGTGACCTTAATCCATTCTTAAACATTACCCCTAATGCATTTCTACACCCTTAGGTTGTGATCAATCGTCGCTATCAGCTCCAAATTTTATCCAGCATAAACAATCGGCTAATAGGCAGGCGCTGACAAGACAGGCACAGTCTTCACCAACCAAGCATTAAGAACCCTTGTTTTGTATCGTCAGCAACAAAAGACATCCGTCTAGGCAATGTAAAGTTATGTGGAAATGAGCAATTTCTCCTGACACTTAGTTTGCAAAAGCGGTTTTACTGACATCACTTCAGGCAAGCGTGAGGATACCTCTTTCAGGGTTGATTCTTTTACGGGCTTCTGTCGTGTAAATTGCATGCTATGGTGAATCGCTAAGCTGCATTTATCACTCAAACACCATGTTTGAGTAGGGTTTACAGCTTATTTTCTGATAATTGTGTGTGAGGTTAAGTGACTTCTATGTCAAAATTTCCCGTTTCAAGCAGCCTTAGTCGACGTAAATTTATTCAGTACGGTTCTTTAGCCGCTGGAACTACTGTTCTAGCAGCTTGCGCCGGTGGTAGTTCCACAGACACTTCATCTGACGGTGGTGATTCGTCCGGTGAAGGTGGTGGTGGAGAAACCATCAAAGTCGGTGTCATGTACTCCACAACGGGTACCATCGCGATTGTCGAAAAATCTCTGCAGGATGCGACGTTCCTAGCCCTTGAGCAAATCAACACGGGCACCGGTCCTTGGGAAGCCAATGGCCCAGGTATTGCTGGCAAAACGATTGAGGAGGTTGTAGTCAACCCTGACTCCAACTGGGACCTCTACAACCAGATGTCTAAGCGACTCATTAACGAAGACGGCGTTGTTTGCGTCCTGGGTTGTTACACCTCTGCTAGCCGTAAGTCTGTGCTGCCGGTGTTTGAAGAGGAAGATTCCATTCTCTATTACCCGGTCTATTACGAAGGAAACGAATGTAGCTCCAACGTTTTCTACACTGGTGCTGCACCTAACCAGCAGATTACGGACTCTATTCCTTATTGCTACGAAAACTTTGGTCCCAAGGGCTTCTTTATCGGCTCTGACTACATCTATCCCAAGGAAAGTAACCGGATTGGTAAGGCCGAGCTTGAGAAAGCAGGCGGCACCGTGGTGGGTGATGAGTATGCAGCCCTAGGCACCACGGAATTTATCACCATCATCAACAAAATCAAAGCAGCCAGTCCTGACTTTGTGTTGAGCAACTTGGTGGGGGATAGTATCCCAGCGTTCTATCGTCAGTTTAAGGATGCGGGCATCAATGCCGAAGATATCCCAATCATGGCGTATCCCACCACTGAAGAAGAAATTCAAGCCATGGGTCCTGAATTTTCGGCGGGCCACTACACCAGCTTCAACTATTTCCAATCGGTTGACACTCCCGAGAACACGGCCTTTGTGGCTCAGTTCAAGGAAAAGTTTGGTGATGACCGCGTTACCAACGGTGTGATGGAAGCAGCTTACTTACAGACCTTCTTTATGGCCCAAGCCATGAAAGATATTCTGGAAGCGGGCGATGAAATCAACACCGAGACATTGCGTGAAGCGACTCGCGGTCAAGAGTTTAATGCCCCTCAAGGCAAGGTCAAAATAGACCCTGACAACTACCACACCTATCTCTATTCACGGATTGGCAAGTGGAAAGAAGATGGTCAGGCTGAAATCGTCTTTGCAACCGATGCCGCTGTGAAGCCGATTCCTTGGAGTCAAACGCTCTATCCAGGTCGTAAATGCGTACACCCGGCTCCGGATGATCGCAGTGACCCTACCCAAGAAACAGGTGAGGACCTAGCACCGCAGTTCCTGTAAACCGGCTTCTTAGCTAAGTCAGTTTCTCTACTAATCTGTTGGCAGATTCCTCGTTAAACAGTCCTGCCAACAGATTTTTGTAGATATATTTACGTTGATCGAGACCTTAGTAAGCCTTACTCTGAGCGCTATGTTGGACCTTACCTTGTCTTCAATGTTATCGCCCCTGTACTTGCTGGCACAGGAAGAAGCCGCAGAAGGCTTTCAGCTTTCAACCATTCTCAACCAAGCGTTGAATGGCCTCGGAATTGTAGGCATTTTGCTCTTGACCGGTTTAGGTCTTTCTATCACTTTCGGGGTGATGCGAATCATCAACCTTGCCCACGGCGAATTCATCATGTTGGGAGCTTACATTACCTTCTTGATGCAAGATCTTTTTAAGATGGATTTGCTCCTGACAATTCCCTTTGCATTTCTGGGTACAGCTATTATCGGAGCAATTGTTGAGCTTACCATTATTAGGCGATTATACGGTCGTCCCTTGGAAACACTCTTAGCAACCTGGGGGCTCAGCATCGTTTTACAGGGTGTCATCAAGTTAATATTTACCGCCCAGCTGAAGTACGTTAAGTCCCCTGCTTATTTGTCAGGTAACGTCACTTTCATGACAGACCCCTCGGGTTCTCCACTCGTTGCTATTTCCTATTACCGACTCTTCATTATTGGTATTGCTTTAGCGCTGCTAGGCGTAACCATGTACTTGTTTTACGGCACCTCTTGGGGTCGCCAGATTAGAGCCGTCACCCAAAACCGCAGCATGGCTCAATGCTTGGGTGTCAACACCAAACTGGTTGACATGGGAACTTTTGCTTACGGTTGTGGATTGGCTGGAGTGGCTGGAGCGGTCATTTCTGCCCTCAAAACAGTGGCTCCACCCATGGGTCAAGACTACCTAGTCGATGCTTGGATGGTTGTCGTAACAGGTGGTGTCGACAAGCTTATTGGTATTCTGGCTGGTTCATTCTTGATCGGAGAATCCAATGCAATCCTTGCCTTTATTCTCAACGACCCAACCGCAAGGGTATTGGTTTTAGGGGCAGTGATTGTTCTAATTCGGTATCGTCCCGAAGGATTGTTTACGGTTCAGAAACGGACCTAGAGCTTACAAAAATAGTCTTTTGATCACCCTCACGGTCTAAATTATCGGCAGGAGCTCTGGATATGGCAAATGTAGTAATGGGTTACAAACAGTCAACGTTTCCGGCGAAACTGGCTGTCATTAGTGGGATTGGCCTACTGATATTCATCATCTTTCCCTTCGTGATGGGAGAGTTCCAAGTCTCTTTGATGTCGAAGCTTTTGCTTTTTGGGGCATTGGCAATTTCCCTGGATTTAGTCTGGGGATTCACCGGCATTTTGAGCTTTGCCCACGGCATTTTCTTCACCTTAGGTGGTTATGCTTCGGCCTATTATCTAAAACTCAACCTCTCCGCCGAAGGCAACACCTACGGTGGTGAGCTGCCTGACTTTATGGTCTGGAATGGGTTGGAGACGTTGCCATGGTTCATTGCTCCCTTAAAGTATTTCCCAGTTGCATTCATTGCGATGATTGCAGTGCCAGCCTTATTTGCTTATGTCGTGGGATATTTCATTTTCC
>CAYGVA010000280.1:0-4946 GCA_964353225.1 uncultured Leptolyngbya sp.
GAGATCTGGCTTCGACTCCGCTCAGCCAGCGTAATGTGTGGGACGGTTACCAAATACGTAACCCAGCCATACAAAGAAAGCCTCACAGTTAGTCGTCTAAGACTCTTACCACTTAGCGCAAAACGCTTGGTTCTTGCGCCTAGGAATTACAAGAAATTTTAATTTTATAGCTAAGTGAATTTGAGGCGGTACATCGCTGATCCACTATTAGTGTGTCTACTGCTACAAGCCATCACATGCAGAAAAAGTCACGGCAAAGCTTGAGGCTTCACATTGACTTTCCTAAACGCAAAAGGAAACACCATATACACGGTTGCTTTCATCAAAAACACTGCAAGCACATTCAGTCTTGCAATCCACCAATTTGGTTCTCTTATGGCAGCTTGAACAAAAAGTTCAATTGCCATCCAACCATTATCTCGACTTGGGTAAGATTCTATACATTTAAATGCAAGGTAGCGATAACGATCCGCATAAGATTGTGCAGCAATCTTATCTTTAAGATGTGGATTCCTAGCAAAGAAGCGATCCGTAACAAGTAAGGTCATCCTCGCAAGATTGGTTGTGTCTGAGGACATCGTTCCTGGATGAGATCGATATAAAACCTGAACCTTAGGAACACAAACAAATGGATAAATTTCAGCAATTCTTAGCCACATATCCCAGTCTTCAGATGCAGATAGGCTCTTATCAAAAAAACCAATTTTGTCTAGGACATTTCGACGAATGATGACATTAGAGCCATTATCAATAAAGTTCCTTTTGATGAGCGCCTCAAGAATATACCCCTCCAACTCAAAATGGCTGCCAACTCTAATAAACTGACTCGACCCATCGATATAGTCTACCCAGCTATATGCCAAACCTGATTGTGGCGAGTCTTGAAGTGCTTTGAGTTGAAGTTCTATTTTATCTGGCATCCAAAGATCATCGGCATCTACAAATGATATAAACCTTCCTTTGGATTGTCTAATGCCTCGATTTCGACTTTCTGAGAGACCCGCATTGGGATAGGATAAGACTTGAATCCTCGCATCAGGGATAGATTCAATAATTTCTAAGGTAGAATCTTTTGAACCATCATTGATAACAACGATCTCCAAATTAGAGTGGGTTTGAGATATAACAGAATTGACAGTCTCTGCGATTGTTGATGCACCATTATAAACAGGAATAACTACAGAAACGAGTTCCATAAAACCTCGATTTTTATATTATTTAATTTCAGTCAAGCAATTTCAAAAATCATTATTTAACTTTAGGTCGCCCATTAGAGATGTAACGTCAAAGAAATACAAATACTCCTTGAATAGGAAAGTACTTCCGGAGCGAGGCAACAATAACAAGGCAAGGATCCTGAGAAAGATTTTAATTGAAATCTTTTTCGTTGCAAAGGAAAATTCATTGACACAGATCATCCAAAACAATCGAATGGACTGCAATGCTTTAGTTTTCAGAAAAGGAGGCTGAAGACATTCAAATAAAAGATATTTGTAGCTGTTCAACATAAAGTATTTTCGATATTTTTCAAGTTCTTTATTGGAAGATATATGTTTTCTTAAAATTTGCAATAGTCCTTCTTCTTGCCTTTTTATATTCTTAGACCAAGACTTTGAATCTAATCTTTTTCTATACAAAACTTGAACTTCTGGAATGCATTCAAAAGAATATTTTTCCGCCAATTTAATATACAAATCCCAGTCTTGTGCAGCCACTATTCTTTCGTCAAACCCGCCAATATTTTCAATGGCATCTAAGCGTATCAACGGATTAGAGCCACTTTCAAGAAAATTACTTAGAAGCAAGTCAAAAAAAACATTTCCTTTTCGCTTGCAACGACCTCCACGGCGAGAAAACTGACCATTCTGATCTATGACATTAGTCCAACTGTAAACAACTGACGCTTTTAAGTTATTTTCAAGAGCTTTGAATTGCAGCTCTAATTTATTAGCCGTCCATAAGTCGTCAGCATCTAAAAATGCAATATATTTTCCTTGAGCATTTTTAGCTCCAACATTTCTACTTCTCTGAGGTCCACTATTTTCTTGGGAGATAACTTTTATTCTCTCATCTAAAAATCGGGATATTATTTCTAGCGTTTTATCTGTCGACCCATCATTTACGATGATCAATTCAAAGTTCGAAAATGTTTGTTCTAGAACGGATTCTATCGTTTCCGAAATAGTATCTTCAGAATTATAGGCAGGGATAACAACTGATATTGCAGGCATAAAACTATTCTTCTGGTGCACTGAGCTTATTAAAGCCCAACAAAAATTTCGCTCACTGATTTTTGGAGATAAATAAACGGGCTTTTGAAATTGCCAATGTAAAAACTAAGTTGACATTGCAAACCCACGTCATGCTGACGCCAGCCATGTCGATAAAGATGAATGCCTATGCGTTTTAATGTTCCCACCAAAAATCTTGTAAGGAGTAAAGGTTTTTGCCAGTGAGGCACCGAAATCATCATTAGTTCACAAGTACATAGACCATAACGATGGGTCAACTGGGTCAAGTAACTGGGGTCAAGTCTACTAGCAGGAATGTAATGTTGAATTAACATTGAAGGATTGTAGTAAATTTCCCAGCCCTGCTTGGATAATCTCAACGAAATTTCGTAGTCATCTCCACCTTGAGATATTCTAACTAGTTTTTTTGGTATACAGTCTAGCCATGCCTTCCGGCGAACCACTAGACCGGCTCCTGCGGGTAGTATTTGTCTCTCAGGCTGGAATTTATACGGTTTCGAGCCATAGTCTTGAAGGGCCAGAAATTTTGAAATCTTGCTAATCGATATTGTTGGAGGACTCTCAAAAAAAGCTGTGGTTTTGCCGCCGTAGGCACCGGCTTCGGGATAAAGTTGGCCAAATTCAATTGCTTTATTCACCCAGTCTGGGCTAGGCCAATTGTCATCATCGATAAAGCCAACGATGGCACCAAGGGCATTATCAACGCCGCATTGTCGAGCAAAGGCAAGTCCTTGCTTGGGCTCAAAAATATATCTCAGAGGAGTTGTTTTTAACCATTTTTTTTGGTTGAGTTGAAATATCTCTGCGGTATTATCCTGACTATTATTGTCAACAACAATAACTTCCCATTTCACATGGGCTGGGATATTCTGGGCTCTCAGCCGATCCAGTACTGCTGAGATGCGCGTAGCTCCGTTATAAGTAGGGAGCACAACAGTCATATCCATGGTTGGCCAATACCTAAAAACTGTCCGTAGAAATCGTTTGGGAAGGGTCTAGTGTTAAGGTCTTGCCAGTGCGGGGGGTGATGGTGCCATCACCCCTGTCCACAGTTATCGACTTATCAGTTGCATTATTGATTCAGTAACGCTATGCCCTGTATTTAGATTGCCCAATCTTCTGATGAGAAGATGCAAGCGCCGTAAAACTGTGGGGTTATTCGGTGATTTAGAAGTAAAAAGCCTAGCTTCAATGACAATATGGTTCTGGGAGGCGATTTACTTGCCCTTTCGATAATCCTGCTGATTCGCCCAAAGGTACTATGACTAGTTCACGTCTCATGTCCGAAATCTACGCTTAACCTTTGGGGACGTAACAGTATGACGAGTTGGCAGCAAGGGCAAACTCTGGAGCTAGAGATTACTGATCTCAGTAGTCAGGGTGAGGGGGTGGGGCGCTGGGAGAACCGGGTGGTGTTTGTGCCGGATACGGTGCCGGGCGATCGCATCCAAGCCCGTCTAGTTTTCATAAAACCCACCTTTGGGCGAGGCAAGTTACTGGAAGTACTGGAGCCATCGGCGGATCGAGTACGACCGGCCTGCATCGTGGCGGATAAATGCGGCGGCTGCCAGTGGCAAACGGTAGATTATCCGGCACAGTTGCGGGCTAAGGAGCAACAAATCAAGGATGCCTTGGAGCGCATTGGCGGGTTTAAGGGTGTTCAGATCGCCCCTACCCTGGCCGCGAGCAACCCGTTGCGGTATCGCAATAAGGTGACCTACCCGTTGGCGCTATCGGCGGAAGGGCAGGTAAAGGCAGGCTACTACCGCAAAGGCACCCACCAAATCATTAACCTCAACCAATGCCCTGTGCAGGATGAGCGCCTAGATCCGCTGCTAGCGGAGGTGAAGCAAGATATTCAGAAACAAGGTTGGGGGATTTACGACCCGGAGCAAGGAACGAGGGGCATACGCCATCTGGCGCTCCGCATTGGTCGCCGCACGGGGGAAATCTTGTTGACCCTGGTGAGTAGTACCTGGGAGTTACCGGATATTGAGCCCTTAGCCGACGAGTGGAAGGAGCGCTACCCCAACCTGGTGGGGGTCTGTGTCAACCTCAATGCTGACAAGGGCAACACAATTTTCGGTTCGGAAACCCGCTATGTGGTGGGACGCCCCTATATAGAAGAGCGGTTTGCGGGGTTACGGTTTTACATCTATCCCACTACCTTCTTTCAGGTGTATACGGAGCAGGCGGAGCGGCTGTTAGGCGTCATTGTGGACCAATTGGCGCTGACGGGTGAGGAAACCCTGGTAGATGCTTACAGTGGCATTGGTACGTTAACGTTGCCCCTAGCGCGACAGGTCAAGAAGGTACTGGGCTTGGAGGTGCAGCAGGAGGCCGTAGAAACGGCCCAGGAAAATGCCAAGCTGAATGGCATTCGGAATGTCCGCTTTCAAACCGGCACCGTGGCGACGTTACTGCCGAAGGTGGCTGAGAGCTTGGGGGGTCCACCGGATGTGGTGCTTTTAGATCCGCCTCGGAAGGGGTGTGATGGGGCGGTATTGGCGGCATTGATGGCGCTGCATCCCCGGAAGATTGTGTATATGAGCTGCAACCCGGCCACCTTAGCTCGGGATCTCAAGCAGCTCTGTGGCGAGGGTGGCTACCGTTTACGGCAGGTGCAGTCCGCTGACTTTTTTCCCCAAACCGCCCATGTGGAGTGTGTCGCGTTTCTGGTAGCGTAATGGGGAA
>CAYGVA010000281.1:0-4886 GCA_964353225.1 uncultured Leptolyngbya sp.
GGGGAGATGCGGCCCTAGATTTGCCAGAAGTGGTGGAGCCGGTGACTGCTTCCTCAGACCCGTCTTGGTCCCCCGAACAGATACCCAATCTATCCCCAGAACTTTGGCAGCGCCTCAGCACCGATTTATCGCAGCTAGAGTCGTCACCGCCTGCCGCCACGGTTGCTGACAATGCTCCAGCAGAGGGATTGGCAGCAACACCTCCGGTCACTCTGCGGATTCCTGACGAGACCCCTACGGCTTTGCCGGCCTTAATCTGGGTGGAAGCCCATCGATTGCGGGATCAAGTGGAAGCGGGGGACCATAGTATTGCGCTCCTCAAAACCGCGATAGGACAGTATGAAAACGTGCTTGGGTCCGGTATCACCGCCGATTCCCAACATGCTGAAGGGCTGAATGATCTGGGTAGTTTGTATTGGATGTGGGCTCAACAGGTCACAGATGTCGAGGCCCGTCAGCATTATTTGAAACATAGTATTCAGCGGTATGAATCGGCCCTCGCCATAGAGGGTGAGGCCTTGCCCGCTGATACATTGATGCGAATTCACAGCAATTTGGGGAGTGTGTATTGCTTGCAGGCGGCCCATGGTCAGCCTGAACATCACCTTGCCCAGGCGGTCAGGGCTTTCCATCGCGCGTTGCAATATGTTGATGCCGAACGAGATCGGGATCTGTATGTGACGCTGCAAACCCATTTGGGAACCGCCTACTGGAGCTTGGCCCAACAAACCCAAACGTCAGATTACCTGCATCAAGCGATTTCTGCCTATGGTGAAGCCCTCCGCCGTTGTCCCCCCCATAGTGCGGCGAGTCGTTATGGGCAGCTCCAAAACAATCTAGGCATTACCTACTGGAGCCTAGCCCAGCATGAGCGTCCCCAGTTGTTGCTGGACGAGGCGATCGCTGCCTACCGTAAGGCTTTGGCATACCGGACCCTAGCACTAGATCCGGTGGGGTATGGGGCGACGCAGAACAACGTGGGCACTGCCTACTGGGATTTGGGCCGTCAATATCCTGACGGTGATCCCCACCAACATCGGGCTTGGGGGCAGGCGATCACCGCCTATGAAGCGGCCTTACACTTACCCCCAGAGCAATCGGCCCAAGGGTTTGATATTTGGGCAACTCACCATAGTTTAGGGGTTGTGTACGAACAACTTGCCCTGCAAGATGCACCGCCGCCCAAGCACGATCCGTTTCAAGTTGCGATCGACCATTACGTCCAAGCCATGCTTGGATGGCAGGCAGAGCAATCAACCTTGGCCCAAACTGCATTTCAGTCCATCCTTAATAACTTGCGACACCAGGCCCAACACCTCGGCATTACGGTGCAGCAAAAATCCTTAGCCCAAATTCCTGCAGCGCTACTCCCAGAGATTTGGCGTCAGTTATAGGTTATCCGTCACCCATAGAGATCGCACCCAGAGGCACAGCCGAGTTAGGACCTGACCGTCAAGGTTTAACCACCAGTGGGGTGCCGATGCCGAGGTTCTCAAACAGAGCCTCAATATCATCCCCCCGCATGCGCACACAGCCATGGGAAACCGCCTGCCCCACTAACTCCTCGGCATAGGTGCCATGGATGCCAATCCGGTATTCATCGGAGAAAGCAAAGCCAATCCACCGTGATCCCAGCGGGTTATCCGGACCCGGACCCACGGCTTCTTTCGTGATGGGGTGTTGCCAAACCGGATCTTCACGCATATCTAAGACTGCAAAATGCCCAACCGGTGTTTCCCATTCATCCTGACCGATGGCTACAGGGTAGGTTGCCACCACCGTTTCCCCTGCATAGAGATCGAGTTCACGTGCGTCCAGGCGAATCACTAAGTGGACGTCACTCACCATGGCGGCCACCGGAGAGTTGGCTAATACCCGCTGCAAATGATCGATGCGAGTGGGCTGCCAAAGCACTTGGGTCGGCGGTGATCGTCGCTGCCATTCCGCTGACGCCACCATTCCGGCGGCTCCAAAGCAGAGCACCATAGCGCATCGACGAATTGCAGACTGATTCAGCACAGGCTAATTGTTGAGCATGGCCATGGGACATCATCTGTGCCCCCAGGATAACCATGATTTTATTCAACCAATCGGAATCCCTGCACTAGGATGAAACTTAAGTGATTAAAGCAAACAGTACTGTGGCAGTAAAACCAGATTGGCTCCGGGTAAAAGCACCCCAGTGGGAAAGGGTAGGCAACGTTAAATCTCTGCTGCGAGACCTACAACTCAACACCGTTTGCGAAGAAGCATCTTGTCCCAACATCGGCGAGTGCTTTAATGCCGGTACAGCCACCTTCTTGATCATGGGGCCGGCTTGTACTCGGGCCTGCCCGTACTGCGATATTGATTTTGAGAAGAAGCCCCAGCCCCTTGATCCCACTGAACCGTTGCGATTAGCCGAGGCGGTCCAACGAATGAAGCTGAATCATGTGGTGATTACCTCCGTTAACCGAGACGACTTACCCGATGAGGGGGCTACCCAGTTTGTCCGCTGCATTCAAGAAACCCGTCGAGCTTCTCCCCAAACCACCATTGAGGTACTGATCCCCGATCTTTGCGGGAATTGGGATGCGCTATCTACCATCCTAGAAGCTCAACCGGAAGTCCTGAACCACAATACGGAAACAGTCCCACGGTTATATCGCCGGGTTCGCCCCCAGGGGGACTACGGGCGATCGCTCGAACTCCTACAGCGAACCCGAAACCTATCTCCCTCGACCTACACCAAGTCAGGCATCATGGTAGGCCTCGGAGAAACTGACGCAGAAGTACGCCAAGTGATGGCCGATCTACGGGCCGTAGACTGTGACATCTTGACCATTGGCCAATATCTACAACCGAGTGCTAAACACCTTGACCTTCAAAGCTTTATTACCCCGACCCAGTTCGAGACTTGGCGTCTAGCGGGGGAAGCCATGGGCTTTTTGCAGATGGTTTCATCTCCCCTTACCCGCAGTTCTTACCACGCTGAACAGGTGCGGGAATTGATGGCGACCCACCCTCGTGCGGGGTTGACCCAGGCTGCGTCCCCCCTGAGTTAGTTACAGGCTTGACGAGGTCAAAGCTGCAATAGTTAATGGCCCGTCGCCCATCGTCCGTCCAGCCCAAAATATCTTCGAAGCAGTAATCCCACAGAATTTCGTCTGAAATGAAAGAATGGCGGGCGTGGATCGTCTGAGAAATGGTTTCATCAATCCCCGTTAGAATCACCACAATTTCGCTGTGGGTCTGATGCAAAGATTCGGGGCTTTTCTCATAAAGAGGACTGTTTTCGTCAATGGGATGCATTGCTGTCCAGGTGAGGGCAAATAGAGGGGTATGGGAGCGAGTCAGTTTGAGATCATAGAACCGCCGAAAATAGTCTCCCTCTGCAGTCACCTCATCCCGCACCAAAGTGACCCACAACTGCGCCTCCAAAATCCGATTCCGCCGCTTATTGGCTGTTCGAAACATCAGTGTCGGCACCCCGTTAACCGACGTAATGACCGCATAGTGACTAAATAAAATCCGCGAAGTCGGCACCGAAAACCGGGCGAAAATCATGCCCGTCGCCATGGCCATGAACAGCAAGCCAGCAAAGGATTCAATCACCACTAGCCAGTTAGCATAGGCGGTTTGAGGATGCATTGCCCCATAGCCAATCGATGCCATGGTTTGCACGCTAAAGAAGAAGGCATCGATAAAGGAACCGGGAGCGGCATTCGCGATCTCATCCCCTCCTATCCAATAGGCAAAGGCAAACGCCCCATTGATACACAAATACGTCAAGAGCAGTAAGCTGACAAATCCCCACCAAGGAATAGTGAGCAAGAGGTGATAGGGATCCCGCCAAGGGGAATGGGGGTCGCCAATGCGCTCAATGTCAGGGAAGCCGCCATCACGAGCTGCGATCCGCTGGGAGGATTGACTCGGTTTCCTAGGCACTAGATATCGCATACTGCTCCTAGAACTTGATTGGAAGATATCGCTTTAGCCCCTTTGCCGAGGACACTGACTATTCGTATGATGCTTTGCGCAAAAACAAAGAGGCTCCAAGTCTTGTCCCCTAGGGTTGATTCATTTGGCAGAGACAAAATCCAAGATGGTCCATGGGCTACTTCAAACATTGCGGCACCGGGCAACGGCCATAACGAAATCTCTACGAACCGATCGTTGCAAAGGCCCATTGAGTAACACTGTGCGCGAGGTCCAGGACGGCGCTTCGTCCTGGTGGAGGGGGTCTGGGGGCAATCCAAATGCCCCCGGTCGTAGCGTCCCATCGTTGACCGAAATCTTCGCCTAACCTAACCGGTGTGAACAAAGCCTGTTTTTTTCCCTTTAAAGAATCAACCCTAGTCTTGTCCCCATGGGACTAACGACTGCTATATCGTGCTACTGGTAAACGGTTGCTGAGTGCCCCAATCAAATAACAAGGGTATGGCCAAGCCCGTAAGGCAGTGCTGCCTGCATGATTTCAGAATGGCGTAGCCACAGAAATGTCTGCTACCCGAAGGACATTGACCTTGCAAGGATTAGAGACGCTTCGCCCCTAGCCTGTGCAGTTGTTCAGTAAGACTTAGCTTACAAAGAATTTTCAACTTAACCCCAACTAGCCAGACACTAGGTCTAGATCTGCCAAATATATGGAGGGAAGCTATTGAGCGTTATGACGGCCCTCAACGCTCACCTGCTTAATGCCGCTAGTCGGCCCAACGATGTGGAAAATACTCAAGCGCTGAGAAAGACAGATCGTCTTCAGCCCTTCAGTGCAATGAGACGAGAGTCGCTCCAAAAGATGCCCAAACCCTTGTAATTCAAGGCACCTAGGGTTTCCGGAAAAAACTTCCAAAACCTTGTTGACAGACTTTATGGGTCCAGTTATATTAGTAAAGCGCTGAAGGGGG
>CAYGVA010000282.1:0-4876 GCA_964353225.1 uncultured Leptolyngbya sp.
CCCCTAGCCCCGCTGGGGCGGCAAAGCCAACGACTCCGCTCAGGGGACGGTTACTACTGATACAGCGTTTCTAGTCCCCGTGAGGTGTAAGTTCGGTGCTTTCGGCAGCAGGTGGGTTGTCCGCCCCATCACTATCAACGGCATTGGCAATTGCAGCAGGTCAAGCAAGCCCTCCGTACCGAGCAACCCCTGGCTGAGATCGCGGCTGAGCAGGGATTTTATGGCCAAAGGCCACATTTAAGGGTTTTATGGCCATCATCAAAGATTTTTCGGTGTCGGCGGCGATCGCCGGTTTTGTGACCGTCTTAGTCGGGTTCACCAGTGCTGCTGTGATTGTGTTCCAAGCGGCCCAAGCCTTGGGAGCCTCCCAGGCCGAAATTGGCTCGTGGCTGTGGGCCTTGGGATGGGGCATGGGCCTTACCAGTATGGGGCTCTCCCTGCGCTATCGGGTTCCCATCGTCACCGCCTGGTCTACCCCAGGGGCGGCCCTGTTGATTACGGCGGGGGCGGGGGCCACCATGGCGGAGGCGATCGCCGCCTTTTTGATCTGCGCCGCCCTGATCACCCTTTTCGGCTTTACCGGTTGGTTTGAGCGATTGATAGACCACCTGCCCCTCTCCCTGGCCTCAGCCATGTTGGCCGGGGTGCTGCTGCAGTTTGGTTTAAATGTTTTCACCGCCATGGAAACCCAATTTGGGATGGTGTTTGCCATGTTTTGCGTTTATGTCGTCATGCGCTCTGCCCAGCCCCGATACGCCGTGATTGCCGCCCTGATCATCGGTTTGCTGATCGCTGGCGGTCAGGGGCTACTGCAATTCGACGCCATTCAGCTCCAGTGGGCGACGCCAATCTTTACGGCTCCACGATTCTCGGTGGGTGCCCTGGTTGGCATTGCCCTGCCCCTATTTATCGTCACCATGGCCTCTCAAAATGTACCCGGAGTGGCCACCATCAAAGCCTTTGGCTACACCGTCCCCAGCTCCCCTTTGATCGGCTGGACCGGTGTCGCCACCCTGCTCTTGGCCCCTTTTGGGGCTTTTGCGATCAACTTGGCGGCGATTACGGCAGCCATTTCCATGGGGCGCGAAGCCCACGAAGACCCCGATAAACGCTACATCGCAGCGGTGACCGTGGGGGTGTTGTATATCGTGGTGGGGTTATTTGGGGCAACGGTGAGCTCGTTTTTTACGGCCTTACCGCCGGAGCTGGTGCTGGCGATCGCGGGTTTGGCGCTACTGGGCACTATCGGCAATAGTTTGGTCACAGCTTTGGCCCCAGAGACCGCGCGCGAACCGGCTTTGATCACGTTTTTGGTGACGGCCTCTGGGGTGACCTTACTGGGGATTGGCTCTGCATTTTGGGGGTTATTGGCCGGATTGTTGGCGCGACTTATTGCCCAATCGTACCGACGGTGGGCATCGCCTTAAGGCATTCTGCCCTAGTGTTAGGGGGCCATACCGTTGTCGCAAGGGCAATTTCAGCCCAGACAGTCCAATCTGCTGGGCCACTGGGAAGGGGCGAGTCCCGCAGCGATCGCCAGCCGCAGCCTGTTAGGATTCATGCTGATATCTCGGATTGATTGCCTCGCTATCCATCAGTCCAGTCATTGGGTACCCGCATGCAGAACAGTTTTTTTGACAACTCTTTGGACCAAGACAGCATCAAGCAGCGGATTCTGGCCCTAGAGAACGGCAAAGTCGGCTTCTATAGCGTCGGTCTTTACCCAGCCTCCCTGGCCTATAACTGCGCCATGCAAACCGACGGCAAATCGCTACTGGTCGCCCCTCGATCGGGGCGATCCCTGATGGGGGCATTTTCCGAGGATGCCATTCAGGGGATGGACCCCGAGCATGTGGAAAGAATGCACCACATGGCGGTTCATGAGCAGGGCCACCAAGAAACCCCTAATACATTGGCTTACTTACTGGAAAACTGTGATCTGGTTGTCCTCAGCGCCAACAGTAATCACATTGAGCAGGATCTTCAGGATGCCTGTGATCTCCGTGCCGAGCTAAACCGTGAGCAAGTGGTTCTGGCCTGTCTGGCGGGGTCCTTCAGCCATGATTACATGAAGAACGAGTCCTACGTTTTGTGTGAAAAGCAACCCAATTTGGCCTTCTTCTCCGGCTTTCATCGCCACGGAGCCTTACGGAATCCGCTGGATAGCTTTACAGCAAATTTCTGTCATCCCAATGCCTTGACTGCGCTCCTGGGTGCCCGCCTACTGGATAAAATTTCCCCCAATATTCAGGTGTCACCGGGCATCCATAACGTTGAAGCGCAATACATCAAAGCCGCCAAAAACATGTCCTCGATTTTTGCGGGGTTTGGCTATACCTATCATCGGGAAAATACCGGCACCTTGCCAACGCTGCTCACCTTACTGCTAGACCAATGTATGGATCAGGCGGCGACGGTGTCGATGTTTCGCCGCGATCGCCGACGACTCTATAACCGCCAGCCCATCGCCCTCACCGAACTGGGCTACGGCGTCCAGCGCATCGAAGCGGCCCTCAGCCGGGGGGGCGAGATGGAGAAAGTGCGGGATCACACCTTTGCTCAACTCACCGCGATGGTGGCGGATGTGCGGGGCAGCATGATGATGCCGGTGTCTGGGAAGCCGACCCGCAACTTTCAAGCGGGGCAAGTGTTGGCCGAAAAGATGCGAGCCCATGAACGGGCACCCAAAAGCATGGAGGAGCTAGAGACTTGGTGCGAAGCGGCGGGGCTGCGCAAAGGGGGCCTAGAGGGGCTCAAGGCCCTGCGCTACTGGCCCCAGATTGTGCGGAAATATCAAATCCAGGTCCACGATGCCTCGATGGTAAACCTGCTGTACATGCTCCTTTATGGCAAGCCCACCACCAAGGACTTGGCGTTTTCAGTCATGACCGAAAGCCGCCAACTCTCGAACTATTGCCAAGAGTCGGTGCGCCCCACCCACAGTCGTAAGTACGCGGAAGCGCTCCAAAATCTAGATAAAGAAGAAGCGCTGGAGTTTGTGGTCAGCGCTGTCATTGCCGACAATGCCCGCAGAACCGTCAATGATGACAGCTTCTTAGAGGATGCCGAGGAGCCAGACAATACCCCGGCCTACCTACAAGCGATGAATGTGATTGAAAACGTTTGGTAGCCCGTTGCACTGATGGCTAAGTTCGCCCCTGCTGCCCCTGCCCGTATTCCCATACTTGTCGCAATGGGTGCTGCGATGCAGCACCCATTGATCGAATCCATTCAGTCGAACGACCCCAGCTTTAAGCGCTTAATTTTGCAGCTCGGCGGTGCTGACCCGAATTTGCTGGGTTTGATTGCCCCGTTTTACCGTCAGCTTCAGCGTTTGGCCCACGCGGCTGTGATCCACCTGGGTTTGCAGGGTATCCGCCGAGACCACCGGCTGATCATCCACCTTCACAATCACATCGCCGCGCCGTAGCCCTGACTCGGCAGCGGGGGTATCGGGAATCACCCGAATCACCAGGGCACCGGTCACCTCCGGCAGCATCATGCCCGCATTGGGGTCATCGTTATTGCGCTGGGCGATCTCAGGGGAGAGGGTGGCAATTTGCACCCCCAAATAAGGATGGGCAATGCTTTCCCCTTGGGCGAGCTGGTCCTTAATGGTCTTGGCTTTATTGATCGGGATGGCAAAGCCAATGCCCATGGCGTCGGCGCGGATGGCGGTGTTGATGCCAATCACCTCACCGTTTTGATTAAGCAGCGGGCCGCCGGAGTTGCCGGGGTTAATGGCGGCATCGGTTTGGATAAAGTCGATGCGCTTACCGGGAATCCCCACGGCGGCACTGGAGCGCTTCAGGGTGCTGACGATGCCGAGGGTGACGGTATTGTCGAGGCCGAGGGGGTTGCCCACCGCGATCGCCCAATCTCCTACCACCACATCATCCGAGTCCCCCAGGGGCGCTACGGGCAGGGTCTCAGCATCGCTCTCGATCTTCACCACCGCCAGATCTGTGACCTCATCGACCCCTTCAACTACCGCATCAAAGGTGCGGCCATCCTTGAGGGTCACGGTGACGCGATCGGCCCCATCCACCACATGGGCATTGGTCAACACATCGCCATTGGTGCTGATGATGAACCCCGACCCTTGTCCCCGCAGCAGTTGCTCTTGGGGAGGGCTCCTAAAGCCATCGGATTCCCCGAAAAAACCGCGAAAGAAAGGATCCTCAAATAGCAAACTGGGGTTGTCACGGACCACCGTTTTCTCGGTGTCAATGCGCACCACCGCTGGCCCCACCCGCTGCACCGCCGCCGCTACAAAGCTCTGACGGTTAGTGGCCGGAGCTACTATCCCCGCCGGACTTTCCACCTCTGCTGCGGCCACCTCTGCGCCCGCAGCGGTTTGGGCCAGGGCCGGACCAACATTGCCAAATACGGTCAAGACCACCATCGCGATCGCCGCCAAAAATCTCGCCAGCCGCGATCCAATTCCGATTGATTCCAACATGCTCATAGGGTTGCTATCCTCCATACCCATAGGGTCTCGATGACGGATCGCCCGTACTGCGTCCATGACCGACCAATGCCCCCATAGTGACTGATCGCAACCGTCCCCTGAAGGTAGAAATGTCCCCCGTGCCCAGGGGAGAATCCCGAATCTTGAACGGCCCGAAGCTGAGCCAAGGGAGGGATTGCCGCGATCGCTACGGTGAAAGAACCGAACCTGCAATCTCCATCCCCTTTGGTACGCTAAAACTAGACTTGTATAGAACCCTTGGCACTTCATTCGCCATGGTCCTCTATCCATACAATCGGCAACACTTGCACAGTGAAGACCCATGCACTGTGCATCAGCCCTTTAACATTGCAAGCAAGCTTTTGGGAGACAATGCATGGCGGCCACTGACTTCAAAGATTACTA
>CAYGVA010000283.1:0-4841 GCA_964353225.1 uncultured Leptolyngbya sp.
TCACCGGGTGAACTAAGGGAAGGTAATCCATTTATCCTGATACCCTGCCAGATCAAAGGTCCAAAATTTAAATTCCCGGCTGATTTTGTCTACGACTTTGTATTGGGCGATGGCTTTGATTGTGAAGCGGGTGGTGAGGTGGAAGCGATCGCCCGCTTGAGTCACGTTGACGGTGGTGCTACTTTTCCGGTTGGTGAGTTGGGCAGCAGCCTGGTTGAGGTTGTCAATAGCTTGATCGCAGGGTGGGTGGAAACCGCGATCGTGACTTCGGCAATCATGGTGGATGGGCCTTCTTCAACAGCAGGTCCCGTTATTTGGAGGGCAAGAAACAGTTATGGCCATAGCCCAAATTAATGTTAGTGACTATCTCGCTTTGGCTAGAGCGTTTCAAAAGGTAGAAAAACGCGCTTGTTGGTTGGCGTTTGATGCGGAGGCGGATGTTTTGTATGTCAATTTTCATCAGCCTGCTAAGGCGGCGACAGATACGGAAGTGACTGACGATGATCTCGTGATTCGTTATGACGGTGAGGAGATTATTGGTTTGACCATTTTGTCAGTGAGTCAACGTTAGTTGGGGTGATCGGCTGGGGGTTTAGATCCCCGGTTTCTTGGGGGTGAGCTGAATAGTGTGGGTAATCCGGTAGAAACCGGGGATCTTGAGGCTCCACCAGTATCTCAACCGCGCCATTTTGAATTGAAATTTTTTAATTTTGAATTGCCTCTGTTAGCGGCTCAATGGCATGGCGGCGAAGTGTTCTTGCACCAATTGGTAGATGAAGCGATAGTGATCTCCCGCCCATTGGAGGGGATCGGTAGGTTGGGTGGCGCGTGAGCAGAACCCAACAAAATGCTTGTGGATGTTGGGTTGCACTTCGTTTCTCCCAACCTACGGGGTTCATCAGAAGCCAGCCAGATCCCTGGCCTCTGATGAACCCCGTAAAATTAGAACGTAAGCTGGGCTTGCACCGATCCCAGCCATATATTTTCCCGAACAATGTTGCCGGTGGGATTAGCCACATGCAGCAAGCCAGGCTGAATTGAGAGTTGATCAGTCAACTGCACTCTATAAAACACCTGGGCCACAATCGGTGAATCATCGGCTTCCAGAAAACGACCACTCTCACGGGTCACGTAGGGAAATGCGCCAATGGAGAAGCCGCCATAGTTCCCATCCACAAATAGATTGGGGAAGCCAAAATTGAGCGCCCAAGAGAACCGGTTAAAGTCAGCGGCGGCATCTTCGGTTTCCGACCATTCGTGGCCTAACCAGCCGGAGATATTGAAGCTGTCATTGACCTCATAGCCAAGGTTGAGGGCGATCGCATGTTGAATGGTAGGTTTTTGGCGAGCTAAAAACAGATTCGACACCACGGTCGCTTCTAGACCCAAATAATCGGGATTGAAGGCCCGGTTGAAGGTGAACGCAGCAGTGAAGCGATCGTTGGGCTGATAGGTTAATTGGGTGAACAGGGTATTGCTATTGGAGAAAATCTCTTCATCACCCTTTTCGTCATAGACAAACCCATCACTGGCCAAAAACGCGGCAGCTATGTTGAACTGCTCAGAAATCTGATAATTTGCCCCAATGCCCGTACCACCTGAATAATCGTAGGACAGCGGATTTTCTGTAAAAAATTCCCCTAAGGCTCCATCTTGAAAATTGGCGGTGCTGGGCACAATGTCGTCGGCAAACAGATCTTTTAGGCCCACATAGACTTGGACATCGCCAATGGGAAAGCGGTAGTAGATCTCATCTAGTTCTAAAAAGTTCTCGGAGCGACGACGATTAGCCCAAGTCTCCAAGACGGTCTCAGGGGCACCGGTACGACTGCCCAAGCTATTGGCGGTAAAGGCCAACCAGCTCAAGGTGAGCAGGTCTTCGCCGGTAAAGGTGGTGTCAATACTGAGACGCGCCAGGGCATCTACCGCCAAGTTGTCGTCTACATCGGCTGGGTTCACAATCACAATCTTGGCATCGCCGGCATTGGCAAAGGTGGCTGACAAATTCTGATGGAAACCAGCTAGAAGTGGCGCATTAACAGCATTAGGGTTTGCTGGATTAATGCCAGCATTTGCAAAAGCTTGTAGAAAAAACTGAGTTCCGGCTGCTCCAAGACCTGAATTGGCGGCTAGAGAAGAGGCCAGATCTTGCAAATTATTGATATTCGGGATTCCTGCTCCTGGAAAGAGATTAAAATTACCATTTAGGGCAGTCGCAGCCCCTGAAACTGCCCCTGAAAAACTTGCCAATGTTCCAGTGCCAAAAGGTACGGGAACAGCACCACCATTCGCTGCCGCCGCTGTATTCCCTCCCGCGACGCTAGCGCCAGCGCTGGGCAAACTGGCAAAGTCACGGGGTAGGGTGATGCTGTTACCGGCAGTGTCAAAAAAGGTGTCGCCCTGGCCCGCAAAGGCGAGTCCCACGTCAATGCGGACTTCCCCTGAGAGCTGCATTGCAAAATTGGAATTGCTCTCTGATTGAGGACTGGGGGGAGCGGCATTCTCCTCGGTGGGTTCTAAGCTAGGAATCGGTTCGGTGGTCTGAGCCAAGTCTTGGGCAGTCCCATCAGCGCCAATGAGAAGGTCTTCGGCAACAACGGCATTAGGCGTTTGATCTAGGTCTTCGGCAATATTAGCCCCCCTAAATTGAGCCATAGTCGGTGTTCTAGATTCACCAGCACGATTAGATTCGAGCGCGGAGGTCCTTTGGGACTCATGATCACTGCTGCCATCATTAACAAACTGTTGCTCAGATGCAGTGATCTCCCTAGTAAGAACAGGGGGCTGGGCGATCGCCGGGGCCGCCACCAATTCACTTGCGAAAATAGGCACCACAGCCAGGAGAGATAGGTAAATACGATCCCTATGAAAAGTCATATATCTTAAGTCTCACACCATAACTAGAGGAACTATAAGTTTTTTGTTTCTTAATGTCTATTAGAAATAGTTAATTGTACGGATAGATTTTTGTAAAATATTCATATACAACATCTTTTCTGCGTAAATATACGTAACACGCGATATTTCATTTATGATCTGCTGTGATGATGAGCACCCGCCCGAGATCGCTACTTATCCGCAATACCTAAAAGGTCGAAGGGTCAACCCCGAGTTCTTGGAGTTTGGCGGCTAAGCGATCGCCCCGCTGCCGTTCTTGCTCCGCCCGTTGGGTTTCCTGCTCCGCCCGCTGCTGAGCAGCCTCCTCCGGCAACAGCACCAGATTCCCCTCGGCATCGTAAAACCGTAGCCAGGGGCAGGTGCCCGTTATCGGTTCGCGATCGAGGGCTCCCTCCCAGGTTCCGAGCCAAAGCCCTAGGGTTTCGCACCAGAGCCAACCCCGTTCATTGGGCACCAAAGGCTGATACCCCTGGGCCAAGTCCAACCGCCAGCCTGCGAGTGAATCGGAGTCAAACGGGTCAAATACAAAATAATCCGGGGTTTTAAACACCTGCCCATAGAGGTCTTTTTTGACGCCCTGATCTGCCGAGGCCGTACTGGGGGACAGCAACTCGATAATCACATCGGGGTAGCGGCCCTCCTCTTCCCACACTACCCAGCCCTGGCGATCTCGATCGCCCTCGACCCCCAGCACTGCAAAAAAGTCAGGTCCCCTAAAGTCTCGGTTCATCGCCTGATTGCGGCTGTAATAGACAAACATGTTGCCCCCCACAGAGGTGTCGGGTTGTGGGGCCAGGGATTGCTGGGCAGCGCGAATCAGCACATTCATAGCAATGCGATGGCGGTTGCTTTCCAAGGGGACTCCATCATCAAAAATCAAATCCGTCGGCGGGGTTGGGACCTCCCAAGCCGAGGCGCTAACCGGTGGTTGCAAAGCGATGTCTGGCGTCATGGTGAACCGTTATGGGGTGGCGATCGCAAGGCCGGGACTGCCTTGCTCCAAGTTTAACGGACTGGGCAGGCTGCTCTTATCTATGTATTTCAATTCAGCCCACGTCGCTATAATTTGCCCACATTGACGCCCCCCGCACCGGTTCTTTAGGGACCTGCGCGATCGCGCCATTCAGGGAATATTCAGAGGGCAACCATGGCCAGCTACGACGAGATTAAAGCCGTTCTAGATCGCGATCTCCATCGCCAAGAGGCGGCTTATCCGTTAATAGACCCGTCCATGCATAGTCAGTTGTGGCTGCACCCCCAACCGAGCGATCGCGTCTGTTTGTTTTTCCACGGCTTTACCGCTAGCCCCCACCAATTTCTGCCCCTGGGCGAAAAGCTGCACCGCTCTGGTTACAACGTTTTGGCCCCGCTGATGCCCGGTCATGGCCGAGCCGGTGACTGGGGCAAAGACAACCCACCCCCCTTACCCGAAGACCCGAAGGAGTATTTGAAATTTGGGTTGCAATGGCTAAACCTCGCCAAGCAAATGGGCAATAAAGTGGTGGTCGGGGGCCTCTCCGGTGGCGGCACCCTTTCCAGTTGGCTCGCCTATGAGAAACCCAACGACATCGATCGCGCCCTGCTATTTGCCCCCTATCTCAGCGCCAGCCTGCGGGTGATCGACCTGTTTACCAACACCTTTGACACCTACATCGAGTGGGAAAAAACCGTGGACACCAGCTACCACGGCTTCGAACTCAAGGCGCTGCGGGCGGTGCTCTCTATTGGCGACTATGTGATGGCTAAATCTCGCAAAGCTGGTCCCGTTGCGCCGCTGTTTGTGATTTCCAGCGAGAGCGACAAAGCGGTGAGTAATCTGGATCACCGTACCCTGTTTGACCGGGCCGTTAGCAACCAACCCAAATGTTGGTACAACCGCTTTGGCCGTACCCTGGATGTTCCCCACACGATGCTGACTGAGGCGGAGGGCAATCAGTATCAAG
>CAYGVA010000284.1:0-4831 GCA_964353225.1 uncultured Leptolyngbya sp.
GCCCGTCCGGCCACCACATCGACCCCAGCCTCTCGATAATCCATAGCCTTACCTGATTAGTCCGTTCATCATTCTCTATATATATGGAGAAGTCGAACAGGCCGATCACCATAAAAGACTCAGATCGAGCCGCTATCCCTGTCCAGGTCGGGATTCTGCATCCAGGGATCACCTATCCCTAAAGCTAGTGGCATAGTTGCACATCGATAGCCCCGTACCCAGACAAAGGTGATATGCCCATGCATTAGTTTTTCTGGGAGCTTAGTTCCCCCGAAGATAAGAATCTTTAAACAATGTTTACCGTGCCATGGGGGCCAACTAAACCTGCAAAGGCTCACCGGGAGCGTCTTTGTTGATTTCCCATGCCATTAGCTATGTCTTAATTTGATTTCTGTGAGTCCATTTGCGAGAACTACACCCTGATCCCCAATCTGAAATGTCGTGTTACGGTACTTCTCGTTCAATTGATGTGCAGCGCGCAAGCGTAACGGGTATGAGATTTCAGGGTTCAAAAACCACGTTTATTCGACTGGAACCATCCAGTCCCATCTCATATCCGATTGTTGAGTTTTTACTACCCATATGAACAAACGTTTGCTTCGCAGCCTAACCGCTGCCATTCTGATGTCCACCGCCGGGGTTGCGCTTCCCAGCCACGCCCAACAGGTAGACCGCCTCGAATCACTCTTGCTACTCAGTACCGATACGTCCGATAGCACTGCTGCGGTTCCCCAATCCCAGGAAGTAACGACCGCTTCTCCTTCCCAGAGTTCCCCAGAAGCCCCTGCCGCCCTGGCCCGCCGCACCGAAGATATTGTTCAAGTTATTGCCCATCCCCTCGATAATCGCCAGGCTGCTACCCTCTACGTCCGTGACATTCCGGTATTGACCTTTATGGGGCCAGAAGGCGCTGAAATCAGCGACACCAAGGCTGAAGAGCATAACGCCGAAACCGTTGCCCTGGAATCCGATCCAGCGGTGCGGGCGACAGCGATCGCCGCCAACATCGACACCTTTCACCAGTCTGCCGGTGATGCCACCACCATCGCCGCCCGTTGGGATACGGAGCAAGAAGCCTACATTATTTCCCTGGGGGAGGCAGATCTCGTCACCATCAACGACGCCACCATCTTGCCTGACACCACCAATGATGCGGCGACCGATACCCTACAGGTTGCCAACCGTCTGCGTCGTCTGCTCGGGGGCGCTGATCCCTTAGAGGCGATTGAGGGACAGCCCGAGCCCGTTGCGGCCGAACCCAACTGGCGTGTGGCTGCGGTAAGCACGGGACAAGCCTCCTGGTATGGCCCTGGCTTCCATGGTCGCCGCACCGCCAATGGCGAGGTGTTCAACCAAAATGCCCTCACCGCCGCCCACCGCACCCTGCCTTTTGGCACCCTGGTGCGGGTTACCAACCTCAACAACAACCGTCAGGTGGTGGTGCGCATCAACGATCGCGGCCCCTTCAGCCGTGGCCGCATCATTGACCTCTCCGCTGGTGCCGCCCGCGAAGTGGGTTTGATTAGCGCTGGCGTCGCCTCAGTACAGGTCGAGGTCCTCTCGACCCCGTAGGTGCCGTCAATGGCGTCTTTATCCTTGTCGAAATATTGAGTTGAACGGTGAGCTGCCTTCTGCAAGGGGAGCAGCTCATGGACTACCCCTCCGCTAACCAATGTGCTAGCGGAGGGGTTTTATTGGGGGGGGGTGATGGCGAACCGACGGGGTTTCATGGGCAAACCACCTGAATCTGATAGCCTATAAAACTTGTGGCTGGCCCCTTGGCAGGCGAGGGGCCACTGGCCTCGCCTGAGGGGAATCGCCTCAGCGACGGGCACAAATGGGGAGCAACGAGGAGCAGTAATTGGTGCAACAACTTCATACCCTAGAGGGGCTGCAATGTTGTTTGGCGGGTTGGCGGCAACCCGTCCTAACCGCAGCGGCAGCGGCTATTGCGCCAGACATGGCCTCGGTGGGGCTGGTGCCCACCATGGGGGCATTGCACGCCGGGCACTTGAGCTTGATTCAGCGCGCCCGCCAAGAGAATGACCGGGTGATCGTCAGCATCTTTGTGAATCCCCTCCAGTTTGGCCCTGGGGAGGACCTTGGACGCTACCCCCGCCCCTTAGCGACGGATCTAGCGCAGTGTGAGGCTGCGGGGGTGGATGCGGTGTTTTGTCCGTCGCCAACGACCCTCTATGGGATGACTACCCCTGATGGGGCGATGCTGACCCAGGTCGTGCCCCCCAATGCCCTGACGCAGCATCTCTGTGGCCCCCATCGACCGGGGCATTTTGTTGGGGTAACAACGGTGGTGACCAAGCTGTTGGCTTTAGTGTTGCCGACACGGGCCTATTTTGGCCAAAAAGACGCTCAGCAATTGGCAATTTTGCAGCAATTAGTAGCGGATTTAAACCTGCCGGTGACGGTGGTGGGTTGCCCCATTGTGAGGGAAACAGACGGGTTAGCCCTGAGTTCTCGGAATCAGTACCTCTCTACGGAGGAGCGGAGCCAAGCCACGGTCCTATTCCGAGGATTACAGGCGGCCCAGGAAGTATTTGACCAGGGGGAGCGGCGGGCTGAGCCATTAATTAAATCGGTTGTCGAGGTTTTGGCCAGCGCGACCTTGGTGCGGCCCCAGTATGTGGAGTTAGTCCATCCCCAAACCTTGACGCCCCTTACATCGGTTCAAAGTAATGGATTGTTAGCGATCGCAGCTCACCTTGGCAACACTCGGTTAATTGACAACATGGTATTGAACTCACGGCGACCGATCATTGCCATTGACGGCCCAGCGGGGGCCGGCAAATCAACGGTGGCGAGACTGGTGGCAGAAGCGCTGGATCTGCTGTACCTCGACAGTGGGGCCATGTATCGGGCCGTGACCTGGCGGGTCTTGGCAGCGGGGATTGAAACAACCGATGAAGTGGCGGTGGCCGAACTGCTGTCCGACTGCGACATTCGTCTTGGGGCCAACCCTAGCCAGGGGGGGCAACCCAGCCCCAGTCGGGTGTGGGTGAATGAAGAAGAAGTCACCCAGGCAGTGCGCACCGCCACGGTCACCGCCCAGGTCTCGACGGTGGCGGCCCAACCAATGGTGCGCCAGGTGTTGCTACAGCAACAGCAGGGCTATGGCCGCGAGGGGGGACTGGTCATGGAAGGGCGAGACATTGGCACCCATGTGTTTCCTGGGGCGGAGTTGAAGGTCTTTTTGACCGCCTCGGTGCAGGAACGGGCGCGGCGGCGGCAGCAAGATTTGGCAAATCAAAACCAGCCCGCCGTCAGCCTGGCGGATTTAGAGCGGGCAATTGATGAGCGCGATCGCAAAGACAGTACCCGCCGGGTGGCCCCCTTGCGCCAAGCGGAGGATGCGATCTCCTTAGTCACCGATGGACTCACCATTGATCAGGTGGTGAGCAAAATCGTGGATCTCTACCACAGCACCCTACCCGCCCACGGAGCAATCTAAATTCCGGGCAAATACCAAGGTTGGGCGCGGCAACCGCTCCCCTACGAGGGTTTTATCAACCGTAGGGGGCAGGTCTTCTGACCCCATGCAAAATTGGGATGGCAGGCGGTTTTTCAGGCCCTTCGCCCTAAAGCCTTTAGTGCTCGGCAATCTCCTACCCCCCTCAACCAACCCTGCCTTTGCGCGTTGAGATAGGCTACTGGCCGCAGTTTTGTAGCGGCACCACAGCTCAGGGCAGCTGAAAAGCCAGGAGAATTAGGTTGTTCGCTGAAGATGGGCAAACTAACGGCTAGAACCCTATTCAGACCACAAGCTTCCCGTAGGGACACGGCAGGTGCCGTGTCCCTACTAAATTTCAATCGTCCGTGCTATCTAAGTTGCGATCCTGAGCGCAACTTAAGACTCAGGTTTAGCAACGCCACGCGTTGAGTCGCGATTGTCTGCCCGTATAAAATGCCGAACACCCCGACAAATAAATTCAGAACAATATGGTGAAACAATTCCTCGGCTTGAGCTTGATCGTCCTATTGGCTGCTTGCGGTAATGGTGCTGATGAAGCAACGGAACCCGCCGCCGCCCCCACCCCAGCGGATGAATCCACCATCACAGATGAGCCTGAGACGGCCCAGCCCGCCGCCGCAACCCCGACCGCAGCGACCCTAGGGGCAGGAACCTATTGCTACACCATTGGCGATGCCAATCAAACGGGGGCAATGCGGTTAATGATTGATGAGACCGCCCAATTGCTCGGGGATAGCAGCATTACCATTCACAGCGAAGAGGCCAGCTATTACTCCTCCTATACCCAGTCCTTTGTGGGGCGTTTGAACGGCAATAGTGCCGAGGTTGATGTCACCACTTGGATTGAGTATGACCGCCAAATGAGCACTGAGACCTGGACCGTCACCGCAGAGACGCTCACCCTACCCAACGACACATTGGTGGCGGCAGATTGTCGTGATGAGGCGGTTATTGGCCGGTTTGAGAGCTATGACGATTTGGATGCGGCAGCACTGCTAGACGGCGTGGCCGATCAGACGGGGCAGCAGGTCCAATTTGCCCCTGGCACCAGCGGCACCACCCTAGAGAACTCCGTTATCCGGGGTGAGCGAGATCTCTACATCCTCGGAGCCCAGGGGGGACAGATCATGACCCTAGACCTCTATGCCCTGGAAGACAATGCGGTATTTGACGTGATCTCACCGAGCGGTTCCTTACTGGTGCAGGAAAGTGTTTACGAATCCATTGCGCTGCCCGAAGCCGGGGATTATCAGATCATTGTGGGGGGGACACGGGGCAATGCCACCTATTCCCTAGACGTGACGATCGAATAAGGGGGGAGGCTCGAATACCCGGTTAGGCGGT
>CAYGVA010000285.1:0-4822 GCA_964353225.1 uncultured Leptolyngbya sp.
CCACTTTTTTAGTTGAATATCCATTATCATGCCAGAATTATACTTTGTATAACATGCTAGCATACCTACTAATTGGCCCAAAGTGTTTGCAGTTCTCTATTGGAGCGCCAAGTATGAATGCAGATTCTGGGTCAGATTTCATTAGACTGCTACGCCATGTTGGTTGATCTCGTGGTGGATGGGTAGCAATCGGTAGTGGCCGGTCGTCCACTGCTCAGCAGCAACAATCAGGGTGCTAATGACAACGTCATAGGTGAGCTCAAGGTCAAACAGGGCGTCGGTGATGGCGTCACGCTCTTGCCAAGACAGGGGATGTTGGGTGAGGAGTAAGAGGTCGATGTCAGATTCTTCGGTATCTTGACCAGAGACTTTAGAGCCATACTAGGGTGATGCGCCCGACCGGGAATTTGCTCAGAAGTAGCTTAACTGTTGCCTCAATGGCGGGGCGATCGTTGGTTTTGAGGGGTAGGTCAGCGATCGTCGGCATAGAGCGCAATTGAGGAAGAACAAAGATCGATCTCTTACAGAATTCCCTTGTTTTTGGTTTTGACCCGCTGATCAAAAAGGACTCGCCTCAACTGTATTTCTCCTCTAGATAGTCAACGTACAACGCTTGAGAATCCTGATCCTCGGATGGGACTACCCCAACTAAACGCTGTACCAAAGGGTGTAACTCAGCTTTCCAGGATGGATCTGACTCCGTTTTTTGTTGCGGAACGGACTGTAATTTGCCAAGAGATTCGAGTAAACGGATGGCTACTTGCAAGCGCTCTTCTTGGGAGAGCTGGCTGGCGGCAGCTAATATGTCCTGAACTGTCATATATCCCCCTAGTTCAAAGGTAGCTGTTAGATTTAGGGTGCGTTCTTTGCTTCATAAATAACCATTATCCCCTGCCTATTTTTAGAATGCACCATTCCTAACCAGTATCTTCACTTTAAGAGTGCCGAAGGGGGGTGGTGCGTTCCAGTAACTGCCTTTTAGGATGGTTTCGTGTCAACAAAAGAACGCACCCTACGCTGACTGCTGAAGGTTAAGCGGCATAACGGTGCGGGTCAGCGGTTGCCAGAGTATTTGCAACTCACCCAAGCGGCTTCGGTCAATCCGCTGCACCCGAATTGTTAGGTCGTAGCTATTTAGGCTTCAAGATCAAAATCTTGCCGTCAATGTTTGAAACGTTACGTTCCTGAATATCTAATTCACCTCCGAATTCAGAGAATAGAAAAAGGATGGCAGCCTTTATATTGCTTAAAAACATATATCGCTCCACCTGTGCTACACCTGCATCAATTAACTGCCGCCCAGGTCTAGCTCTTTTTAGCTCAATTACGACACGATTACTTTTATCAGAAACAATAAAATCAGCCCTTGCAGAAGCTTCAGAAGGAATTTTATATTCGCTGAGAACCTCAAGATCTGGTGCTGATGAAGCAAAGAAGCCTGCCAGTTGCCCAATAACCTGTACTTCAGTTCGCTTAGCCCCATCCATATTAAAACTCGACTGCTGATGTGAGAACTCTCGTAAAATCTGAGCAGTTCGATTTAAGAGATCACTATCTTCTACACTTGCAAGACGCTCTTGAATTTCTACTTGCTTCGTATCAGCTTCGGTTTTGGCTTGAAGATAGGAAAGCTTTTCAGTGATTTGATCAAGTACAAGGCAAGCAAAAGCTGCTACAGAAACAATGGCTAAAAAGGCTTCACTCTCATCAAAGTCTAGCTTGTAGTCATGAGCAGAAGGGTTTCTCCACTCCGTTCGATAATTAGTAAATTGAGCTAAAACCCGTTGACGGAAAATATTATTTTGCTCAAAAAAGCTTTCAATATCGAAAGACCTCTTCCTTTCAGGATCTTGCTCTGCGAGAACTCGATAAGCTTCCTTGAGGCTACCTTCAAATGCTTGATTGGTGCGATAAATTGCATCTGCAAAAGCAGTTTCGTCTTCTTGTTCTTGTCCTCGTAAAAGATGACGGGAAGCTGTTTCGATATGTAAAAGTATAGCTCGCAAACCAGGAATGTAATCCCCTTCCTCAAGCACATCAATTTTGGAGCGCAATATTCTGAGGAGATCCATTTGAAACTACGAAAGTATATTGAACCAGGTTACTCATCCACAAGTTCTAGCACGTTAAGTTCGTAGCCGCCACTTATGCGAATCTCAAATCGTATTTGAGGCAGGACTTAAGCGACCTAACGGTTCTGGTCAGCGATTGCCAACCTCTTTTCATCCAACCCGAGCGTTTTTGGTCAATCCGCTGCACCAGGATTGTTAGACCCGCTAGAGTTAGGCAATAAACCGTAAGTTGTCCAAGATTAGGCTTGTTGAATTCTTCTCCAACCGGATACTAAAAACTAAGCGCTTTAAGGGCTGAGTATCATCTGAAAACCAATTCATAATCTTCATGATTTTCTCAGGTAAATTATTAGAAGGTGGCAAGATCAGTTGACGAGAAGGGAAAATTCCTTGTTTCTCATACTCACTTAGGACATGGGATAGAGAACCTGCTATCAGATCAGGAACAGCTACGAGGTCTTCTATTTGCTGTGTACCGTTATCCAGTTTTGTAGTTCCCCACTGAAACTTCCCTAAGTTATGACTAAGATAATGGCTGGAGATATTTGCAAATAGTTGAACAGCTTCTCGGAGCTTCTCTTTATTAGGAACAATCTCATCTTCATCTGTAATCCAAAGTATATTCTGAGAGGAACGTGAAAGCCCTGCAATAAAGAAGCTAACCATGTGAATAATTCTTAGCAATTTCTCAAATGTTTTTCTGTTCCAGTGCTTATAGACTTGCAGTTCAGAGTCATCCATGTCAAGGGAGCCAGTTTTCCTAAATAAACTGATGATTTTTTTATCAATTAAAATTGTTATAACTACTCCAGGAATTGTATTCGCTGCACTTAGAAATGATGTCAGGGCTTGTCTGCGCTTCTTGTCATTTAGGTTTTTGTATGACATTCGGCGATTATCAGATAAGAAGGTTTGTCTTAAAATCTGTCGCCTTTCTTCCCAAATTCCACACGCCTCTAAATCAGCAAACAGAAAAGTCAGGGATTCATAAAAAGCTTGACTATGTTGACCACTGTAATCAGAGGCAACCATGATCGTAGATCCCTGTCGGAGATTGGGCAAAAGATTAGGATTTTTCGTCTCTGCTTGATGAATACACTCACTAAATGTATTCATAAATCCAAGATCTACATTTGTACGAAGATTCCATTGCTGCCCCAAAAACACAAAAACTCCCCTCAGCAGAGATCGCCTCAGATATTTACAAAGCACAATCTAGCAGATGCGCTTACAAAAGTTGGTCGTCGAGTACCAATCGACAACTTTTAAGCAATCATTCTAGCTGTGGTATGCGATCTAACGGTGAAGTTGTGCGGCGGCAGACAACCTCGGACTCGTCAGCGATAATTTATGCACCGTCCGCACCGACGCAGTGTTAGTTAAGCAGAAGCTTTGTAGTCAGGCTTCAGACCTAGATCTAAATTATCAAGATTGGAAGTCGGAAAAGTGGTCGGTGAAGGAATCGAACCTTCGTCTATCTCCTAAAATACCTTCTTATATAGAAAGTATTTTAGGAGATGGGATGCACCGAAGTGCATCCCGGAGACCGCATACCCTATGCTAACCGACCATGACTACTAAATTTGTGTCTCTACTATTATACTTATCTCTTCATCAGTTTGCAAAAAGTCTTGTTTCAGAGACTGTATAATTTTATTTTTTCGTCTTTTATCGTTTGAAATTCCTTTGTACAGGAACTTTAACTCCTCGTATACCTTTTCCATGTTTAAACATTTCCTGCAAATTTCCTTGATTGACTTCTGCCAAACTTTTGACAAAAGCAGAACATCTTTTGAGTTTATTTCTTCAGGCTTTCTAAGTTTTGACCTATATGCTTTTTTGAGAAAATCTTGATCAGTAGAATTATGGATTTCCAATAGCTTATTCAAATTCTCGTCTTTCTTTAAAGAGTGAAATTCACTGTTCCTGATAATCCTAAAATAATCAATAATCTTTAACTCTGTTTTTCCAACATAGTCCTCGAAAATTTTATTTTCAACATTTTTTGCGAGCCTATCATCCCCTTTCTTGGAAGAATAAACTATTGCTATTGTTTTTCTTAAAAAATCTCCTTCCGCAATATTTTTTGATTCGTTAAGCATCATCTTTATTTTCTGGATTCTCTTACAGGCTGCTTCTGCTTTGCTATTGATAAGTGCTATATGAGCTAAGTGTACAAACCTCCTTAGGTCATTCATAGCCAAGTGTTCCGTGTATAAATGATGATGTTCATATTTCCCTGCAATTATCCGTAAAAATTTTGCTTTATCTTGCTTAGCTTCAGTTTCAGCCAAGAAAAACTCTACTGCGGAATCAACTAAGCAAAGATAGGGATTAATCGCCCCAAGTTCATGGCGAAACTGGCTTTCAATTCTTCCAGGTTTTTCCGATTCCTCAAACATTGATTTTTGTAGTAATGAACTTTGAAGTAGTTAGTGTAAGGTGATGAGTATGCTACCTAACTATTATTTAGAGGGAAAGTTTCCACCTAAGATCCCCATACGGGTAAATAGGTGGAATGATTCAGTATAATCATCCCTCCGATTCAGGACTGAACCTGTTTAGAGTTTATTCACTAAGTAGGTGGGCTGGATTAAACATAAGATGAGCTATCGAAGCAAAATCCTTGCACAGCAAGGGTTACGTGCTTTGTGAAGAGGCGGTAGCGTTTCACAAATAATTGCGCCTACCTACTTATCTCTCTTCAAGCGATCTACCCATGCAAGCAGAACCTCGTCCCAAGAAGCTAC
>CAYGVA010000286.1:0-4815 GCA_964353225.1 uncultured Leptolyngbya sp.
TATTTAGCCCAAGGCCCGGTGATAGAAAGTCCATAACTGGGGCATTTGGGTCGAATGCAACAACTGATGTGCGCTTTCCGAAATCCAGCCCCCTGAAACCGTGGTCACCTGTTGTCCAATGCCTCGCCCAGGAACATTGCAACGGGGGTCCTAGATGTTCAACTTTATCCACCCAACCAGCCGTATCCACCCAACCGCCCGCCGATTTGGCCTTCAGTTGTTGTGTGGTCTCATCCTCAGCTTGATTTTCATGGGCATGGCCGTGGATCGCAGCGCCGCCCAACTTGAAGACCTCACCCAGATCAATCAACTGCCGGTGGGTACCCCCCTAGAGACCCAAAATGCCGTGATCTTTTGGGACAATGTTGCCCTGGATGCGATCCGGGCGTTGCCCCCTGGCCCACCCGCCGTGGCCCGTGCCCTGGCGATGATTCACACCGCCCAATACGACGCCTGGAGCCAATACCAAGCCACCGCTGCCGGTACGCTGCTGGGCGATCGCTACCGGCAATGGCCCGAGGGGGATGGCCTAGCCAATAAAACCGAGGCCATGAGCTACGCTGCCTATCGGGTGTTGGTAGATCTGTTTCCTGAAATGGTGGATTACATCGATTGGCAGATGGGCAACTATGGCTTTGACCCCAGCGTCACCACCACCGATCCTTACACCCCAGCCGGGTTAGGCAACTTAGCGGCGGCGGCCATGTTGGCCTACCGCCACGATGATGGGGCCAATCAATTGGGCGATCGCCATCCCGGTGCCTATAGCGACTACACCGGCTATGCACCGGTCAATCGCCCTGGCGAAGTGGTGGATATGAACCGTTGGCAACCCTTAGCCACCCCCAACGGCAACTTTCAGGGGGGCTGTATTGATGATGGGTCAGTCATCGTGCAGACCTTTATCGGTCCCCATTGGGGGAATGTGGTGCCCTTTGCCCTAGGGGATGGCGAACCGATCACCCCTGCCGTGGAGCCCGCCTACTATCCCTCTCCAGAATTTACCGAGCAAGCCCGAGAGATTGTGGATGTCAGCGCCAACTTAACCCAACCCCAAAAGGCCATGGCTGAATACTGGGCGGATGGTCCGTCTTCGGAGTTTCCCCCTGGTCATTGGGCGTTGTTTGGTCAAGTCGTCTCGGTGCGGGATCAGCACAGCCTGGATGACGATGCCAAGCTCTTTTTTGCTTTGAGTAACGCCAATCTGGATGCCGGGATTTTGGCCTGGGGCATTAAGCGCGACTACGACTCGGTGCGACCGATTACCGCCATTCAGGAGTTGTTTCGCGGTCAACGCATCCGCGCCTGGGCCGGTCCTTACCAGGGCACCCAATGGATCAACGGCGAAGATTGGATGCCCTATCAAGCCGCCTGCTTTGTCTCCCCAGCCTTTGCCGAGTTTGTGTCGGGCCACAGCACCTTTAGCGCGGCGTCGGCTGAGGTATTGGCCACTTTTACCGGTAGTGACGCCTTTGGCTACAGTGATGTTTTTGAATATTCGGAGGTGGAATATCTTGACAAACCCGTGGAGCTAACATGGGCCACATTCTCAGCGGCGGCGGATGAAGCCGGGATGTCCCGCCGCTATGGCGGTATCCACTTTGCCCCCGGAGACTTAGTGGGGCGCGAACTGGGTCGTGAGGTGGGTCGCCGGGTGTGGGAAAAGTCTGAAGGCTTTTGGCGTGGTCACGAAACGCCCGTGGTCGATTTAACGACTCAACTGGATCGGTTTGTAGCGACGGATAATTTTGACCAGAGCTTTGCCCACCGCATCCCGACCGTTCCAGCAGATCCGCGCTCCCTAGAGCGCGGGCAGACTCTCCCGCCTAGGTAAAGGAAACCTACCCACCGTCTAGCAAACGGTTAACCGAGATAGATAGCGCTGGGAAGGCCAGGGGCGCGATCGCTCCGTCTGTATACATTTCTTCGGTGGTATAGTCCCCGTTGACGGGATCTTGCAACACGATGACTTGGCAGCGCTTCAGATTGACCAACCAATATTCTGGAATATGGGCGGCGGCGTAGATGAGTCGCTTCTCTTGCTGGTCTTTTTGAAGGCTGGTGTAGGCGTATTCAATCACCCAAAACACATCCTCACCATAGGGATGACGCTGGCGATAGACCGACCCCAATGGCTTCACCACGGCAATATCGGGTTCTGGCTCCGAGTCCTGATTATCGCCACTGCGTTTGAGGGTAATGGGGTAACCATCTCGGACAAGGGCGCGATCGCCCAATAATCGGGCCAGATATTTGCTGGTGGTATCAGCCAAATAAGCATGCTCTGGTCCCTCTGGGGCTATATATACCACCGCTCCATTCAATAGTTCCACCCGACGCTCTCGCAGTAGCCCCACTGCCAGCATCTGATGGTAGTCGTCTAGGGTCCAACGGGTAAGGGCTAGCGTCATCGGTAGAACAAATTGATGATGGGTTATGTCCCATCAAAGGGGATCAGTCCTTCAAATTTAAGCCATTTCATCGGTAGGCAGCATGGGGACATAAACCCAGTCCATGTTGAGAACCGTAGTTCTGCCCCTCACCCCCAGCCCCTCTCCCAGGGGGCGAGGGGAGAAGGTTTAGAAGGTTGACTGGCTTTAGCCACTGTGCGCTATCCGCCATGGGAGTCAGACCTTAAACAGGCTTGCGCAAACTGACCTGAGTCGCTTGATAAGTCCGATGCCATGAACGTAGACCGGCAATGGCCATACCTAATAAAACGACGTACAGCAGTGAAAGAAACCGGACCTCTTTGACGTAGTAAAGCGCGATCGCAATCACATCCACCGCAATCCAGTACCACCAGCTTTCGATGCGCTTCATAGCCATCAACGCCATGGCGGTAAAGCTCATCACGGTCGTGACCGCATCCAACCAAGGGAAAGACGCCGCTTCTGGAAAAAGCTGAGGCAGCCACAGATGAATCTGGCTGATCACGCCCCCCAACGCTAGGCCGAGGCCCAGGGTGATGCCAATGGCTAAGATCCAGGCGCGACGGGAGCTATAGCGGAACTCAGCAGCAGCAGCCTGAGCTTGGTCGTTGCGACTCCACCACCACCATCCATAGAGGCTAGCGGCCAAGTAATAGACTTGCTCCAGGGCATCGGAGTAGAGACGAATTTGGTAAAACAGGCTCATGTAGAGCAATACGCTGACGATACCGATGGGCCAAGTCAGCATTTGCTTTCTGGAAATCAACCACACCGACCATAGGTAAAGGACCGTCCCCAGGAGCTCGATGTAGCTCATGGGATAGCCTAAAACGGTGAACGCAATGGTGTTGATGCTCAGCAAATCAGTCATGGGCAGGTCAAAAACTGGGCATTGCTGATCCCTGGAGTGGACTCACCTATCGGATTCAGGCGCTTGGCACGGGTGACAGAACGATTCATCCTCGCAATCAGCAGTGGTAAAAACTGGCCATCAGATTTTGGTATTTCTGGAATTGCGTCAGAATCCGCTTTACATATCCTATCCGAGTCTGTAAATCACCTCGCACGGGAAAAAACGGGATTTTGCGCACCACCAGATCACTGATAATTTGCTTGTGGAATATTGCTCGATTGCCCGCCCCCGAACGGTCCCAGGTGTCGTCATAGGGGATATCAATATCGCAGAGAAAAACTAGGTCATAGCGGGCCGCACAGGCATTGGCGAGGCTTGTTAAGCGCGGCGCGGCGGTGCCATGGTAATAAAGCGAGAATCGATAGGTGGTGAGCGCATTCGTATCGATGAACAGATACCGATTGGCTTCGTTCAAGCGTGCTTTTTCTCTCTCTAAATGCCCCTGGGCAATCTCCTCAAGTTGCACCAGAGATAGCCGCCGATTGACTTGATGGGTTTCCCAATATTCTCGGCCATATTCTGGCATCCAGACCGTTTGGTAGTGGTCAGCAAGGGCTTGGGTGAGGGTGGTTTTGCCGCTAGAGGGTGCCCCCAACAAGACAACGGTTGTGATTAGGTCTCGATAGACCAAGGGATCTAGGCACTGCCGATGCACATAGGGCGCGGCGCGGATCTGGGTAGCTGAAATCGGCACGGCAGTCCGCATAGCCCAACTGGATTGGGGCGTCCAATCCACCAACCGATTCTCGGCTTGTAGCGCTGCACTCACATGGGCTCCATAGAACTCTCGGGAATAGAAGTGGGTGATTTGGATGCCCTGGAGCTGCTGCAAGATGTAGGCTTCATGGGCCTGTTTAATTGCGTCAGTGTCTCCCACTGCGGTTGGCCCATCCCAAGCTTCAATCACCTGGATGCTGGGATATAGCCGTCGCAACCAGTTGGCCCGCACCGAGAGCGGGACCGGGGTGGTTTCAGGGCAATCGTAAATCATGACGATGACCTCATCCATCTCCGCGATCGCCGTGTCGATCAAAAATTGATGGCCTTTGTGCAGCGGGGCAAACTTTCCGAGCGTGAGTCCGCGAGTCACCATAAGGTTACGAGGTGGGTGGGCTCAGATCAGGGCGGCGCGGTAGTTTTCGACGAGCTTGTCGATGCCGGTAATCGCCGTGCCCACCACCACGGCATAGGCCCCTAAATCCAGAGATTTTCGGGCTTCCACCGGGGAAGCAATGCCCCCCTCACAAATACAAGGCAGATCAAAGGTGCTGACCAAGGTTTTGAGCAGCTCAAACCCAGGCGGGGCAAAGGCTTGGGTGGCTTCGGTGTAGCCATAGAGGGTCGTCCCAATGCAGTCTGCCCCCGCCTCGGCAGCGGCCTGGGCCGAGGCCAGGGAGTCAATATCGGCCATGACCGGTTTACCGAGTTCGCCATGGATGCGGCTGACCAGTTCTGTCAGGGTCTCACCGC
>CAYGVA010000287.1:0-4767 GCA_964353225.1 uncultured Leptolyngbya sp.
GATCGCGATGCCGGTCAGAGTCGAGGCCCTGGTGAGGCTGAACTGGAACTGCAAGATCGTCTCATTGCTCAACTAAAGACGACCCGCGATGCAGTCCAGCAGTTGCGACAAGCGGGCATTGCTAAGGGGGTGGCGATGGGGTCTGCCCGAGCCAATCAATTGGCGGCAGAGCAAGCCCATGAAGGCTTTCGGGCTGGGATTTTTACCTATTTATTGACCCGCTACCTCTGGCAAGTGGGGACGGCACAGCCCCTAGACAGCATGTTTGTCGATCTGGCTCGGATTACTCGGGCGATTGACGGGGGTGATCCTCAAGACCCCATTTACTTTGTGCAACCGGGTAGTGGTTTGGGGCAGCAACCGCCCTACTTGGTGACCCCATCTACCCCATTTGCCGATGCGGTTGTGCGTCAGATGCGCGATGAGCAAGTTGTAGAACTCTGGCTGGGGGGGGTGACCCCGAAAACCCTAGCGGCTCAAAATTCTATTTATGAGGTGTTGGATGATCAAGGCACCGCGATCGCCCGCATTCAACAGCAGGGGCAACGGATCGGCCTCAAAGCCTTTGGCCGGTTTATTGATGCCAATGCCAACGTCATTGCGCCCCCCATTCAAGTGCAACCGGGCACCTTACTACGGGAAGAAATTCGCGGTATTCCCAATGATCTGACCCTGCGGGTGGGACTGCATGAATCCCTCGGAGCAGAGATGGCCACGGCCCGGCGCTTGCTCGAACGCTACGGCGACATTACCCCCGTCACCGTCACCGGTAATGAAGACACCGATGTATTGCTGGGGCGATTTGGAGACCTTGCCCAAACCGAAGCGCGTCAGTTAGGGATTGCCGACCGAGAGGATGTGGTTGCCCTTGAGACAGGTGGCTTTGGCTTCTTTAAGAATGACTTAGCCCCGCTCACCGATACCTTTGGGTCCCAGTTTGAAACCGTTGGGGATGCGATTTCCCGGTTATTCCCACGTTTACGGCTGTTATTGGCCAAACGGGCTCTGGAAACCATGGAGAACACCACCACCACCCGCTTAAATCTGGATGTAGAAATCGGCACGGTGGAACGGGGTGGGGTGGCCGTCGTCAGCAGTGGAGCGTCCAGCAACCGCTCAGCCGCCCTGGCCGTCCCTCAATTGGTCGCCGGGGAGGAATTAACGCTCAGGGTGACGAACCGCCATACAGACTCCCTTTTTGTGGCGGTTTTAGCTACTGAAGACGATGGAGATATGTACGTTTACCATCCCAGCAATTGGAATGCGGCAGAGCTAGAGGCGCAACTCTCCCCTGGCGAAAGCATCAATATTCCCAATGGTTTTAGGCTGCCACTCCAGGGGCCAGCGGGCTACTTTAATGTGCTGGTGATTGCCAGTCGTAGCCAACTGCGGGATAGTTTGCGGGCGCTCAGGCGGATTGCTGAGCGCTCTACCGGCGATCCATTCGTGATTTTTGATGACTCCCGTGAGGCGTCTCGCAGCACCGGCGATAGCGCCTTCAGTATTGTCAGAAATATTCTGAATGACAGCACCCGCAATGCCCCGATTCCAACTGGGGATGCGACTTTGGACAACAATGCGGTGATGGCCTTTTCGGCCACGATCGCAGTGGTGGAATAAGTTAGCGCCTGCCCAACTCAAAAAATGCATAAGTCCTCCAGGGCTAGCAGTAGATGTCTATAGATGAGACAAATACCCCACCCTGGAGGACTTTTCAATGAAATTCGCATCTTTGCTCAGCTTATCTCTCGCTAGCGCCTGTATTGCCCTGATTGCTCCTACCAGCTTGGCCGCTGAAGGCAACCCTCGCATGGCGGATGTCCTAGAGGCAACCGAGCAGGGACCCAAGGCCGATACACCGACCCAAGTCATTCCCCAGGGGATGAACATGGTTGATGCGTTACCGGTTCAACTGGCCCAAACCGATGCCATCGATCAACTGGTGCGCCAGGGCTTTGATCAACTCAACAATCGCGACTATGCTGCTGCCCTGCAAACCTTTGACCAGGTGCTGAGCCAAAACCCCAACCATGTGGGGGCCTGGATGGGTAAGGGCTATGCCTTCTACGACCAGAGTAACTATGCAGAGGCGATCGCCGCCTTTGAGGAGGCCCTATCGATCAACCCCGAAGTGGCCCCTGCCTGGGTGGGCTTGGGCAATGCCCTTGATGATGGCGGTCAGCCGGAAGCCGCGCTGCAAGCCTATGGCCGCGCGATCTCGATCGATGCTGACTCTTCCCGAGCCTATTACAACCGGGGCATCACCCTAAAAAACTTGGGTCGTCATAGCGAAGCCCATGCAGACTTTCAGCGCACCGTTGAGCTAGACCCCGACTATGGGCGAGCTTGGCTCAACTTGGGGCAAACCAGACTGTCCCTAGAGCGCTACCCCGAGGCAGTGACGGCCTTTGATCGGGCCTTGTCTCTGGATGACACCCTGAGCAATGCTTGGCATGGACGCGGCATTGCCCTCTATGAGCTAGAGCGCTATGACGAAGCCCTCGTGGCCTTTGGTCGCACCACCGCCCTCACCCCCCAAGGGCACTGGGGGTGGATGTATCGCGGCCACACCCTCTCTCGGCTCCAGCGCTATGAGGAAGCGTTGACGGCCTATGAACAAGTGATCGCAATTACCCCTGACTCGGCTTGGGCTTGGTACCGCAAGGCTTCGCTTTTGATGACCCTAGAGCGTTATGACGAGGCCGAGATCGCGGTGGCAGAATCTCTGCGCCTCAACCCGGAGAGTGAAGCTGCCCAAGCGCTACAGCAAGAGCTACGCCGGGAGGTAGAGCGGCTACCGCGCCCGACGATGGCCCTGGTCCGCTGATGATGACCGGAATGGTGAACGGTTTTCCCTGGGCGCATGTACGCCCGGTTCAGTCGGGCGTACAGCCGTACGCCCCTACGTCCTAACTCTTAAAGGCTGATTTCCATGAAACGACTTCGTCACTTTTTGATTTGTGTGTGGGCAGGCATTTTGTTTGCCATCGGTCTTGGCCAGGTGCAGCCTGAGCCCGTCGAGGCGGCGACAGCGGTGCCTACCCTGCAACCGACCCTCACCCTCGTCACTGAAACGGCGGCCATATCCCTTGATCCAGCAGCGGCTCCCTTGGTGCCCCGTGGGATCAGTGAGGCTCCCAATGGGAATCGGGTGATTCTGAATACGGACGATCGCGTCACCCTAGAAAGTCGGGAGTATCCCTGGTCGGCGGTGGGGCGGTTGGTGATTCGCGACGGCGATCCGAGGCGATACAGCACCTGCACGGGCTCTTTGGTGAATGTGGACTGGGTGCTGACCAATGCCCATTGTGTGGTGAATTTAGAAACCCATGAACTGCGCCGCTCTGCCACCTTTCAGCCCAACCTGATCAATGGTCGGCTAGAAAATGAGACCGATGCGGCGGCGGTGGATGAGGTGATTTTGGGGACGGACTTTAGCGATCGCCCTGCCCCCAACCCCAATGACTGGGCGCTACTGCACCTGACCCAACCCCTGGGCAGGCGGTACGGCACCTTGCGCTGGCAAGCCCTACCGACGGAGACGGTGTTGGGGCTCACCAACCAGGTGGAGTTAATTGGGTACTCCGGTGACTTCCCCAGCAGTAATCCGGGTGAAACGGCGGGGGTGCATCGGGGGTGCAGCATCCAAGAGTCGGTGGATAATTTCTGGGTACACAACTGCGATTCGTTTTCGGGCGCTTCCGGCGGGCCGCTATTGGCGCAGGTTGGGGAGGACTATGTGGTAGTGGCCCTCCATGCTGGGGGCGCAACAGATGTAGAGACGCAGGCGGGGTTGTTTAACTACGCGGTCAAGCTGGATGCGGTGCAGGCGCGGTTGAATGATCAGCCCTATCCTCCTCAAGGCAACACCCATCTGTCCCGCTAAATATCTTGGACCTGCCTGACCTGCTCAGGGGACAGTTGCATGAGGGCGGTTACCTCCGCCAAGGTCATCCCTTTTGCCAGCAAGGCCCGCGCGGTTTGCAAGATCTGGGCCTGGGCGGCTTCTTTTGCTTGCTGCTCCTGGTCCTTGGCCTGCTGTGCCTGGGCCTGGGCTTGTTCAGCCCGTTCTGTATCGGTTAGCAGCCAATCGCCTTCGCCATTGCACCATCGCAACCAATGGCCGGGTATCCCTTCAAAGGGGCCAGACCAGATGCCTAGCCCCACCTGCAAGTCTGTGAGCCAAATCTGGGGTTGCTGATGGGCCAAGGATTGTTCTTGATACTGTCCTGCCAGGAGCTGAAAGTAGCGCAGCCGTTGGGTTTTGCGATCGTAGGTGATGTAGTGGGGCACCCGTAGCTGCTGCTCATAGACGGCAAATTTGCCGGGGGGCTGGGGCTCTGGAGCGGGGGGATCGTCAGAGGGAATCAAATCGCTGCTGCGATAGAACCGCCCCAGGTCTTCTGTTTCGGTGCCGGGGGAGAGGAATTCGACCACCACGTCGGGGTTTTGGCCTTCTTGCCAGGTGACGTAGCTGCGGCGCAGGTCTCGCTGTTCGTAGAGCCTAGAGACGCCGACCGCGAGGAACCAATCGGGGCGTTTATGCCAGAGGGGATGGTGAACGTTGTAGTAAAGGTTGAGGTCGGAGGCGGCAAACCACTGGTCACGGCTGTAGTTGGCCAGGGCCAGGGTGCGGCTCAGCAGTTGGGGTTGCAAATCGTGAAATTCGTCTCGCGACGGGCTAGCGCCAACGTCTGGCAAACCGGGTTCCTCTGGCCACTCGCTCGGCAAATCATACATGGTGGGCAGGGTCTCGCGGGGGGGGCG
>CAYGVA010000288.1:0-4750 GCA_964353225.1 uncultured Leptolyngbya sp.
GATCGCGCCCTTCCCAGGTGGCCTGTTCACCCCCGTGGGGCAAGATTGACTGCACTATGATGTCGGTTTCCGGATGCTGCCGCCTTAGGTATTGCACCGTTACTTTTAAGTTCTGCACCAGTTGATCCTCGGGGACCCCCGCCAACAGATCATTGATACCCACCATCAAAAATAGGGTTTCAATCGGTGCGTCATCTAAAAACGGCAGCCGTTGATAGAGCCCATCCGATCGCTCCCCCGAAATGGCTTGGTTCAACCAGGTGCGTCGCCCCGGCATCAGATGGGGGGGAAACCATAGGCTAATGGAATCCCCCAGCAGTACGGTGAGGCGGGGGGCAGTCTGGGCGGCGATCGCTTCTTGACGCAGCAGTTCGACCCACTGTTGATAGGTCAAATATTGCCGCTCTCCCAACTGAGAGACCAAAATGCTCTGCCCTGGCGGTAAAGACGCCGATGCATGGGCATGGGGAAGTCCAGCGTCCCTCGGGGGGTTACCATCACCCACAATAAAGAGCACCGCCACAAATAGAAGGCCATTCATGGCGAGGGAGAGTAATGCCCAGGGGGGGATGACTTTTAAACGCTCCAACACAGCAGTGGCCTGATACCGGGGGAATGGCTCAAATTGTAAAGCAACTCGGGATGGGGGCTAAAGAGGACGCTCAACGCCAGTAGACGCGGCCTTTAGAAAAGAGACCGAGCACCATGCCCATCAACTGCAGCTGACTCAAGCTGACGAATATCGTGGGAATTGGGAAAAACCCCTTAATCCATAGCACTAAGGCCAAACAGCCGACCAAGGCCCACAGGGTGCCTCGGTTTAAAAAGACTTTAGCAAACAAAACTTCCATCAAAATCACCGCCAGGGCACCGATGCCGCCAGCGGTGAGCAGCAACAGCAATAACGCGGTAAATTGTCCCCCGGCAATGCCACCGCTGGCTGGCCAGACTTGGGCTAACTGAATCAACAGTAATTGCAGCAGGATATCTAAGCCGGTGGCGATGGCAATGGTCAGCAGGGCACATTGCACCAGGGTGAGCCAAGGTAAATGCTTAAGTTGCCAGAAAGGATTGCGCATAGCAGCAAGGTTAAACCGGGGAAATCGTTTTTAAATGATGGCTGAGGGAGTGGAGATGCTGCAAAAGGGTGGGCATGGATGGGGATAACCGCCCTTTCCCTAAGGGTTCCGCTGGCAAATTAGTGGCGCACCTTAGGGCAAGGGGCGATCGCAGACTGGGCTGTGGGACATTGATCCTTCAGACAAGGCTCGTTATAAGCCGCTTCCGTCTGTAGGGGCGGTGGTGGTTGCCCAAACACCATTTCGCAACTGAAGTCCTCAAAATTGGGCGTCATCGTTAGGGGAATGCCAAAATCCTGGGTAAAAAAAGTCTGGGTCGGCAACTTACACATATTGATGCACATCCCCACACAACGGCTCTGCTCTAAGTAGCGACAGCGCTCAATATGCACGTTACTTTTTTGGAGCCTAACGTTACCGTCACGGGTAGGCACCTCCACGGTCGTGACCTCACAGGGACCCACGAGCCATTCAAACAGCAGGGTGGCGAACCAGGCATTGAGTTCACACACCAACTGGGTGGGTGAAAACAGATTGCGAATTAACCATAGAACCGGGGCTGGCACTAAGGACTTCAGCACGATCGCAACGGAGGCTTGTTGCTCCTCAGCATTACGTCCTCGCATAATCTGCTCAGACAGCTCGACAAACCCCTGGTAACCCTTGGATTGCCGTTGGGCTCCGATCGCATTGGCCATCTTGCGACTAAACAACCAAATAAACGCCCTGGCAAACCAACCATCATGGTAAACAGTGGGCTCGTCGAGCGTTGACTCCGTTGCTAAAGGGCTACCCAGGGAATCCATCACATTTCAAGGTGCGTTACCACCCTCCAGGGTAATGTAATCAGAGTGCTCTATCGCGCTAGCTTGATGGTCTTTTGAGTGTAAATGTGGCCAGCGTGGACCCGTTGCAGCGCAATCCGGCTGGCCTGATCCGCCAGGGGCCGAACAAAAGTGAGTGTGATAGGCTCAGTCAGAGCATTTCTGAAACAGCGGCCTTGTCCTATGGTTAGCGATCCGTCGACCCCCCCCTCCGATGACGAGGCGACAAATGTCCCCTCCCCAGATAGCCCTTTACTAGCAACGCCACAGGACCCCGCCTTCGGCTGGAACGTCTACGCCGAGAAACTCAACGGGCGCTTTGCCATGGTGGGTTTTGTGGCGTTGCTGCTATTAGAGCTGTTGACCCGCCAAGATTTTTTCACTTGGCTGGGGTTTTAGCCCCTGGCTAGCGCACCGATTAGCGCACCGTTAGGGCATAGCGGCCCTGATCTGCCGGGGAGTAACCATTGACGATAATGGTGTAATTGCCGTCTTGGGGCAGAGTGGTGACGATCTGAGAGTTGGTGCCACCCGATTGATAGTCGTCGTTACTATCAATCAGATTGCCGTTGTCATCACCGAGGGCGAGGTAGGTGTCAAACTCATTGCTCTCTAGGGTAATGGTGACCCGTTGGCCCGCCCGTCCCTGAAAGCTGTACTCATCGTAATAGGTGTTATCCGGTGCGAGGCTATCTCCTGAGCCCAAACTGCCCTGCCGCCGCAGGATAAAGTCATTACCGCTGCCGCCGCTATGGCTGTTGCGGTTGGCACTGGCACTGCTGCCGCCAACTTGGTTCAAACTCAGCTCGTAATTACCCTGCTCCCCCTCTGCATAGGAGTTGGCCAGGATCACGTAGCGGCCTGTAATGGGCAATGTTGTGATGAGGCGCGCATTGAGGTCGCCCCCACTATCGTCATCCTCGATGTAAAACTCTTCGTCCTCCAGACTAATCAGGATCACGTAGGGATCAATATCACGGCTGACCATATCAATGGCCACCTCCTGACCCGCTTGTCCCTCAAAGACATAGCCATTAAAGAAACTGCCGTCGGGCAGAATGTTGCTGTTTTCCCCCAGTTGCCCTCGGATCGTGGCATTGAGATTAATGCTTTCGGGGGGGTTATCACTCCGGGCTCCAGAGGCACTGGCGGTTGTAGAGGCGCTGCCATTTTGAACCGAGGCAATAAAGGGCAACACTTCATCGGTGGGGATGGCAAAGCCAATTCCGATGTTTCCGCCCTGCTCGCCGGTGGTAAAGATGGAGGTATTGACCCCGATCAGTTGGGCATTGCTATTGAGCAAGGGGCCACCGGAATTACCGGGGTTGATGGCTGCGTCAGTTTGAATAAGGTTGCGATCGAGATCGATGCGGCTCACGATGCCGGTCGTGAAGGTCCCTTGGAGGCCAAAGGGGCTACCAATCGCAAAGGCGGCTTGGCCAATGCGCACCGAGCCTGACGAGGCAATTGGCATGACCGGCAGATTACTTGGGGCATTGCGAATCTGGACGGCAGCGAGGTCTAAGCGGTTATCTCCGTAGCCCACCACATCACCGACAAATTCTCTTCCATCCGCCAAAATCACGGTCACAACGCGGTTGTTGCCCACCACATGGGCGTTGGTCAAGACCAAACCATTGGCGCTCACGATACTGCCGCTGCCGCCGCCGCTGGCAGTATCGACAGCAACCACCGCCGGGCTAGCCTGCTCATAAACCCGAATGTTGGTGTTTTCATCACTGGACTGGGCCGTGGTGAGCTGGGTTTCGGGACGGACTGTTTCGGGAACCGATGCAATCGCAGGGGATAGTCCTGCCACCGTTGCCAATGCCACTGTTCCTGAACTAACGATTTGCCACCAATATTTCCGCATCATGATCTATGACCGCACTTTCGCCTGTTAACCATTAAATACCGCCCATTCATCCCTCAATCCGGTCTACGGGGATGTTTTAACCTTCGATGTCAGGGTCTTTCGTTATCCTACGACTTCAAAGCAGGGCAACAGGTTTCCAGAGAACTTTTGAAAGGGGCAAACGGCAATTAATAAATCGGCTTCAGAGGCTGTTTAAAAAGAGGGTATTCCGGTATTCGATCCGACTGGAGCCGTTCAGTACATCGGCTGGAACCTTGATGCTACCGTTGCCTGTTCTGGGTAATCTCTGTCGTCAAATCAAGGGTGGAGGGCTTTTCAAACAGCCTCTCAGTGCAGTCCGTGGAGACGCTTACCCTAGGCACACCTGCATCTTTAGCGGCGAGTATAGCCCACCAAAGACACCCCGAGCACCACCAACACCACCCCAGCAATGCGGGTGGGGCTGGCCGTATGTTTTGTCAGCCCGATCGCACCATAGTGATCCAGTAGCAGAGCGGCAATCATTTGACCCGCGATCGTCAGGGCGAGGGCAAACGCCGCCCCAATCTTTGGGGTCGCAAAAATTGTCGACCACACATAGAACGTCCCCAAACAGCCCCCCACCCACATCCACCAAGAGGTCTGGCCCAGTGCTGCCACCGCCGGCAGGGGATATCGGGCCAAGACACAGATCACTAGTGAGGCCAATGCCCCGGCCAGATACGAAATAAACGTTACCTGCATGGGCTCACCCACATAGCGGCGCAGTAAGGTATTGATAGCCACCTGAACTGGCAAAACCGCCCCACCGGCTAGGGCCGCCACAAGAAATATTGTCCGTCCGTCCATAGGGAAACCTCTCCGCTTGTTCTCTTGAAGTTAAGATACCTGCCCCCAAACGTATACAGCTATCAAGATCTTGCCGCCGCTACCAGCTGATGATGGAAGGGAAGGCTTCTCGAATGGTTTTTCTATCGTCAAGCGGTATCAGC
>CAYGVA010000289.1:0-4740 GCA_964353225.1 uncultured Leptolyngbya sp.
TTCCTAGCGATATGCTCGCCAAGGAAAAAGAGATCGAAATGGGCCGCGAAGACTTGGCTAATAAGCCTGAGCAGATCCGTGAAAAGATCGTGCAAGGGCGCATTGACAAACGCCGCAAAGAGCTTTCTCTCTTAGATCAACCCTTTATCAAAGACCAAAATATTACGGTCGAAGAGTTGGTTAAGCGTGTCGTATCGCAATTGGGTGAAAACATCCAGGTCCGACGGTTTCAGCGCTTCGTTCTAGGTGAAGGCATCGAGAAAGAAGAAGTCAATTTTGCTGACGAGGTTGCAGCCCAAGCGGGTCTTAAGTAAAGCCCGACTTAATCACTCACGATGACAATTTTCAAGGCCGGTGCTCCATGGGCATCGGCCTTGATTTTGCATGGGAAATTTTTGCAGCAGGATGATGCCACAATTTAGGCGGGCATCTGGGAGATGGGGGCTGAGTACGCTAGGCTGAAGGGCCAGGTAGTGCCATCCAGAGTGATAGCATGAACAATCCCTGTAAACCTGCCCGTGCTCTGATGCGACTGCTTTCATGGCTAGAAGCCTAGACCAAATCTATCGAGATCAAGACCGTTTAAATAATGCAACGGTCTTAATTGAATCCAAGCTAGCCGATCTATATCGGCAATACCTAAAAGTGTTAGGGGAGGCAGTTCGGCATCAGTTGATCTTGGCAACTTATCACCTCTGTACCCAAACCTATCCTGAGGCTTTTCTCAAACTGTCAATGGGACAGCGAGAAAAGCTGCAACAAGGTATTCGCCAGTTAGGTCACCAGGGCAAAACCCATATTGAGGCCCTAAATCGCCTGGATAACGTGACCGCAACCCTCAATCTACTGCTGCAAACACAAACACAGTTGGGGGGCTTTTTTGCGACCCAGCGTAATCAAGTACAGGACAATGCTGAGCCTGAGGCAACAGCAGCGGACACAGCAGCAGGGCCGGTGGATTTGTTTTCCCTAGCGCTAGATGCCCCTTCTATAGACGATCACTCTGAAGAGCCCGCCAAGGAAGCAATACCCCCAAGCCTTTTAGAGTTATCGTCTTCCGTCTCAAAATCGTTTGATAGCGATGCTTTGGTGCCAATGCCAATAGGGGCTGAAGCCCAAGGAGATGGGGAGACCCCTGAACCCACAACTTTGCCACAATCTGACTCAATCACCGTGGGCGAACCTGGGGTGTCATCAGCAGAAACAAATCCGTCCGCGGCGGCTCCGTCTCCCCTACAGTTGGCGAAGCGCCATGTGCTGTTAGAACGGCAAATTCGCTCGATTCTACACAGCCTGTCGAACATGACCAATCACGCCTTGAAAAAGGCCGGGATCTTGCCGGACTTACCGGAAGCGGTACTTACCGCCGCTACGGAGGCAGAGGCAGATGAGCAAGCCCCCAACATTCCGAATTTACTCAACGTTATTGTTGAAATTGGTCGCGATCGCCCAGACGACGCTGGGGACGAGGATGCCCTAGAGGATGATCCCCTAGAGACTGAGCTAGAAGAATCAGAGCGCACCATGACCCACCTTGTGGCCATGAATTTGCGCTTGGCCGACATTGAGTTTACTGATACCCGCACCGCGCTCTGGCGCAGTAAGATTCAGGAGATTTTAGGACAACTCAAAAAGTTAAGCCGTCACTACCAAAAACTACAGCAAGAAAAGGCCCAGGCAGAGGCGGAGGCCGCCTGGCGCACCACTTGGTTTGAAGAACAACCCAGTGATCCGTCATAGGATTTCGTAAAACATTAGGGATATGGGCGCTACGGGTAAAGAGATCACTCCTGATTGGCCTCGTTTGCAGAAGGCCCTCGCCCTAGAGGCCAATCAGGGTTTTAACGACCTAGAGGGTAACCACCAGCGGTTTAGCGAATTTTTGCAGACTGGTCTCAGCTTCCCTCCGGCAAGGCTTCCAGCGCCAGAGCAACAGCGCTGGCGATCGCTGGCAACCCAGTATGGCGATTATTCTGCCCTCACGTTTGGGGCGCGGCAGCACCTAGTGGCAGAAACGCGACGCCTCCTCCATGCAACCCGACGGCAGTTGGAAAGCGCCGCCAAACCATCCACCAAACCACCCGCCCCTGCTCCCACAACGGGTGCTGCCCCTGCTTCGACCGGGCAGCGGCGTCAGGCCAAAGGCACAACGCCGTCGCCATCTGCTACCGCCCATCGCCTCCATCAATCATCGACCTTAGATCTGGGGCAAGCGGTTACCTATCTGAAAGGGGTGGGTCCCAAGAATGCCGATCGCTTAGGCAAGTTGGGGTTATTGACCGTCCATGATCTGCTGCACTACTACCCTCGCGATTACATCAACTACAGCCAACCGATTTCGATTAAGCACCTTACGCCGGGAGATACGGTGACCCTGGTGGGGACGGTGCAGCGCTCGAATTGTTTTGGCAGCCCCAAAAATGCAAATCTCACGATTCAGGAGCTGGTACTGCGGGATGCCAGTGGCACATTGCGCTTAACCAAGTTTTGGCCCGGCAAGCGTTTTCGCAATGCAGCTTGGCAACAGCGCCAGAAGCGTCAGTATCCGACGGGGGCCATTGTTGCCGCCTCGGGGCTGGTAAAGAAAAACCAATATGGCATTACCCTCGATAGCCCGGACTTAGAAGTTCTAGACGATTCGGGCAATGATTCCGCGTCGCTCCCCTTGGGGCGCATTGTGCCGGTGTATCCCCTGACCGAAGGGGTGGGAGCCTATTTGATTCGCAAGGCAGTGACCGCCGCTTTACCAGCGGCGGTCGCCATGGCAGATCCCCTCCCCAGGGAGCTAAAACAACGCCATGATCTGGTGGCGCTGCCGGTGGCGATCGCCCACATCCACTTCCCGGCTGACGAAGAGACTCTGGCCCAAGCCCGCAAGCGGCTGATTTTTGATGAGTTTTTCTACTTGCAACTGGGTTTGCTGCGCCGCCGTCAGCAGCAGCGACAACAGGCTACGACCGTGGTGTTACCCCCCACGGGGGCGCTGATCGATCAGTTCTACGATCTGCTACCCTTTCAACTGACCGGGGCTCAAAGCCGCGTCGTCCAAGAGATTCATCAGGACTTACAAGCCACCACCCCCATGAATCGCCTCGTACAAGGGGATGTGGGGTCTGGCAAAACGGTCGTGGCCGTGGTGAGTATCTTGGCTGCCGTTCAAGCGGGGTATCAAGCTGCCCTGATGGCTCCCACCGAAGTCTTGGCAGAGCAGCATTACCGGACCTTGGTGACTTGGTTTAATCAGCTCAGCCTGCCGGTAGAACTCCTGACGGGTTCCACCAGAACCGCCAAACGCAAACGCCTGCTGGGGGAATTAGCCACGGGTGAACTCCCGCTGCTGGTGGGTACCCATGCCCTGATCGAGGACCCCGTCCAGTTTCAGGCCCTGGGCTTAGTGGTGATTGATGAGCAGCACCGGTTTGGGGTCAAGCAACGGGCGCGTTTACAGCGCAAAGGGAAAAATCCCCATGTGCTCAGCCTGACGGCGACACCGATTCCCCGCACCTTAGCCCTGACCCTCCATGGGGATCTGGATGTGAGTCAAATTGATGAATTGCCACCGGGGCGCAAGGCGATTCAAACCACGTTGCTCGGGGGCCGCGATCGCACCCATGCCTATGACCTGATTCGTCGGGAAATTGCCCAGGGCCGACAAGTCTACATCGTGCTGCCCCTCGTGGAGGAGTCTGAAAAGCTGGATCTAAAATCAGCTATTGATGAGCACCAACGGCTCCAAGCGGTCATCTTTCCAGAATTTACAGTGGGATTGCTCCACGGTCGCCTGAGTTCTGCGGATAAGGACCAGGCGATTCAGCAGTTTCGCGATCGCCAAACCCAGATCTTGGTCTCCACCACCGTAGTTGAAGTGGGGGTCGATGTCCCCAATGCCTCTGTCATGCTGATTGAACATGCCGAACGGTTTGGCCTTTCGCAACTCCATCAACTGCGGGGCCGGGTCGGACGGGGGGCTGACCAATCCTATTGCTTACTGATGAGTGCCACCCGCAATGATGTGGCCCTACAACGGCTGAAGGTTTTAGAAGAGTCCCAAGATGGTTTCTTCATTGCTGAGATGGATCTGCGGTTCCGGGGGCCAGGGCAGGTTCTCGGAACGCGACAATCGGGGTTGCCCGACTTTGCCTTGGCTAGCCTCGTGGCTGACCAAACCGTGCTGAGTCAGGCCCGCGAAGCGGCAGAAGCCCTCTTGGCCACGGATCCAGCGCTAGAAAAGCATCCAGTGCTACGGCAAGCATTGCAGCACCGTTACGAAAAACTAATGGGAGGCGCAATTCTTACGTAAGTTTATCGTTGACAATGGCGATCATCAGATAAGGCAGAGTACTGTATTGAAATGACTGCGCGATCGCCCATTCCCACCCACCCCTTAGGACTCCGCTGGTTAGCAGGGTCGGCGTTGGTGTTGGGCTATTGTTTTTTGGTCACGCCCCCCCTATTCAAATGGGACCAGGCTTATCTGCCTAGGCCCGCTGCCCCCCAGACCCAGGCAGATTTTCCGCAACAGCCAGGGTTGGTTGCGCCCCCTACTGCCACCGAAAAACCCTCCTCCCCAGAATCTAGCAAGCCCAGTGCAGCTCAGCCCCAGGCCCCCAAGACCGCATCCAGGCAGGCCCCAGATCAGCGTGCGCCACAAGCCAGTAATGCGCCACAAGCCGCGCCGGACTCCGATGCCCTAGGGTCAGCGCAAGGTCCGCCGACTGTTGACAGCAATCTTGACAGCCC
>CAYGVA010000290.1:0-4693 GCA_964353225.1 uncultured Leptolyngbya sp.
ATGGCGATCTGGTGCTGCGGGCGGCCCCTCAACTGCGCCAGGGCTGGGCGGAGGCGTTTGCCACGATGGCAGCGCAGGGGGACGATCGCTTGCTGGATGAGGTAACACCCTCCGAGTGGGATGGCCTGGAATGGGACTGGTAGTGCGGCGCTTTGATGTGTTTCTCATTAATCTAGACCCGACGGTGGGTCGTGAAATCAAGAAGACCCGACCCTGTGTAATTCTGTCGCCGGATGAGATGAATGGGGCGATCGCGACGGTGATTGTGGCTCCGATGACGACAAAGGGCAGGGGGTATCCGACGCGGGTGGCTTGTCGCCTTGAGGGGAAGGCGGGGCAAATTGTGTTAGATCAGCTGCGAACGGTGGATAAGGTGCGGCTGGTGAAGCGGTTGGGGCAGATTGGGGCGGATGAGCAGAAGCAGGTTTTAGCGGTGTTGGCGGAGCTATTTGCTGAGTAAACCCGATCGATGCTGCCAGCGGTGTCGTGAGGGCGGTAGCAATAGCGCTACAGATGAAATGGCGACACCACTGGTGTCACAATTGCCCTGGATCTATTTTTAGAGAGCTGCCTGTGCTGCGCTGGTTGCCTATAAGCCTTCTCTTCCACTACTTATGAAACACCCAACTGGCCAATTCGTTGGCGGAAGCCGTATCGGCCCTATCCCTGGAAGATTTCCAGGCTTTTCAGGCTGCTTTGCTGGGTCAGATGGTGAAGAAAACGCCGGGAGTTGTTGGAGGCCATGCCTGTATTCGCAATACGCGTATTGCGGTGTGGACGCTGGTGTCTCTAGGGCAGCAGGGCATGAATGATGAGGGATTGGTCAAAAACTTTCCTGGCTTAACGCCCTTCGATCTGTTAGCGGCTCGGGTCTATTACCGTACTCACCAGGCCGAAATTGATGCCCTGATTGCCTCTCACCACAGCGAGGATGCCTGGGATGCTTTAGGTTCTATGCCAACGAAAACCTGACTGCTGGTGCACAGTGTGGAGGTGCATACGCGCACCTAGCAGCGATGGATTACGGGGCAGCAGATTGAGGCGATTTATCAGCTTTTGGTGAACCGGCCAGATCGCCCTCGACCACCTTTTTATAAACCTAGATCGTCTTCTTGTTGATCACCTGCCCTGCCCTTTGTGCTTACCATGATGTAGGCTCACTTGGATTAAAACTTGACAAGTAGAGCACTCTCGTCAAGTTTTTCCCAGCCCCACGAAAGCCTTGTCATCAAGGACCAAAATCCAAAATCAGATTAGCCTCCTGCATAAACGTCCTGAATATTCAACATGAGTAACACCTCAAACTTAGAAAAAACTTTGGATTCCTTTCTGAAAAATGAAGCAAATAATGTTCTTTTCTTAAGAGGAGAATGGGGGATTGGAAAAACTTATTTTTGGAAAAAATATATATTAGAAAAAATAGATAAGCAAGAAGTCAATAACATAGCATACTCATATGTTTCGCTCTTTGGAGTTGAAAGCATTAGATCGCTGAAACATAAAATCCAAAATTCAGCTAAAATAACTAAATCAAAAAATGAATACAAAAAAGCTATCGAAGGTTTACTGAGAAATCAAAATCAAATTGAAAAACTGCTTTTTGGAAACAAGTTTAGATGGCTGGGAGGCCCTTTCAGGCTTGCGCTTAGAATCATGTCTAGAAGTGAGAATGGTATTGTAGACAGTGAATTATTCGAAGAGTTGAACAGTCAATATACAAGCAGTCTTATACTCAACTACCTTATATGTATTGATGACTTAGAAAGAAAAGAAGACAACATGACGATGACGCAAGTCATGGGTCTTATTGATGAATTGAATCTGGAAAGAAAATGCAAGATAATTGTCATACTTAATGAAGAAAAATTAGAAGGAGAAAGCGATAAAAATTTCAAAAAATACAGAGAAAAAGTTGCCGACATAGAAGTTGAATACACTCCAACGCCAGAAGAGAATTTGAGAAAGGTTTTTTCGGGGAAAGAGGTTTTTTTTCGGGAAGTATTGGGGATAATGAACCATTTCAAATCTTCCAATATTAGAATTTTAAAGCGACTTAGATCGGCTATACAACATATTGATGAACTTATAAAAAATTGCGAGCCGTCCCTTCAATCAGATATAGCTGCTCACCTAGCATTTTTTTGTTGGGCATATTTAGATTCTAGTCAAGACTTACCGCTTTCATTTATAAGGCAGAGTCTTCAGAATTATGTATATATGCTTGCCAATATGCGAAGTGATAAAAACTCTAAAAGGCCAGAAAATGAGGAAAAATGGCTCAACGATACTATGACGGGTTTGCCTATTAGAGGTGCAGCATATGATGAGGACTTAGTTGATTTGATTCAGTATGGCTTTTTGCCAGATGAAGTACGCTTTAAATCTGTACTTGAGAAGGCAAATAAACTCGAAAAAACACATCAGTATTCAGCGCGAGTTCGTGAGGTCCATGACATGTATAGTCGTCGCCTCAGTGATAATGAAGCCCAAATCATAGCAGCAGCTCGTCAGATTTTAGGAATTGGTCTGGAAAGATTGTATTTTAATGACTTTAATTTTTTGATAAACCTTCTAGATTGTTTAAAAGAAGACACATCTACTTACGTTGAAGATTATGTAAGTGTTAGGCCAAATGTAATTTTGGCTGAAGCGCAGGAAGATTTTGTTGGAGGAGCTTGGGTTAAGAATGAATTTTTGATTTCAAAAATGAAAGAGTTCCGGGATCGAGGATCGAGTAGCTTAAACCTTGATATTGTGTCGAGTTCCCTTGCAAGTAAAAGAGGTTGGAGCGAACAAGATATAGACTTTTTGATTTCCTTGTCACCTGAACAGATTCACGAATGGATAAAAGAACATAGCAAGAATGGAAGTGAAGATGAGTTTTTGTTTAATAAGATAAAAAATGGATTGATGATTTTTGGAACGCTAAATCCTCGAAATGATCCTGAACACGAGAAATATAATTTGATTTTTAAAAATACCAAAAAAGCACTTTTGATGCTGGCAAGTGAATCTAATCTAAATCGAATGAGAGTTGAAGATGTCTATGGGATAAGCAGTGACGAACTAAATTGATCTTAGGTTGAATTATTTATTCCATCTGGCCCTACACTGACGAGATAAAGCCCAGACAGCGTTGGGGGTATCAGCATTGGCAAAGGAACGACTCACCAAAGCCCAGAAAAAAGAGAAGATCGCCTACCAGCTCTACCAAAACCGCCAGCTTCTGAACCGCTCTGGCAATTCAGACAGTGACTGGCAAACGGCGGGGGAGATTTTTGCCAAGCCCTATAAGCGGTTTTTCTTTGCCAGTCACACGCGACTCATTGCGCTAGAGAAACGCGTCTGGGAGCCCTTAGAGAGATGGGCGAATAACCAGGCGCTGATTAGTCTGCTGGGGTTGGTGGGCAATATCGGCATCTTGATTGCCGTGGCGTCCTATGTCGGCAGTGAGAAGCAGCGGCGAGAGGCTGAGGTGTTGAATGCATGGCAAACCCTAACCTCAGCCTATGGTCAGTCAGGCAGCGGGGGCCGCATTCAAGCGCTGGAATTTCTCAACGCCTCTCCTGGCGCAAACTGGCGGCGGCGCTTCCCCTGGTTTTGTGCCCCACTCTCCCTTTGCACCTGGCCTGCTGAGAGCTTAGCGGGCATCAACCTGGCTACCGATGATGGAACTGGCGTTTATCTGAGGGAAATCAACCTATTAAGAGCCGACCTGAGGGACGCGAATTTGGAAGGGGCTGACTTAAAACATGCCAACCTATTAAAAGCTGACCTAAGGGACGCCAATTTAAAAGAGGCCTCCCTAACTTTTGCCAATCTGGAAGGGGCTGACTTGAAAGGTGCCAACCTAGAAAGGGGCTCTCTAAGTTCCACGAATCTGAAAGGGGCCGACCTAGAACACGCCAATTTAAAAGAGGCCTCCCTAAGTTTTGCCAATCTGAAAGGGGCTGACTTAAAGGGCACCAATTTGGAAAGGGCCTATCTACCGGAAGTCGATCTGGAAGGGGCCTACCTATGGGTAGTCAATCTGGAAGGAGCCTACTTAAAGCCTGCCAATCTAGAAGGAGCCTACCTATGGTCCGCCAATCTGGCAGGGGCCGACCTAGAACACGCCAATCTGGAAGGGGCCAACCTCAGTTTTGCCAAGCTGAAATGGGCCAATCTAAGTTTCGTCAATCTGGAAGAGGCCTTACTGTGTAACACCGCCCTCCCAGCCGGTATGGATCTCGATCCCAACCGTGATTGCGACATATTGGGAATTGAGATAGAGAGTCCCTAAGGTGATCAGCCTCACCCCACCCGATTGCCGTTGGTGAGCCGCCCCAAGGGGGCTAGACCGGCCCTTTGGGGCCATCGCCCCCCTCCAAATCATCCAACCGCTTAATGCAGCGCTGTAGATGCCAGCGGTAAGTCGGTCGCCACGCATGGGGATTGAGGATGTAATATTCCCCCCGTTTGCGGCCCTTACGAAAGACATCATCCTTGAGGGTATTGCAGATGTGTTTGGGCTGACCGCCCAGCGCTTGGGCCAGGGCTGATGTGCTGATTGTGTACCCAGTTGCTGAGACGTTCCATGTGGGCTCACGCTTGGCCCAGACGGTGGCCCAGGTAAGACAGCCATTTCCCTAGACAGGTATTGTCGGATTGCAAAATGGCAGAGATGACTTCGGCATAGCCCTAAAGATGACGT
>CAYGVA010000291.1:0-4638 GCA_964353225.1 uncultured Leptolyngbya sp.
TTTACCAAGGGATTGCAGCGGTTGGTCTGGTTGTAGGTCTGATTCTGACTTCTGTCGCGGTCAGCTAGGTCTGAAAGCTTACGCATCGGGCTAGTTTCGCTTCGCGTTTCACTCTCTTAGCCCGATACGTTCGGAATACCCCTGGATTTGAAGGAGCATTGCTCTCCTTCAAATCCAGGGGATTTTGATTGTCTTCGATCAAACCATTCCCTATCTGGAAAGTTGAGGGTTGGCCATAAAAACACCCCCAACCAATACAGCCAGGGGCAGATGTGAAATTTGGTTCTATTGTGCCTTACCCGATATCCCGTGGTCGCCACCGGCCCCCATGGTCGGCACCCATAGAATCAGCCACCGGCTTTGCCTGCTTCATGTAGTGGCGCTGGTAGTTGCCCAACAGCTCAGCATCGTAATGCTGGCCGTGGAAGCGCACAGCGTTGATCTTCTGACCTAGCGCGTTTTCATCACTAATCACATGAAGCATTTCATCTCCCAGGCTGAAAGCGATCGCCAGCAGAATATAGCCCCCAATCCTCACCACGACCCCGAGGGTGATAGCCTCCCCATCGGCCACCGGCACCCAGCGCCCCTGGGTAAAGGCACTGTAGTTTGAGCCGATATCCCAAAGATAGAACCCGGCAATCAGCACCAACAGCAACACCCCAAAGCAGCGTTTCATGATGCCGATCGCCCCCACATCCTCAAAGAACCTTTGCTTGTAGCGCTCTCCCACCGGCTGGCCACTGCTTAGCGCTGCCCACATGCTGAGCTGGATGACGGCGATAAAGATGGCTCCACATAGGGCAGCGAACCAACCAGAGCCCCCGGCCTTGATGCCCTGGAATGAGATCACCCCATCGGCTACGGATAGGAAGATGGCAAAGCTACGACCACTGGCCACCCGCACCCAATAAAGCCAAGGGCTCATGGCGGACATGGATGCATTGGCCCCGATCATGCGCTGACTGGAATATTGCGGCTCTTTGCTCTTACTCATGGTTTTGGTGCTCCTGTTCGACTTGGGCAATCAATTGATTCAGCAGCTCACCTTGGCGACTGGCCTTGGAAATTTTGAAGATGCGATCGCACAGCTTGTTTTTCGAGATGGCACATTTCATGGCATCTCTAACGATTCGCTTGGCTTGGGTATTGGCCCCAATCAGCGATTCATCACTGAGGAAATAGCCCTGCTTGGGGGCGGGTAACCATTCATCCCAAAAGCTTTGCTCAGACCCATCTACCGATTCGCTACCGGTGGCAAAATCGGTAGGCTCAACCGGTGGAATGCTGGTAGCGTCAGGGCGACTACCGGTAGCGGGGTCAGGCGCTGGTGAGTCTGCCCAGGGGTTTGCTGTGGTGTAATCGACCCCCACTTCTGGCGGCGGTGGCAGCAAGAATGTGGGCTTGGGCAGGGGGAGCCGCAGGGTTGGATCGGGTTTGACGGCGTAGCTAATCCCCACGCCGATGCCGACAATGCCGACCAGGCCCAGAAAGGCACTGGCAACAATCAGCAGCCCCCCGGCGCTGGGACTCTCTACGGCTTGGCTAGCGGTGGCCGCAATGGGTGCGGTGGTGGCCACCGTGGTCACCGTGGCCACGGGCTCAGATTGCACCGGGATGGTACACAAGCCTTGGTCCCACATCACCTTGGCCGCAGTGGTTTGGCTGGCTTGGGCTGGGCTGGGTATTTCGTTTTCAAAGGTTTGGGCACCCACCGAAAACAGTTCGATGAAGCGCCCATCGGCAGTTTGATAGATAGAGACGGTGGCGTCTCGGCAATCATCCATAATTTAGGTGTCTCATCGCTTGGGACAAAGGCCCCTGGATCGGCGTCCAAACTGTTCCAGGGGTTTTTAATTCAGTCTTCTTGATGGCTCTCCTCATACGCTGAAAGTGCGGCCAGTGCGGCAGCGATGCCGTCATAGGCTGCATTCAGAAGCTTGGTCTCCTCTGGGTTTGCTGCCTCTAAGGCCATGATTTGGCGCAACATCACGGCGAGTTCATCAGTCATGGCGGTGTCTCAAATCAACAAAATCAGAATAGCGACCACACACACCCAAATCAGGCGGCACTGGGCTTTGGGGCAGTGCTCACCCCCTGGGACCGTAGATATTCACCCACCATGGCATTCTTACGGTGCTCAGCACTTTGAATAATCTGAGCACCCAAAGCGGCACCAAGTTGGTCCCCTAGGTTTTGCCCATTCACCAAGAGTTGATGGGTGAAGTTTTGAGTATTGGTAGCGCTGACCTCACATAGGTTCGAGATCTGTCCGGTCAAAGTCGCCACGGCAGCGCTGCGATCTGTGGCCTGGTAGTCAATCGGCACCAAGGCTCCACCGGCCCCAAACCCATCAAAAGGATCTGCATGGATAGGGGTAATCCCTGCAATGTTCACTACGTGTCCGGAGTGTTCAAGCGCCTGTTTCCAAAGGGTTGCAGGGTATTTTTTCGCCTTGCCTTGGTCAATACAGGCAGTATTGAATTCTTTTTGTCCAAAAGCGTCAATCCATTGATATATAACGGTTCTAGAGCTTCCTGTTAACCGGTGAATTTCGCTGACGCTATACAAAGTGTTGTTCAGACTGATATCCATGGTTGTTCAAAACCTTGTCGACACTGGTTTATTACTAGCATATGTTGTATAAATAGAACAATATATTGATTGAATAAACCAACAATGTGGCTAGAACCCTCATAAAGTGGCAAAATTTGAGCATTCACCGCGCGGGGGATGCAATGGCTACAGAAATTCGAGTGGGCTATCTCTACATGGAGGAAGCGACTCGAAAGCAATATGAGTTGGCTTGTGAGCACATTGGATGGACTTATAAGGCGTTAGCGCAGCATTTGATTCATGGCTTTCTGGCTAAAAATCGTTCTTTCTACGTTGAGGCGATCCGAAAAGACTTTGAAGCGAGGGGAATGAGTGAGCGCGATTACTATCGCGCTCTTAGGGACGGTTCCGAAGCCGACGTAAAACCCTATCAGGGAACGCGGCCAAACTTTGGGGCATCCCCCTTGGACCCGATCCCTTTGATTCCTACGGGCAAAGAAAACCAGGTCAAATACGGCAAAATCACCCTTTCAAACTTCAATCTCGTTTTTCTCAAGGCAGCTCAGCTCATAGATCAGCAGCCCATGCTGCAGGTAATTTCTAGAATCATCAAACTGCACTTCCTTACCTACTGGGAGAGCAACTATGCTCCCCAGATCGACTTAGACGAAAAGTGTTTATTTAGCGAGGCAAACAAATCATGACTGTAGCTACCGCCCCTAAAACCTGGGATGCAGAATCAGTGCAAGCCGCTGTAGATGCAATCCTCAATGCCTTGGGAGAGCCTGAAACAGCAACTCAGATCGAAGCCCTAAACAGCTTCAAGACAGATGACGGTGCCCATGTGAAGCTATTAGCCGCCTTGCACCTAACTGACAACTACATCAAATCCCTGAACTATTTGATTTCAGCTCCTAAGCTCACCCCCAACACCAGCACAATCCTTGCTGAAGCAGCCCGTAGCGCAGCCGACCATGTCCGAGACAAGGCTCTCTACCAGTTGGGGCGAGCTTTATCTGAAGCACTGGAGTCAGAGTAGGCAATCTCGCAGCGCTAGCCTACTGAGCCATTTCTGAGCGATCGCGATGATGGATAAAGCGAAGCGAAAGCCTGTACGCATTGGCGCAATGGACGTCGAGGGGTTTCAAATGCCAGACGGAGCGTATCGAATGAGTCTGAGTAGTGCGGCTGACTCGGTTGGCTTGCAGCCTAGAAACGCTTTCGAGTTTTTGCGATCAAAAGCCGCCAAACGCTTGATAGGAGAGGCTTCCACGCTTTCGGTTTCTGAAGTGGAAGTTGACTCGACCGAGCAGAGTACTGGGCAAACTCGGATTCGAGCAATTCCGCTGAATGTCGTGGCTCAGTATTGGCTATGGCAGGCATCAAGAGGCAACAAGAAAGCTATATCCCTAGTGAGTGCTCTGCTCGAAGAATCGTTAGAGCGTCGATTTGATGACGCCTTTGGCGTTGCCCGAACCGAATACGAGCGCCAAGACCTCTTGGCCGAAAGGATGCAGCAAACGGAACGAGATTTAGAACGTCTGGGTGAAGCCTATGCACAGCCTGACCTGTTGCTTGAGCACGTGGCCCAACTGGAAGCGCAAATCCGGCAGTTGGGTGGCGAGCCCTGGCCACTACCTGAACTAGAAGAAGAGGGATGACGATATGTCTAAAACCTGGATTCTTTATAAGACTGAAGCCGGAGACGCCCATGGCTGGCTCGATAGGATGCTGATGCCGTCCGAGGACTTGACCAATATCCTGCATCAGGAAAGTTGGTACACCGATGCGGTGCCGAAGGTAGGTGATCGGGTCTATGACTCGAAACAAGACGACGATGGCACCACATCTGCACGGAATGGAGACTGGATCATTGCCAAGGTCCACCAATTTTCGAGCTTTGACACCGAAGAACGCATCGTTGTCTGCTACTGCACCTATGCGCCAATCACCCCAGAGTGGGAAACCGTAGAACGCGGCGCACCGGCATCTGAAATGATGGCGACGACAACCGCCTGATCCGTTTTTCAGAGAACGCTATACGATCAACGCCATTGAAGGGGGTGATGACCTATGTAACGC
>CAYGVA010000292.1:0-4632 GCA_964353225.1 uncultured Leptolyngbya sp.
AGTCATCGGCCCCAAGCGTCATCCCCTGGTGTAAGTCACTGCGCTCTGTTTTGGCCGTCACAAAAACAAATGGTATTCCTTGGGTATTGGCATTTTTCCGCAGCGTTTCTAACACCTGGCAATCGTTTAGGTAGGGCAGAGCAATATCATGAATAATAAGATCAGGTATGGCCTCTTGGGCAAGCTGAACCCCTATTCTGCCATCTGTAGCGGGCAAAGCTGAAAAGCCGAAATCCTCAATAAAATCAGAAATAATTTCACGGATTGACTCTTCATCTTCAAGGACTAAAACCTTCTTTCTCATTGCTCTAAACAGATATATCAATGGCGGCCCAATCAAACTTATTCCTGCGGCAGGCAAGGTGTTGAATGGCGTGGCAAAGTCACGGAAAAACAAGTCCCTTTGCCCTCATGGCTCCAAAGGTCTAAGGTACCTTTATGGGCGTCTACAGCCCGCCTAACAATCACCAAACCCAACCCGGTTCCTTGAATAGTACCGACATTAGAAGCGCGGTGAAAGCCGACAAAGAGTAGATTCTGGTCTGACGCTGGAATCCCAATCCCATAATCACGAAATCGAATTAAAACGGTACTCTCATGGCACTCAATATGCATTTCAACATCGGCCTTTTCGGGCGAATACTTAATGGCATTCGACAGTAGGTTTGCCGTTATTTGTCGAATCAACTTTTCGTCAAAACTCCCTAGATATTTTTCACAATTTGCAAACACCTTAATTCGACGCTTATCTAATGCCTGCAAACGAATTTCGTCAACGATTTCATGCAGGCATTCCAGCAAATCAATCAATTTGGGATCAAAGGCTAATTTACCGGCGTCTGATTTACTCAAAAAGAGGACGTCATCAATCAGATGAGTCATATGGTGAACCGTTGACTTAATGCGATTAAAGTATTTTCTCCTTTTTTCTTCCGGCCATTTATGACCGATTTTCTCCAACAGTTCAGCAGAGCCCAGAATGGTGGTTAAGGGTGTCCTGAATTCATGGGAAGCAACCGAGATAAAGTTGGATTTAAGCTTATTGAGTTGCCGTTCATTTTCAAGTGCTTCTTGAATTTTGATTTCGGCCTGCTTATTCTCAGTAATGAATTCCGTAAATACAACGGTACCTCCAATTTCATTTTGGGCATCGTACCAGGGTCGAATTTCCCACTTCAGCCACTCTATGCTCCCATCTTTTCGCTGAAGAATATCTTCATCACAGGTGAACACTTCGCCATTTAGACAGGCATCATGCATCTCTTTCCAGTTAGTTGATGCTTTTGGCATTCCTGAGAAATAAGATTCGCCAATAATTTTTTGTTTTTCTAGATCATAGTCTTTCAGCCATCGAGGACTGACCGCAACATAATTCATGTCCCGATCAAACATGGCGACTGCTGCCGGAGTATGTTGAACAAACAATCTAAACTTAGCTTCACTTTCAGCTAGCTTTGACGTTCTTTCCTTAACCCGTTCTCCCAAGCTTTGATTTGCCTCTTTCAATTTATCTAAGGCCATTTTTCGCTCTATTTCGGCTGAGGCACGCCCTGCAAATATTCGTAGTATTTCCGAATTGGATGAGCTTTGGGGGCGAGGTTTTCTGCTGACAATTGCGATCAATCCTAATGGCTTTTGATCGGATGTCATCAAGGGAATGCCTAAATAGCTTTCCGCATCCACTCTTTTGAGATATTTATCTTCTGGGAATTTTTCCTGAACCTTGTCTGAATACAAACATTCTCGGTGCCCTACGATTGTCTGACAAGGGGTGCCAGCCAAGGAATAAGTGAAATTTTCATGGATAGAACCATCCATAAAAAAAGCCAGGGTGGTGATAGAGGGGATAGGCAGATAGTCTGTCAGGTGCCCGATAAAAACAATATCTCCCGAAAAAATATCGGCAATATAAGTGACTAGGGATTCAAAGAAAGCACGGCCAGTTTTGCTAGATACGCCTTCGGCAATTTGACGGATGATATCTTCTGTTTTTTTGCGATCGCTAATATCTGTAATCGAGCCCACATAACCCGTTATATGGCCTGCCGCATTGGACTCCATCACTGCTTGCCCAAAAACCCAAGCGGCTTTTTTGTCGGGACGCTGAAAGCGATACTCTAACCGAAACGGCAGTTGGTTTTGAGCCGCATAAGCCCATTGCTCCATAACAAAGGAGCGATCTTGAGGGTGTAATCCTTTGATCCAGCCGCTACCCTGGGCGGCCTCGGGCGTCATGCCCGCAATTTCGCACCAGCGCTCGTTGACATAGAGACAGTTGCCTTCAGTATCAGTGCGAAAAATGCCTACGGGCGCAACGACAGTTAAGGATGAAAATCGCTGTTCACTGAGGATTAAGGCCTCCTCAGCTTGCTTGCGCTCCGTGACATCGGTGGCGATCACAACGGCACGGTCCACGGTTTCACCGTTCCAAATGGGGGCTATTCGAGTTTGGTAATGGGCCATGTGATCATCCCGGCGGGAGAGGCTGACCTCAAAACTTGCCCCCTCACCCCGTTGAAATACTGACGCCATGGCTTGGCGATAAATCGGCAGAGCCGAGGATGGTAGATAGGCGTCGATATGGGTGATAGCCCCCTGCTGCTCGGAGAAAACGGGATCGATGTTGTTATGGAATAGGATTTCTCCGCTCGAGGTAATCAAAAGAATCTGACTGGGAGCATTTTCGATGATGGAGCGAATTTGCAACTCGGAAGCGGCGAGGGAGGCTTCTGCCCGTTGTCGCTCTAGCAGTTCCGTTTGGGTGGCCTGATATAGCTCTGATTGCTGAATGGCGATCGCCACTTGTACAGAGAGCTGCTGCAAGAGTTCAATTTCCATTGCATCCCACTGGCGAGGGATCGTGCACTCCTGGGCCGCAAGCAGGCCCCATAGCGTTTCCCCCAGCACAATCGGGACAATTAATGTGGCCTTAACCCCCATGGCTTTGAGTAGGTTGGCATAACAAGGGGCTAAGTCACTGCTGTTGACATCGTGGGTAACCTGGATTCGTCCTTGATGGTAAGCCTCTCTCCAATGCTCGACAAAATGGGGATCGTGGCAGTCGGTGTGCATCAGGCAGGGCCAATCCCCCTGGACGGATTGGGCTGCGACCACCCCAGCCCCAGCCGGCTGAAACTTGTAAATCAACATGCGATCGCAGCCCAGGACCCGCTGTACCTCAGTTACCGTCGTGTCTAAAACGGATTGTAGATTGAGGCTCTGACGAATATGGCTGGCAATGTTGGCTAATAGGTGATCAATCTGAGCTTGCCGACGGAGTTCTATCGTCCGCATCTCGATTTCTTGGCTCAGTTGCTGGTTTTGAACCTTCAACAACTTGAGCTTCTCAGCTTCCAAGTTAGAAATGCGTTCCTTAAGGACTTCCACCAATCGATAGGCTTCCGACGGATCAACGGCCTGCAGAAGGGTGGTCTGGGTAATGATGCCGACCATCTCCCCCTGATCGCCCGTCACCACGAGACGCTGCACCCGATGCGCTTGCATCTTGAGGTGGGCATCCCAGAGGGACGCCCGAGGTCCCAGGCTAAAGACCGGATAACTCATCACCTGTTGGGCTTCGATGCGATGGACATCGAGTCCCAGTACCTGAAATTGGACTAAATCCCGCTCAGTGATCAACCCCAGGGGACGGTTTAGGGGCGCAGTCTGGAGCGTATTCGTCGGCGTTGGAATCGGCTCGACAATCACGACACAGCTCACCCGCCATTGCCCCATCAGCTGGGCAACTTCAACGATGGAGGCGGTGGGGGCAGCCCTGATCACCTGGCGGGGCATTACCTCTTCAATGATCCGTAATCGCAGTAGATCTGCCGGTTGCAGTAAGCGGCGCACCGTTTCATGGGTGATCATCCCGACCAAATGGTCCTGGTGATCGACTAGGGGTAAGTGCCTAATCTGGTGCTGCCGAAACAAAGACAAGACATCAAACAGGTTGACCAGGAGATCGTGCCGTAGCGTCACAACCGATGGGGTCATGACGTCCTTGAGGGTATTGTCTGCGAAGAGTTGCCCGGTGACCGTCAGCCGAATGACGTCCCGCTCTGTGAGGATGCCAACGACCTTGTGATGTTCTACGACACAAATACAACTGCCCCGGGCCTCCCCGAGCATGTTTTCAATGACGGGGATAGCTTGTTCGACCACACAACTGGCACGGGCAGCACTCATTTGCGCAATGGCGTCGGCCAGGGGCGTATCCGGCGAGGCCACGAGGGGATCGTAAAGAATGGCTTTTTGGAATTGAACCATCACACGTGGTTATCTAAGGTGAATTGCGTTGTATTTGATACTGGAACCAGTTCAATTATTCACAGCCCTTTTCTAATAGTCATCCTTTGGTTATGTATTGATAACTAACCGGACAATCAGCCAAACCCTACAACGTACCAAGGGAATAATTGCGTAAATTTACTGATTAATCTTTGCAAAGAAAGCATCTCAACTGACGACCCTGTCAACCCGTGGCATCTGCTTCAATCATCCCTTTGCGTCCTGAGCGCGCTCGCGCGCAAACCACCACACCACAGACCGAACGACCCTGACGCCTAAGGCGGGTGGCGGCCGATCGCACCGTTGCGCCCGTGGTGTAAATGTCATCGAGCAGCAACACCG
>CAYGVA010000293.1:0-4627 GCA_964353225.1 uncultured Leptolyngbya sp.
CGGGCGATCGCCAGTCGCTGCCGTTGCCCCCCCGAGAGCTTTTGCCCCCGTTCCCCCACAATGGTGTCGTAGCCCTGGGGCAGCTTGGCGATAAAGTCATGGGCCTCAGCAATGCGGGCCGCCTGCTCAATTTGGCTCACGGTGGCCCCAAAGGTGCCATAGGCGATGTTTTCCGCCACGGTGCCATGGAACAAAAACACATCTTGGCTAACCAGTCCCACCGCCTGACGCAAATCGCCGGGGTTCAACTCCCGCAGGTCCAGCCCATCCAGGGTGATGCGCCCTCCATTCACTTCATAGAACCGCAGCAGCAACTTCACCAGGGTGCTCTTACCAGAGCCGGTGGAGCCGACAATGGCGATGGTTTGTCCGGCAGGTACCTTGAGGGTGAGATGCTCGACCACCGGGGTCCGGTCTTGATAGGCAAAGGTAACATCCTCAAAATAAATATCCCCTTTGATATTGCTGGCGGGCAGTCGGTGCTGACCGGGGTGTAGGGCAATGGGGGTATCCAGCAGGTCTAAGGCCCGCTGGGTGGAGGCCATGGCCCGCTGATATTGGTCGAGGGTGTCCCCTAGGCGGGTCAGGGGCCAGAGCAATCGCTGGGTCAAAAACACCAACACACTGTAGGTGCCCACGGCCAAATCTCCGGCAACAGCCAACAGCCCGCCATAGAGCAGGGTGGCGGTGAAGCCAATCAAAATCAAAATCCGAATCAGGGGAATAAAGGCGGCGCTGAGGGCGATCGCCTTGCGGTTACTCAGGCGATACTGCTCACTGTCTTGGCGGACCCGCTTAGTTTCGTAGATTTCGGCGGTAAAGCTCTTGATGGTGAGAATACCGCTGAGGTTATTGGATAGGCGACTATTGAGCACGCTCACCCGCTCCCGCACTTCGGCATAGCGGGGGGCTAGGAGCTTCTGAAAGGCGATCGCCCCCCAAATAATGAAGGGCATTGGCAGCATGGCCATCCAAGCCACCCTTGGGGCCAGCACAAAGAAAGCCCCCCCAATCAAGATCACCGTGGTGATTACCTGTAGGACTTCACTGGCACCGCGATCTAAAAACCGCTCTAGCTGGTTAACGTCATCGTTGAGGATCGCCATCAGCCGCCCGGTGCTGCGATCTTCAAAATAGACCAGATCGAGATTCTGCATATGGGTATAGGCATCCACCCGCAGATCCTGCTGAATCACCTGGGCCAGGTTGCGCCACAGCACCGCGTAGGCATATTGAAAAACGGACTCTAAACTCCAGACCACAAAGGTGAGAAGCGACAGCACCACAAACTGGGATTGCACGGTCTCAAACCCCCACCCTGCAATCATCGAATCTTGCTGCTCGACTACCACATCCAAGGCTAGGCCAATCAAGATCGGCGGGGCCAGATCAAAGATTTTGTTGAGGACCGAGCAGGCACTGGCCCACCACACCTGACGGCGATGGGCGCGGCTATAGCGCAATAGACGGGAGAGGGGATGGGTCATGGTAGAGGGTGAAGGTCTGTAGGGGGGCCGATCTGGTGCCGACCCAAAAGAATGGGGTGGTGGATTATGTCCCGGCCCGGTCGGGAATGGTCGGGAACAGTGGGGTTTAGACGGGTAACCCTGGGCGATGCCCAAAGCCTTGGGTAACAGTGGGATTGCCCCCTGTCGTTCAGCTCAACCGTACCCATTTCAAGGTTTGTTATGCCCGAATCTTCATCGTCTCATCGATTCACCCCCAGAAATACGTTGACCTGGCTCTACTTCGCCTTTATCGGTGGGACGCTAGTACTGGCCTATAACGATGCCCTGCCCCCGCAATTGGGGCGCATTCCCTACTACGACAAAATCGGCCATGTGGTGATCTATGGCATCGCAGCCTATTTAGGGGAGCGGCTGATGCGCCACCGTCGTTTTCGGTTGGTGGGGCGACGGTTACCGGTATTTGTCACCTTGTTTAGTCTGTTTGTGGTGGCGGAGGAAATGGTGCAATATTTTTCCCCCCATCGCAATTTGGACCCAGGGGATCTATTAATGGATGCGGTGGGCATCGCGATCGGCACGGCTTTGGCCATGGGGAGACGCGTTCAGACTGGGGAAAAAGATTGATCCTATTGCTCTGGCGATTTGACGGAGGACACCTATAATCACGCTGATGTTGAGCACAACAGCACCTTAGCCAGCGCTACCGGTAGCATGGGCAAAGGGATTGACTTGTTGCTGTCATGGCTCCATTGTCATGATGTTGCTACGGTCCATGGCTGCTGATCCATCCTTCTCTCCACCATTATTTGACGTTCTAAGTTATGTTGAGCCCCGAATCCTGCCGCATTGCGGTTGTTGGTGATGTCCACGATCAATGGGATCACCAAGATGCGATCGCGCTGCATCACCTCGCCGTCGATCTGGTGCTGCTGGTGGGGGATTTTGGCAATGAGTCCGTTGATATTGTGCGTCAGATTGCGTCGCTAGATATCCCCAAGGCCGTGATTTTGGGCAATCACGATGCTTGGTATACTGCGACCCCTTGGGGAGCCAAGCGTTGTCCCTACGATCGCACGATTGAAGATCGCGTCCGCACTCAGCTCGACCTGTTGGGGGTCACCCATGTCGGCTATGGTCACCTTGATTTTCCCAGCCTGGGCCTGACCGTTGTCGGGGGACGTCCTTTTAGCTGGGGTGGCTCAGACTGGAAAAACACAGACTTTTATCAAAAATGGTTTGGGATTAGTGACTTTACCGAGTCCACAGCGCGCATGGTTCAGTCCGTCGAGGCTGCGGCCCACGACACGGTGATTTTCATGGGCCATTGCGGGCCAAAGGGATTGGGCGATCGCCCCGAATCCATCTGTGGCCGCGATTGGAATCCGCCCGGTGGCGATCATGGCGATCCAGATTTGGCAATCGCAATTGCCCATGCCCAGCAGATTGGCAAAACCGTCCCCCTGGTTACCTTTGGCCACATGCACCACAGTCTGCGTCACCGTCGTGATCGCCTGCGCGATCGCCTCACCATCGATGGCCAAGGTACAGTCCATCTGAATGCCGCCGCTGTCCCCCGAGTGATTAAAACAGCGACCACCTGTCAGCGCAATTTTTCCTTAGTCACCTTGCAAAACGGCCAGGTCCAAAATGCAGCCCTCACCTGGATTGATCAAGACGGCCAAATCATTGCCGAGGATTTGCTGCTCAACCGTACCGTTGCCCACGGGCAACATGCATGGTGACCATGGCGTGATGCCAAACAAAAAGCTGCGGTAGGTTCTCTACCGCAGCTTTTTGTTGTACAGATCCTAAGTCCCTGTCGAATCAGGAACAGAGTGATTAGATGGCCGCAACATCATCCTCGGTTTCAGCAACAGCATCATCAGTTGCAGCGATATCATCGCTGTCATCGATGACATAATCTTCCTCTTGCTGTTCTTTTTCAGCCTTTTTGGCTTCAGCTTGCTTCCGCAACTGTTCGCGATACTTCTCAGCCATTTCCTCGGCTTTATCGAAGACCACATCTGGGTTCTTCACCATGTCGCCAGGTTCCGGCTCCAGTTGCTTGGTCGATAGGGAGATGCGACCCCGCTCAGCATCCAGATCAATAATCATGACCTTGATTTCATCGTTCACATTGAAGACGCTGTGGGGCGTATCGATGTGATCGTGGGAAATTTCGGAAATGTGGAGCAGGCCACTGACACCGCCAATATCGATAAAAGCACCGTAGGGCTTGAGGCCGCGCACCGTACCCAAAACCACTTCGCCCACCTGAAGACCGTTCATCTTGCGCTCTACCAAGGCGCGACGATGGCTTAAAACCAGACGGTTACGTTCTTCATCAACTTCCAAAAACTTTAGGGGCAAATCTTCACCCACCAAGTCCTCTTTGGGCTTGCGAGTGCTGATGTGGGAGCCAGGAATAAAGCCCCGTAACCCTTCAATGCGGACCAGAGCCCCACCTCGGTTAGTGGCAAACACACCAGAACGGACCGTCGCGTCCTCTTGCTGGAGCTGCCGCACCCGTTCCCAAGCGCGCATGTACTCAATGCGGCGAATCGAGAGGGTCAGTTGGCCATCTTCATTCTCGTCGGTCAGAATAAAGAACTCCCGCATCTCGTCGGATTGCAGGACCTCATCGGGACTTTCGACCCGATTAATCGACATCTCTTGAATGGGGATGTAGGCAGCGGTCTTAGCACCAATGTCAATCAGCGCCCCCTTCGGTTCGAGACTAAAGACGGTGCCCGCAACGGTATCACCCGGATTAAAGTGATAGTCGTACTTATCTAAAAGGGCTTCAAAGTCTGCGTGGGTAAACCCAATGTCCGCTTTTTCCCGTTCCTTTTCTAACTGATTGACCATGCTAATGTTTACCTAAGTTGTCTCCGTAATGGTGGGCAATGTCCAATGAATAATTGATTAGGGAGCGTTGCCCGGATACCCTGCTGCTACCAGAACAGCAGAGAAACGCCTCTATTACAGCACGGGAAGCCCCTTGCCAGAATTCCAAGTATACTCCATAAGCTTAGGGTTAATACCAACCGCTTCAGGTTTCCGCGAGGTGAGCCATTACATCGCTGGGAGTGCTCTAATTCACTGGTTTTCAGCCTTTTGGAGGGTCCGCTAGACGGCTGAAAGAGGCGGAGCTGTTT
>CAYGVA010000294.1:0-4624 GCA_964353225.1 uncultured Leptolyngbya sp.
GGTTGGTGGGGGCGGCGGGGCCTGACAGATTGATTTTGGCCAGCAATTCTGCCTTGACCCGATTCAGAATTGAGTCCTCATCCACCGTGGCCAGAATCTCCTGCATCAAGGATTTGGGGCCATGGTCACCCCAACTGGCCCCATTGGCGAAATACGCCTGGGCGACTTTGCCCAAACCGTAACTGGCCACCCCCGCCACGGTGGCCTGGGTCAGGGCCACGGCCAGATAGGGGGGCAACGACAGCCCTACGGTGGCGGGGGCCGCAATGCCTAACAGACCTTTGAGGGAACTCAGCCCCAGGGTGACCAGCAACTCGCTTACCGACAGCCCTCCGAGTTCTAGGGCCACTGTCTGCAATAGCTTCACAGCCCCTTGTTGGGTTAAGGGCAGGCCATATAAACGGGAGAGGGTCAGCAGCAGGGTGACATCAACCACGGCCCCCGTCAACACATCAATACCCGTAATGGGGTTGAGGGCGACGGCGATCGCCTTGGCCATCACCCCCTGCCAAATCACCTCCTCCGCAGCGCGATCTCGCAACTGTAGTTTTTTCTCCCGGATGGTGTCGTTGAGTTCATCGGCATAAAGCAGGGTATTGAGGGCCACCAGGGCCAATCCCTCCCGCTGCAAAATATCCAAAATCTTGAGCTTGAGATCGCTAATCTGGGGCGTCCCCCGCTCCATGCGAGTGACTAACCGACCATCGGCGCGGCGCGTAGCCTGGGCCACCAGGGGGGCCGCCGCCGCCATCACCATATCTTCGGGGGCAATCAGGGTGTGGAGTCGGCGCTCCCGGAGAACCTCAAAAATGGCTTGGCGATCGGCATCTGGATACTGATCGACCTTATTAAAGACCAACAAAATGGGTTTGTGGACCTGGTGAAGGGCCGCTAGGGCGTCATATTCACGGCGGGTAATATCCCCCGCCACCACAAATAAAATCAGATCGGCTGACTGGGCCACCTGCTGGGCCAGTTGCTCCCGGACGGTGCCGTTCACCTCATCAAGGCCGGGGGTATCGATCAATTCAATGCGGGCTTGGCTGGCGGAGCGGGGCCTCACCCGCCAAATCGTTTGCTCCGCTGTGATCGCCTCCTGTTGCACCTGCCACGGGGCCATTTCTAATTGCTGGGTGACCCCATGGGTCGGGCCGGTCGCAAAGATCTCGCTCCCCAACAGGGCATTCAATAGGGAGGACTTGCCCCGCCCCACCAAACCAAAGACGGCGATGTGAATCACCGCCTGTTCGAGCTTGGTGAGTAAGCCGGTGAGTTGCTGCACCTCCGACTGCATATCATTGGCCTCTCGGGGGGTGAGGGTGAGGCGATCTAGCAGGGTTTGGAGGGTGCCCTGGGCCTGACGATAGGTGAGTTCGGCCTGCAACTCGTCAAAGTTTTGCACCACTGCATCCAACTCGGCAACCAAGTCGGAATCGGCATCATGGGGTGGCATTACCGCTGTCATCTCTTGAAATATCAATCCTATCTATAGGGTGGTTGACCGTTTATGTCCCCGGAGAGTGGGATCCCGTAGGGGTAGAGAAGATGAGAGAATTAAAATGCGATTCCCCCCTCTGATTCCATGGACTTCCAGACCCCATCTCAACAAGCTTGTTATGAACGCATTAGCCCCTGGATGTACGAACTCTTTGGGGGGAGCGTCTTAACCTTTGGCGATGAACCGCTCTTTATTATCAATTTTGGCTCAGCGGTGGCCTCGACTCGGGTCATGCCCTGGGAAGGGGACGACGCGTTGATTACCACCCGTTCCTATGTGGTGACCGACGTTGAGGTCACCGCTGATTTGACTTACTACCTACTGCGGGAAAATAACGGCATTCGCTTTGGGCGATTTGCCTTGGACTCTGAGAATGACGTTGTCTTTGAACATAGCTTGGTGGGCTCGACCTGTGATCAAATTGAGCTGGCCTACTCGGTCAATACGGTGGTGAAACTGGCGGACGACTATGACGATGAGATCGCCAACCGCTGGGGTGGCAAACGTGCCCTGGATCGGTGGTCATCTTGGTAATTGCTGCAATGATTGCTGCAATAAAAGTTAACAATTCCACCCACCTTTCAACTCCTCAGGCAAAATAGGCCCAACACCGGTACGCTTGAGTGCGGTCAGTCTAAATTGGGAGCGTAGGGATTAGCCATGGGGCGGCAACAAACTTGGCGGTGGACGGTTCTTTTGGGCGGGATGCTAACCCTGATGTTGGCGTTATTTTGGCCTTCTTTCCATCGCCTCATGGCGATCGATGCGGTGACCGGCTTGCCCGAGGTGGGTCAGGCGACAGTGGCGACGTTGCTCCCCGCAGACGGCAACGCCCCCCAGGATTTTGTCTCTGCTTCGCCCCCATTGTTGGCCCAAGCGGCCCCCAACTACGTCCCCCGGCAAGAAATCACCCTGGCTGACCCCAGTAATTATGGCGATCGCTACAGCACCGACGCCTACGGCAACCCTGTCAGCAATGCCTTTATTGCGGTGCTCCACGAAACGGTAGGGTCGGCCCAGAGTGCGCTGAATCTGTTCCGCAATTATCATCCGAATGATGCGGACCAGGTGAGCTACCACACCTTGATTGGCCTAGATGGCACCATTTACTACATTGTCCCCCCTGAAAATCGGGCCTATGGGGCCGGGAATTCTGTCTTCGATGGCCCCAATGGTCCTGAGACGGTGCGCACCAATCCCAATTTCCCGCCATCGGTCAATAATTTTGCCTACCACGTCTCCTTTGAGACCCCCAGCGATGGTCGCGGTAACGGCAGAAGCCATAGCGGCTACACCCAAGCCCAGTATGAATCTGCGGCCTGGTTGCTCTCTAACAGCAATATTCCAGATAACCGTATTACCACCCACCAGAGGGTTGATCAATCTGGGAGCCGATTAGATCCCCGCAGCTTCGACTTCAATTACTTTTTTACGTTGCTGCATCGCTACCCCAGCCGCGCAGGGCTATAGCGCTTCCCAAGGGCATTGCGAATATCTGCTTGGGTTGAGTTTATGCTCAGCTCAGAGGCACCGGTGGTGAGGGAGCTGACAGGGCTGTTGGACCGGTAACGAGATCATCGTTGGGGAGCTGAGGAAGTGGCTATTATGGCTATTGCGATGGGAGATACCGTCAAGACGGCGCGGCTAACGGCCCCCGACATCAACTGCTAAGGAAAAAACGCTTTGGATATTACCCCAGCCATTGTCGGTCTTGGTACGTTGCTACTGTCGGTCGTTGCTGCCGTTTTTAAAGGGGAAATCGCTAGCCTCTATCGCTCCTGGAGCATCTACCATGCCCGACCCTTTGACCAAGACCGTAAACCCGACACCCCCGATCGCTGCCAGCTCTACAACCCCTCCACCGGCGGTTGGGAAGACATTTTGATCGAGAAATACCAGTTTTCCCTCAAGCCCGATCGCAGCGGCGTTTTCATTTGCCACACTGTTACGACCCATGGCAAAGCTTGCCTAGCAAAGGAGCGAATTTCCTTCGACGACTGGGCCAAGATGCGCAAGCGCTCCATGCCCAAAGCAGATTAAGGGCGGTCTTGAGGGCGCTGGACTGGCTATGCCAATTAAATGGATCCGTTTGATTGCGATCGCCCTCCTCATCCTGGGGACGGCTTTGCGCTTTGCCCATCTGGATCGCAAGGTGTACTGGCACGACGAAGCCTACACCTCGATGGTAATCACCGCCCGTCCGGGTCGGTATCTGAGCCAAGACCTGTTTCAAAATCGAGTGGTGAAACCGGCGGATCTGTTGGCCTACCAAGCTTTCGTTCCCGATTTAACGCTCAAGGATATGGTGGTGCGCAAGGGCATTGAAGATGTCCAGCATCCGCCCCTCTACTACGTCCTACTGCGGTTTTGGGCACAGCTCTGGGGGACGACCCCGGCAATTACGCGCGGTTTTTCGTCGCTGCTCAGTCTATTGATCTTCCCAGCGCTGTATTGGCTGTGCAGAGAGCTATTTGCCTCACCCATAAGCGGCTGGGTGGCGATCTCCCTCTTTGCCGTATCGCCGTTTCACTTGGTGTTTGGCCAAGAAGCCCGTGAGTTCGGCTTTTGGACTGCCCTGATCTTGGCCAGCAGTGCGCTGTTGCTGCGGGCTATTCGCGCACCGTCTTGGCGCAATTGGGTTTTATACGGGGTGTCGATGGTGGTGGCGGCCTACACGGCGCTATTTTCGGTGTGCATTGCGATCGGGCATTTTGCCTATGTGCTCGGTACCGATACAGACAACCAATTCTTGAGGCGATCACCACGGATCGGCAAACAAACCCTGTTTTGCTTCGGGACGCTGTGCTTGGTGGCGGTGTTTTTTCTGCCCTGGGTCTATTTCATCATTGCGGCTCACAGAGAGCTAGGCGGAACCACCTCTTGGACCGCTGTGCCGTTACCGCTCCTGATCAGCTTGCAGGCCAGCACGTTTAATTTCAGTCGCAGTTTTGTTGACTTTAATTTGGGTTTTGAAAACCCAATGGCCTACGTCTTGGCCCTACCTATTCTGGCGCTGCAAGGGTATACCCTCTACCAGCTTTGTCGCACGGCCCCGAGGAAAACCTGGTGGTTTATCGTCACCTTTACGGGGGTGACGGCGCTCTTTTTTGGGCTGCCAGATCTGCT
>CAYGVA010000295.1:0-4613 GCA_964353225.1 uncultured Leptolyngbya sp.
AAATCGTTTAGGCTGCAACCGTATTCGTTTTACGGGTGAAGCGATGGCTCCGAGTATGCATGTGGAAGTTCACGGCGATCGCGCCGCCTTGGTTGAGCGGGCCTTGGCCCTGGTGGTCGAGCGGATCCAAGCCGCAGTGGCGGAGCGGGGGCAATGCTACATCGCCCTAGCCGGTGGCAGCACCCCCAAGCCCCTGTACGAAGCCCTCGCCAAAGCCAACCTGCCCTGGCCACAACTGCATGTTTTTTGGGGCGACGAGCGCTACGTCCCCATCGATCACCCCGACAGTAATGCGGGCATGGCCAAAGCCGCTTGGCTCGATCAGGTGGCGATTCCCCCCGCGCAGATCCACGCCGTCCCCACCGATGCCGATACTACCGCCGCCGCTGCGGACCAGTACCAAACCACCCTAGAAACGGTGATGGGCGACTCTCCTATATTTGATGTAGTGCTGCTGGGCATGGGCGATGATGGTCACACCGCTTCGCTCTTTCCCCATACCCCCGCCCTGGGGGTGAGCGATCGCTGGGTGACCGTCGGCAATAAGGGCGACAATCCCCGCATTACCTTCACCGTACCCCTGATCAACCAAAGCCGCTGCGTGCTGTTTTTGGTGAGCGGAGCCAATAAGCAACCTGCCCTAGAGGCGGTCTTTACTGAAACCGCCGACAGCAACGCGTATCCTTCGCGATTGATTCAACCCCAGAGCGAGCTGTGGTGGCTATTGGATGAGGCAGCAGGCGCGGCCCTATAGCCCTGTTTCACCCGCTCCTCAGACCATCGGGGCGATCTCCCGGTCAGGGTCGAGCCTCGGGTCGGGGGGGCGTAATGCCCCGCTGAACCAACCCCGTCTCTAGGCTTTTTAAAAAGGCGAAATCGGCCTGGGTGAGGGGGCTACCCTCGGCGAGGACGGTGCTGCTGACTGAAGCGGCCTGAAAAAAACCAAAAGCTTGCTGTAATTGGCCCGGACTAAAGGCAAAAGGGGCCTCTAAATGGCAGGGGATCACCTGCTCAAACTGCCAGCGGGTGACCTGGGCCAACCAGGCCGAGATCTGTGCTGGCCCCCGCGAGAAAATCAGGGTTTGCAGCACCGGGGCCACAAAGGGCCGCCCGCCCCCCTGGAGCGCCGCAAACGAGGCCTGCCAATCGGCTTGCCACTGGAAGGGATATAACCCCCAATAGGCTTGGCGGGAGCGATCGCGGGCCTGCGCCGCCGCTCGAATCGCCGACCATAGGGTGGGCACATCCAAGGCCGACGGCTGGAAATAAAAGGCAAATAGGGCAATGCGCTGCCAGCCCCGGCGGCGATTTTCGGGGCTGTCAATGATCTCATCCGTGGCCTGGTCGCGACTATGGAACAGCAACGGGTAAGGATCTAGCCCCAATACCGCTGGCGGGTCCGCTGGCACCTGCACCAAGGTATCGGTGAGCAGCAGAGTGCGGGTGGGGCGATGGAACAGGGCGACTTCCACAAAGGGGCCTAACCCCAAGGGGATCGGCCCGAGAATGGCGTAGTCAAATTCTGCGGCAAAGGGGGTTTGACTGGCCTCAGGGGGCAGAATTTGGGTGCGCTGCCGGGGCAACCCTAACCAAGGTAAAGGTAGATTTAACGGGAAGCTCCACTGATGGGGGGCGCTATAGACCTGGGCCTGGGGAAAGCGACGGGCAAAGGGACCCACAAACACCTTGTGCTCAAGGCCCGTGGCGGTGGTGAGCAGGATGTAGCGCACCGGGCCATAGCGGGCTTCCAGTTGTCGCATCAGCCGCACACATTCTGGAGTGGGGGCCACCGGGGCATACACCAGCAGCCCCCCCTGGGCGAGGCGCACCACCGTCATTCGAATGGGCACCACCACGTAAAAGATGCCCTGCACCTGTTCAAAGGTCCAGATCGTCTCAGGCACCACCTCTCGGCACAGGGTGCGGCGCTGACCATAGGGGTAAAGCGGCACGATGGGCCAAAAGGGCCAGCGCCAATCGGCTTTCCCAGTGGTTGCAACTGTTGGTGGTGTGGCCATGCGATCGCGCTATCCCTGGGGGTCTTTGAAATTGTAAAGACTCAGGGGTATTCGCGCCTGAGCAAACCGCAACAGCACCGGGATGTTGCCGGGTCGGAGCACCAGGGACAAGCGTAAAGGGCTGGGAATTTGCCTATGCGGGCGTCGCCGCCATGGTCGCAGACACCTCAGGGGTCGTTTGGGTCACGGTGCCCTGGGTCACCAGCACCGAGCAGGGGGCATGGTGCATCACGTAGTTGCTGACGCTCCCGAGGAACAGTTCACTTAGGCCCTTGCGGCCCCGATGCCCGACCATGATCAAATCGGCGGACCAGCTCCCCGCCACCTCACAAATGACGCGACCGGGATCGCCACTGGTTTGGGTGAATTCGGTGGAAACACCCTGGGCTGAAGCCGTACTGGCCCATTGCTGAAGTTCATCCAGACAGCCCTGCTCATAAGTTTCCCACCGTTTTTGGTAGGTTTCCCAGGCCACGCTGTCTAAGACGGGGTAGTAGGAATGGTAGGTGCGCACCGGTAAGCCTGGGCTATCGGCATCATAGGCAGACAGCACATGCACCAGCATCAAACTGGCCTTGAGCTGTTGGGCCAAAGAGATGGCTTGCTCTAAGACAATGCTGCGGGTAGCGGAGTGATCGAGGGCAACCAGAATTTTGCGATACATAGGGCCTCCTGGGGCGACATGGGCAGCCCTGGCCGATCACCGATCGCCGTTCAATTACCCTTCAAGGTACAGACATCCAAGCCATGGGGTGATTCAACGGCCTTCCCGAGTCATGAAGGGGCATCGGGGCAGCGGCTGAAGCCGCAGGCAAACGCTGGGAATTGATGGGGACCGGGGCGATGCCAGTTGCTGGTGGAAACACCTTCATTATAGGAAAGAAAGGGGTGGCGATTCCCTGGGCTTAACATGCGATCGCATCTTGTTGGCAGGCTGGCAGGCACTGGTCTACTAACGGGTGATGTCGCCTGAAATGCTTATAGAGACTGGGTTCTAGCGATTAGACTTGAAACCACTCGAAAAGCTTGCCTCATAAGGACTTGCGGCTAATCATCACCTCTTAAGAGACCAGTGCCGGCTGGCATCCCGTGGGCTTAAAGGCAGCGCCACCGGGCAGTTCCATCCGCCCTGCGGCATTGGCAACGGCAAGCAAGCCGATGGATCCAGACTTTTGCCTTTCAACCGTGCCGAAAGCGTTCTGAGCCGGGTGGTGTCGGCAGCGCTGGCGGGTACTAACCCATGTGTGATCACCCATGATGTGCCGCCGTTACTGGTGGTCGAAGGGGTCAGCCCCAACCCAGAAAGTCGGGATTATCGACACCATCCAAAAGGTGGAACGCTGACCTTAATTCAAATCTTATTTTTCTTGATTTTTTGCCTTTACAATTTCTTGTGCCTTTTCAATTAATCCTTCGAATTTCTCTTTGGTATATGAGTTATGCAGCAGAGGCGCTACCAGTTCAGGAATAAAAGGTGTCTTATGAATTTCACAGCCCTTTACAAGCCTGCATGTTGTTGCAAGATCCACTTTTCTTGACAAGATTCTTTCAGACTCAGGAAGATTTATGGCAAGCATCGAACTATCTTTTTCACCTTCTTGATATGTCACCAACTCTGATTTATATAGGATAAAAGTTACTGCTCTTAACTCTCCACGAGTCCACTCGCGACCGAATTTACTTACCAAGCATTCAAACTCTTCGCTTTTAGTAAATCCTTCAGGAAATCGGTTTCCAAGCTCAATCAAAGAGTCCCACAGGAGAGATGATTCGAATAATCGCCAATTTCCTTTGCGTAGAAATCGCCTATATAAATCCGTCGTTGGCTTTTGAATTTGAGATTCTTCTATGCCAACTTTAGACCCATTTTTAATGCCTGTTTCAACTGATTTTGCATGCCATATTTTCTTGTCTTTAGATATTGCAACAACTTCAGGAGCGCTCTGAAGAAATCGCATAAATCCGCTAAAACCCAAGTTTTTTTCGTCAAATGCTGAATCAATTTCAAGCATTTCATTTTTCAAGACAGAAAGACTAACTCCGTCTGGAAATTTGTCCAGCACACGTTCCAACAAATCCAATGCGTCTTCGCGAATTTGATTCGTTTTCAGAGGAACTGAGCTACCTTCAGGAGAAGAGTTCTCATCATTAATATAAATGAATCGGTTGCAAGATTTCTTGACCGCTTCACTAAGGGTGGAACGCGGGCCAACACCAACCACAGACTTTCCTAGCTCTCTTAAACGCCGGAACAATGGTGAAAAGTCTGAGTCACCAGTGGCAAGAACAACCCACTCCAAATCAGGAATACGGGTAATATATTCCATGACGTCAACAACAATTTGAATATCAGCAGAATTCTTTCCCTTTGCTGGATGAAAAACATGGACAAACTCAAAGCCAAGTAAGTTCAGTTCTGTTTGTCGTGCACTTACACTTCCAATACTGAAATTCCCGTAAGCACGGCGTACAACAACACGCCCTAGCTCACTAGCGCGTTCCAGAAGTTTTTCACCTCCATCTGATTTAAGCCAACTGGAGAGATTTTCAACATCCAGAAAGACTGCCACTTTTTCTGCCATCTATCATCTTGCT
>CAYGVA010000296.1:0-4604 GCA_964353225.1 uncultured Leptolyngbya sp.
GGGAGAGGGATTTAGGGTGAGGGGAACTCCAGGTTTCAAGTTAGACGAGGTTTAGTCATTGATGATCCGGCGCTTGAAAGGTCTGGTTTGTCAACGCTCAGACCTCTAGCGCTTGAGAGAACGATATCGATCACTGCTCGGGATGCCGTTGACAGCCGTTGACAGCCGTTGACAGCCGTTACCAGCCGTCCATAGGGATACGACCTGACCGATGGGTTGGGGTGGTCCCATGGTCCATATCTATGGGCTGTTCAGGGAACTCAACCTTTTCTGGGCTATTGTGCATTTGCGGCCCCTTGTCTGCCATGCCCGCCACCCCCTAAAATGCAGCCGCTCCCTGTGACGTTTTCGGCCATGACTCCCCCTCTCTTGCAGCTTACCGACAGTCCACCCCATCAGACCCTGACCGTTACGCCCCCCGTTGACGGCATTGCCTTGACGGGCCGTCTTCGCATTCCAGGGGATAAATCGATTTCCCACCGGGCCTTGATGCTGGGGGCGATCGCCAGCGGAGAAACCCGCATTCAAGGGCTCCTCTTAGGAGAAGACCCCCGCAGCACCGCCGCTTGTTTCCAGGCGATGGGGGCCAAGATTTCGGATTTAGAGCAAGAGTGGGTTGTGGTGCAGGGGTGTGGCCTCGGCAACTTGCAGGAGCCCGACACCGTTTTGGATGCAGGCAACTCCGGCACCACCCTACGCCTGATGCTGGGACTGCTGGCGTCTCAGCCCAACCGCTTCTTTACGGTCACGGGGGATGCGTCCTTGAGATCGCGGCCCATGGGGCGGGTGATTACTCCCCTGAGCCAGATGGGGGCTAGCATTTGGGGGCGTCAGGGCAATCGTCTGGCCCCCCTGGCAATTCAGGGGCAAGCGTTGCGGCCAATCCATTACCAATCCCCCATGGCCTCTGCCCAGGTCAAGTCTTGCGTATTGCTGGCCGGACTCCTCACCGATGGCGAGACCACCGTCACTGAACCAAGCCGTTCTCGGGACCACAGTGAGCGCATGTTACAAGCCTTTGGAGCCAACCTAACGGTGGATCCAGAGCAGTGCAGGGTCACGCTCCATGGTCCAGCCCCCTTGACGGGGCAAACCGTTGTCGTCCCAGGGGATATTAGCTCTGCGGCCTTTTGGCTCGTGGCGGCAGCCGTTACCCCAGGCTCCGACTTGGTGATTGAGAATGTCGGGATTAATCCGACCCGCACGGGTGTTCTAGAAGCCCTAACCGCTATGGAGGCGGACATCACCCTAGAGAATCAACGTCTGGTTACGGGGGAACCCGTGGCCGATCTGCGGGTATGCCACAGCAAACTGAAGGCCGCGACGTTTAAGGGGGACCTCATCCCTCGGATGATTGACGAAATTCCGATTCTGGCGGTGGCGGCCCTTTATGCCCAAGGCACGACCGTCATTCGCGATGCGGCGGAGCTACGGGTTAAGGAGAGCGATCGCCTGACGGTCATGGCTACCCAGCTCAATGCCATGGGAGCCCAGATCACTGAGCACCCCGACGGCCTCGACATTCAAGGACAGGCGACCCTTACTGGGGCCACGGTTGATAGCTACACTGACCACCGCGTCGCCATGGGTTTGGCGATCGCAGCCCTGGGGGCGAAAGGTTCAACCACCCTGCACCGAGCTGATGCAGCTTCTGTCTCTTACCCAAGTTTTTGGAACAGCCTGACCCAACTGTGCCAGTCAACCTAAAGCAGGCCTGGGATCAATCCTCTGGTCTTTCTGGCTGAAAGGTTGCTATGGCAAGGTTCGCCAGGGATGATACAAGGAGATATTTAAAGATGCGTGTTTCCTCTAAAGGGAAATAGAGATTGTAATGATTAGGCAGGGGCTTTGGTACGAGATTACGCGCATCATAATTGTCCAATCTCGATCCCATCACAATCCACCCTGGCCGCAGTTGATCGGGGCCAACTCCGCAGACAAAAACAGCGCGTCAGGAACAGCTGCAAGTGACTGCTGGCCCCTTATTCCCTAGGCAACTGCCACCCCATGTATAAACTTTTAGTGATTGAAAGTGAGGGGGAGACCCGTGATCGCCGTGTCTCTCTGCTGGAGGACAGTGGCTTTGAGGTGATTGTGGCTGCTGCGGTCGGCCCAGGGTTGCAGATGGCCCAGAAAAAACCCCCAGACTTGATTTTGGCGGGGTTAGACCTGACGGGGGATAGTAACTGCCAACTGTTGGTGGCGGTGTTAACAAAACCTGATTTGGCGGCAATCCCAGTGATTGTGTTGACCCAGCACAGCGATCGCGATTATCAGCGGCAATGTATTACCCTGGGGGCCGATGATTGTTTGGTGCTCCCCTTTGCGGATGATGAATTACTGGGGGCGATCGCCATTCGTCTGCGCAAACAAGATGCCCTGACCCAGCGCTACAACACCTTGATGCGCCACACCGCTGAGCGCCTGAATCGTCTCTCCCATTACGATAGCCTGACGGATTTACCCAACCACCACCTCTTGCAGCAGCGGTTGATGCTAGCCATCAATCGGGCCGCTGTGGGCAATCAGCGTGTAGCGCTACTGTCCCTAAGCCTGGATCGGTTGCGGCAAATTAATAACACCCTGGGGTATCCCGCCGGGGATACCCTGTTGCGGGCTGCCGCGAGACGGTTAACCGGCATCTTGCCCCCATCGACCGCCGTCGCGCGATTAACCGGCAATCAGTTTGCCATTGTCTTACCCACCCCCAAAGACCGTGAAGACATTGCCGCGATCACCGAGGAGGTGATCGATAGCTTGTCGCGATCTTTCTCCCTCCCCGGTCATGCGGTGTTTGTCACCACCAGCGTGGGCATTGCCCTATTCCCCGACGACACCAAAGACATCAGTACCCTGTTGCGGCAGGCAGATGCAGCTTTGGACTGGGCCAAATATCAAAAAAGTAATTCCTACCGGTTTTATCGTTCCGATATGCCCGTGGTTTCAGGGGATGAACTACAGCTCGAAACCTGGCTCAGGTATGCCGTCGAGCGCCAAGAATTTGAGGTGCGCTACCAACCCAAACAAAACCTCAGAACCGGTCGCATTGAAGGGGCAGAAGCCTTGATTCGCTGGCATCATCCCGACTATGGCTATGTTTCACCCGCCCGTTTCATTCCCCTAGCAGAGGAAACCGGCTTGATCACCCCCATCGGAGAATGGATGCTGCGGACCGTCTGCACCCAAGCGGCGCAATGGTTAGCTGAGGGGCTACCCCCGGTAAAAATTGCCGTCAATTTATCTAGTGTCCAGCTCAACCAATCTCAACTCTGCGAGGTATTGCAGCAGATCTTGGCAGATACCGGTCTTCCCACCCGATACCTAGAACTGGAAGTCACCGAGACGGCCCTGATGCAGGACATCAGTACGGCCCTCAGTCTCTTGCATCAGCTTAAGGATTTAGGGGTGGGGTTGGCGATCGATGACTTTGGCACCGGCTACGCCTCCCTCAGCTATCTGCGAGAACTGCCCATTGATATTCTGAAAATTGATACCTGTTTTGTTCGGGGGGTTGATCAAGATCCTAAGAACCAGGCAATTTTGCAGCGCATTATTGCCCTCGCCCACGACCTTAAGCTATTGGTGGTTGCTGAGGGGGTTGAAACGGAAAAGGAGCTGGCGTTATTACACCGCTATGACTGCGACCTCGTGCAAGGGTTTCTGATTGGCTCTCCCATGACTGCGGCGGAACTGGTGGCCCGCCTCTAAGCCTATGCCATGCATTAATCCGTAATGGCTTGGTGCATCCAAGCTTCAATGCCATCGGCCAAGGTCTCGGCCAACTGCTGCTGAGCTTCAGGATCGGTAATCCATTCAAACTCCTCGGGATTGATCATAAAGCCCAATTCCAACAGCACCGATGGTGCCACCGTGGGTCGGGTCAGCGCCAGATTATTCCAATAGACGCCGTAGGCTGGGCGATCTAGGGCTGCAACCAAGTAATCGTGCAGGAATATAGACAGCCCTTGGGCCTGGGGATGGTACCAAAAGGTGCCTATTCCGGCGGTATTGAGGGCGTCTCCAGCATCGGGTAGGGCATTGTAGTGGATGCTTAAAGCCAGGGTGGGTTCTACCTGGTTGATGATATCGACGCGATCGCCCGGATACAGATCATCATCACCCTCGCGGGTCATCACCACCGTGGCCCCCCTCGCCTCCAGGGCGGTGCGCAGGAGCTGAGACAGGATCAGGGTGACATCTTTTTCTGGGTAGCCATTGGGTCCCCTGGCCCCCAAGTCATTCTCACTGCCATGGCCGGGATCCAACAGAATCGTCGCCCCCCGCAGGGGCTGACTGGGTGAGACCGCAGGGGGATGACGGAGGGAGAGCACCAGGGTAGTGCCGTCGTAATGGAGCTTGTAGCCCCACGGCTGGCCCCGCAGGTGCAGCCGATATTGGGCCTGGTCTGGGAGGAGGGGCTGCCATGTAAACCCAGATATTGCCGCATCGGGGTCTATATAAATCGTGTCCGTTTGAGGGGTCGTGTTGTGCAGGGTCAAGGTCAGGCTATCCGCCGTTTGCGCCACCGTTACCGGCACCGGCACCTCTAGGGGAAACAAAACCTCTGTCCAACCCGACCGTTGTCGGGAGCGGGCACTGCGAAT
>CAYGVA010000297.1:0-4567 GCA_964353225.1 uncultured Leptolyngbya sp.
AGAAAAACTTGATATCGCGACAGCAGGGGGGATAATCATTATTTTGTCGCCAGCGGCGGCGGCAATAGACACTTTGAAATCAGTCCCACCTAACTGCACATAGCTGGTGCTATTTGTGCTCCAGGTGCCTGTGATTTGTGCAAACGAGGAACCCACCGCCCCATCATTACCGGGTGGCCCTTGAATACCTTGTGGCCCCACCGCCCCATCATTACCGGGTGGCCCTTGCGGCCCTGGCGGTAGGTTATTAACGACATTATTGAGTGCTGATTGCGTCGCAAACTGGCTTAAATCAGGTAAATTCACCAGCGAATTGTAATCCTTCTGCCCCTGAATATCGCCCCAGAAAACCACCGCCACGCCTCCACTTAAATAATTAATAATGATGCTGATTGCCCGACTTAAATTAGTCGGTAGCGTGGCCACAACCCCCAACCGTCGCGTCGAATAATTCGGAATCAAGATGATTCGATTTTGCCCCTGTGCCTCCTCCAATGCTTGCAGCTTGGATAATAGCCAAACGTATTGATTCTCAAAGCCATCTAACCCGAGAAAATCCAATAAATCAGGGTCCGTAATCGTATCGACTGGGTCAGGAGCAAGCTTATTAACACCCCAGTCATTCTCCACCGCATCCCAGGTATGTAATAGAGCGGCATTGCTTTTTAGCTTCAACTGAAACCGAAAGGCTAACGCCTCCCTGTCAGGGGAAATGATGACCGGAGCCCCATTCTCAAGGGCGTTATAGCCCATGTATCCCACCTGTTGCTCTAGATATTCCCGTCCTAAGAAGCTGGATAAATCAGCATCAATAGAAGATTGATTTATGCCGATAGGAAAAGCCATCAGAGCTGGTGATAAAGGAGCAACTGAAACTGATGAAAGTAAGGCTGGGGAGAGATTTTGATTCTGTAGCTTTTGGTTGGGTCCAGACCATCCCAGACCCGCTCGGTTAAGGGCAGCAACCGAGACCAAACCTCAGCCGCCCCGCTGGGGAACGCGGAATCCACCTCAATCAGCGCCATGTAACCGGCCTTGTACCAGGAACCGGGGTTATTGCTTGCGCTCGATTGGGTTAAAAGCTGCGTTGCCCCTGGCGGGAGAGTGATATCAAAATCAGGGATGGGTTGTCTGCGTCCGGTGATATCCGGCCAAGCAACCCGCTCCTGAGCCGTGGAGATGAGCCACATCTAGGGGACGTTGGGCAGTAGGGCACGACCGGCATTAATCAACCCAGCCACATCCCCGATTAACTGCCCCGGATTATCCGGCAATAAGCGATCTGCCACATTGCCTAACCCCTGTAACCCATCGGTGATGGCGTCACCAAAATCAGGGATGGCATCACCGACCAGGTCGAGGGCATCCTCTGCAAAGTCGGCGACCGCATCCCCCGCCCCGGTCTTAGTGACATGGGAAACCCCTTTGGGGGTGATGAGATAGTCCACCTTCGGGGCGTTTCGGTTCATCCAAAACACCAACTCATTAACGGTGACGGCCTGGGGTACCGTTAGCCCGAGGGTCCTGACCCGTACCCCCCCGATAGAGCGCTGTTTGTCTAGCTTGAGGGTATAGCTTTCGCCATGGCCACCGCCCATCATGGCCCGGTAGCGGGTCCCTTGTACGCGCTTGCCGATAAAGCGGTTATCGGCCCGCCGTAACCCCAGAAACTTCTGGGTGGTTTCCTTACAGCGAATCACCACGTCACGCCGCCCGATGCCTGCGAAGCCACCAACGCCCCCCAAGATGGCCCAAGTGTATGGGCTGTTCGGCTGATTTCTTGCCATTGTTTATTTAACCTGTTGTGTGAGCTGAGCTATCGAGAATCGAAATTAGAGATAAGCCCCGACGCTGGCGGCGATATTGCCAGCACCAAAGGGCAGCGAGACCACAGCCCCCGCTAGGCGGGTATCGTAATCAGCCGAAATTCGGCAGCGGGTTTCGGCTGCCGTGAGGGTCGTGGCTTCTACTGCGGCGGTTTCGAGGGCTTCCAGTCGTGCGGTCATCCATAGGATTTGCCCGCCCAGGGTGCTAATCCCCAGCAAGGTATTAAGGTCAGCATCGGTGATGTTGTCCCCGGCATCGGCCACCAAGGGGGTTTCGTTATCGAAGCCAAAGGGTAGCGCTGCCTCCCAAATCAGGGAGGTGGCCGCATTGGCCGCTAGGGGGCAACTGCCCATGGAGCCCGCAGCAATCACATCGCCGCTGGGGGCGGTGCCGACCGCTGCCCCGACGCGGGTGATGAGGTTGTCTGCGTTAATCAGTTCACCGGTAACGGGGTCTACCGCTTCGTTATGGGCCTTTTGCTGGGTTTGGGCGTATTCAATGATGGAGATGCACTGGCCCTCGAAGTTGAGGGCATCAATGAATGCCTGTAGGGAAGGATTAGCGGAGTTTTGCCCCGCGCCGATTTTTGCAGCCATGAGAAAAACCTGAGTAAAAAAGCTCAGGCTTAAAGCTAATTGCCCCAGGATCTAGATTTCAACGTGCGTTGAAGTCGTGAGTGACGGTCTCCCCAACGCGCTTAAGCGCGTTGGGGCGGTGGGTCGATATAACGTGAGCGTTCAGGCGTTGCCCCGGCCTTGATGCCATGGGGGTAATATTCCAATTTCCGAGGGTGCAGGGTGCGGTATTTGATGGTTGGTTCATAGCGCTGTCTGGCCTGCACAGCCCAATCAGCGGGGTATTGCCCGTCATCCATAAGGGAGATGAGATAGCCCAAATGCTGGAAAGCGCTGCCCTCACTGCCGCCTCGGCCTTTCATTAGGGAGCCATCCCCTAGGGAGATTTCAGCCCGCTCTGGTCCTGATTCCCGTGATGGGGGATTGTTTTGGAAGTCAAAAAGCGCTGCTAAGGCGCTGCTACTGGGGTAGAAGACCGTGGAACTGAAGGTACTGGTGCCCCATTTGTTGCCGTTGCGTTCTTTGTAGGAAATCACCAGGGTAGGCCGATGGTTGGCGGGACTATGGCCGTATTCATCGGGTAAGCCGATGGTGACCCCATCGTTGCAATTAAGCAGTTTAGGAATTGCGTTGCTCAATGCACTAGCGAAGGATTGAATACCGCCAAAATTCTGACCTGAGTAAGGGAAGGTATGGGTTTCGCCTTCACAATCTTCTATCTGAATCGCGCCATTGATATCGGTCACGCTAGCCTCCTGCCCTGCTGGAACTTGAATGTTTAATCGATAGGCACAGTTGCCGGTCTGGGAAACTGAAATGCTCCAATCACCCTCGACAACCTCTAGGGACGCGGTGATGGTGGGGCAGTCGCCTTTATCGCCTTTATCGCCTTTATCGCCCTGGTCACCCTTTGGGCCTGGGTTGCCCTGGTCACCCTTTGGGCCTGGGTCGCCTTTATCGCCCTGGTCACCCTTTGGGCCTGTATCGCCTGGATCTCCCTTGGGACCGGCAGGCCCTCTGTAAATGATGATGGGCATGGGGTTTTCTCCAAAGGGGATACGCGGATCTATCGGAAATTGAGGAACTGGGGTGGGTGGCGGTGGCGGGGGGATATTGAGGCAGGCGTAGCGGTCCAGCCCATCAATCCGTTCAATATCAATCGTTTTGATTTGGGGTTGTGCGGAGCCCGTCAGGGAGAAGGGATATAAAAGCCCTCTCAAGGTGCCAGAACCCTCTAGGCGGTAATCGAACCACAGCCGCCAAGCGCCGCTACTGTTGCGCTCCCAAAGGAAATTATCGAAGCAGCAAATATTGAATAGGTTTCTGGCATATTTGAAGCCATCGACATTTTCAATGCTGATGCGATAGCGGCCAAAGCAGGGCCACCCGCCAGGATTGCAGGGGTTACAGTTGCAATTCAGCAGCCATCTTGCATCAATGAGCTGATTAAGCTGTCCCCTAGAGATTGGGTTATTCAGCAGGATGCCAACCAAGATTTCTTGGGGTAGCCTATCCCGCCAATAGGAGGGGGATTTACTGCACCATTCAAACAAGGGGATGCCACTCACGACCCCAAACCCACCGCCCCCCAGGTCTCCGGCTAGGTCGGTAATGTCTCTAGAGAAGTTTGTACCGGGGATGCTGGAAACGCTCAGCCCTTCGCCCCTGAGCATCCCTTCGATGGCGGATCTAGTTGAATTGAATGACAACAGATCCTGCACTAACCCGAGGGGCGAGACTTCGTAGGTGGTGAAGATTACGCCCCCGCTCTCTCTCGCGGGGGCGTCGGGCTTGCTGCTAGACCCACAGGTGCAATCACCAACGCGATGGGGCATTAGTAGTCTTCTGGGTTGATGTCGGCGATCGCGTAATCGCGGAAAAGTTGCAGGGCGATAGAGCGGATCTGGTAGTTATTCGCGCCGTCGCTGTAGATTTGGTCGCCTGCATCAATAAAGCTGATTTGGCGGTTGGTGGGGTCAGCGCTGCGGGCCTGTTCGCTGAGGTTGGGCAGGGCCTTTTTTACTACGCCCACCAAGAGGGATTCGGGGGTGTTGTTGGCGGTGGGGATGAGATCTAAATCGGCTTTATCGATAATCAGTTGGGTCGCGGTTTGGGTGGCGTTGGCCCCGAAAATATCGCTTAGCAAGGGTTCTGCCATGGGGAAA
>CAYGVA010000298.1:0-4534 GCA_964353225.1 uncultured Leptolyngbya sp.
TGAAGTCCAAGGTCGATAAGCTGTGGACCACCTTTTGGAATAACGGCATCAGCAACCCGTTGTCGGTGATTGAGCAGATCTCTTACCTGCTGTTCATCAAGCGGCTAGATGATTTGGAGCTGAACAAAGAGAAGAGAGCCCAGCGCTTGGGCCGAGATATCGAAAACCCGACCTTTGGGCCGGGGCAACAGCACCTCCGCTGGTCGCAGTTTAAAAACTTGGATGACGCCGAGGAAATGCTGCGGATTATCCGGGATGAGGCGTTCCCCTTTATCAAAGACATGGGGCAGTTTGCGAAGGGCAGCACCTACGCCAAGCACATGCGGGATGCGGTGTTTTTGATTGCGTCCCCGGCGCTGCTGGCGGCGGTGATTGAGCAGATTCAGCAAATCCCCATGGCCGATCGCGACACCAAGGGCGATCTCTATGAGTACATGCTCTCGAAGCTGAGCACAGCGGGCACTAACGGCCAGTTCCGCACCCCGCGCCACATTATCCAGATGATGGTGGCACTGCTGGCCCCTGGCCCCCGCGACATTATTTGCGATCCGGCCTGTGGCACGGGGGGCTTTTTGGTGGCGGCGGCGGAATATCTGCGGGACCTCACCGATGCTGAGGGCAACCGGGTGTTGAATGCCCCTGGCAATCTCGCCCATTACAACAGTGAGATGTTCCACGGCTTCGACTTTGACGCCACGATGCTGCGCATCGGCAGCATGAACCTGATGCTCCACGGCATTGAGCAGCCGATTATTGAGGCGCGGGATTCGCTATCGGAGGACCACGGCGGGGTGGAGGACAGCTTCACCATGATCCTGGCGAATCCGCCGTTTAAGGGATCGGTGGAAAAGTCCACCATTGCCAAGGATCTCACCAAGACCATCAGCACCACCAAGACCGAGCTGCTGTTTGTGGCGCTGTTTTTGCGGTTACTCAAGACGGGGGGCAAGGGGGCGGTGATCGTGCCGGATGGGGTGCTGTTTGGCTCGTCGAAGGCCCACAAGCAGATCCGTCAGGTGTTGGTGGAGGCGCACAAACTGGATGGGGTGATTTCGATGCCGTCGGGGGTATTTAAGCCCTATGCGGGGGTGTCTACGGCAATTTTGATATTCACGAAGGTGGGGGTGAAGGCGCAGGGCACCGATTTTGTCTGGTTCTATGACATGACGGCGGATGGGTTTTCGCTGGATGACAAGCGGCAACCCATTGCGGACAACGACATCCCGGATTTGCTGGAATGCTGGCAAGGGCGCGACCCGGCCCAAGCGACCGATCGCAAGGCCAAGGCGTTTTTTGTGCCACGAGAGGAGATCGCGGCCAATGGCTATGACCTATCGATCAACCGCTATAAGGAAATTGAGTACGAGGAGGTGAGCTACGACCCGCCGAAGGTGATTTTGCAAAAGCTGCGATCGCTCGAAGATGAGATCCGTCAGGATTTGGATGCGTTAGAGGAGATGTTATGACCCATCCAGACTTAGATGCCATTCTGCAAAGGGTTAAACAATATTTGACGGCTTTGTATCAAGAGAATTTGCAGGCGGTCATATTGTATGGTTCGCAGGCTCGACAAGAGAGCCGTGAAGACTCAGATATTGATATTTTGGTGGTGCTAAAGACTACGGTAAATCCTTATCGAGAAATTGACAAAACGAGCCGGTTTATTGCTCAGATTTGTCTTGATTATGATGTGTTGATATCTCGCCACTTTATTTCTGTTGATCGATTCAGCGCAGGGCAAACCCCGTTTCTAAAAAATGTCAAAGATCAGGGGGTTGCGGTATGAAGCCGGATCTGGCTGCGTTTATCAGCAAGGCCAAGGAAAGCTTGGCGGCATCGAAGCTGCTATCTGCCAATCAGCTCTATGATTTTGCTGGCTCAAGGGCTTATTACACGATGTTTTATATTGCGGAGGCTTTTTTATGGAAGCAGGGATTATCTTTTTCGAGTCATGGGGCTGTGATTGCTGGGTTTGGCAAGGAAGTTGCTAAAAAAGGTTTGGTGCCGATTGAGTTTCATCGTTACCTGATTGATGCTCAAGATAAGAGAACGCAGGGGGATTACAACATTGAGGATGAGGTGAAGCTAGGCAAGGAAGATGTTGAAATCCTGATTCAACAAAGTGAACAGTTTATTCAACAGGCAGAGAGGAGTCTTCTCGATTGATTGTTTTTGAGTTAACTCTTTTTGGGAGGGGGATTTTGCAAAAGCTGCGATCGCTCGAAGATGAGATCTGCCAGGATGTGGATGCGCTGGAGGAGATGTTGGAATGAGCGATCGCCCCAGCGATGAGGAAATTTGGCAGAAGGTCGGACAAATCGCAGTTGCCTATCCCCTTTTAGAATGTGATAAGTGTGCGATCGCCCTAGCTCAGTGGCTAAAAGCTAAAGGAATTACGGTAAAAATCCTGCGTCTTAAAACTCGTCGAAGAACAGAAATCTTTATCACCAGTCAGCGTCACGGGGCAGATGAGTCGATCACTGAAAATGGCAAGCACTATGGCGTTGAGGTCAATGGACGGGTGTTTGATAATCTTGGTGCTAATGGATTAGAGCGTACAGATTGGATCGAGGACTTCGATTGTATTAGTGGTCGATTTGTGATTGAGGAGATCGATTTATCAGAACTTCTGGAAATGGAGCGTTAAAGATTATGCCTACAATATTTGACCTATTAGACCGCATTCAAAAAAAGCCGGGTATGTATCTGGGCTACCCTTCGGTCAATGATTTGTTTATGTTGTTGAATGGCTATGAAATTGCCCGCAGTGAGCTCGGGGTAGAACTCACTGAAGATGAGGAACGGTTTTACGAAGAGTTTCAGCCCTGGTTACAGCAAAAGCTAGGGGTGAAGTCGGTCACGTCTTGGGCGAAGTTGATTATGTTGTCTTGCCATGATGAAAAGACGGGGTTTGAGACGTTTTTTCAGTTGTTGGATGAGTTTCGTAGGGGCGATCGCCATTCGGAGTTAATCAGTGCCTGATCGCGAGACTAGCCCAATTTGTCAGAAATGCCATGACTGACCAGAGCGATGTGGATATTTTGGTGGAGTTTGAGCCGCAACAAAAAAGCTTCAACAATTTTATGGATCTCTGCTTCTTTTTAGAGGATCTCTTGGGTCGAAATGTGGATCTGGTAACGAAGGAGTCTCTAAGTCCCTACATTGGCCCTCGCATTCTCGATGAGGTGGAATATGTCTCGTTTTCCTGAAGTTGACTATGAGGTGGTGTGGGATGTGGTGGCCAATCAAATTCCAGGCTTACACCAGCGGCTTGAGTGCTTGCTTCAGGATATTCAAGATGAATCAAGATAACTGCTTGATGGGTCAGGATTGGGATGCATTGGAGGAGATTTTGGGATGGCTTGGCCGCTGAAACCAATAGGTGAATTTTGTAAAACTGGAAGTGGTGGAACCCCTTCCAGAAAACAAGAAGAAAAATACTATGGTGGCTCAATCCCTTGGGTTAAGTCAGGGGAATTAAGAGAGTCAGTGATTTTTGAAACAGAAGAGTTGATCACTGAAGCGGCTTTATCAGAAACCGGCACCAAAATGATTCCTTCGGGCGCACTGCTAGTAGCCATGTATGGCGCTACTGTTGGAAGAATTGCAACTTTGGGCATTCCTGCATCAAGCAATCAGGCAGTCTGTCATATTGTCCCCGATGATGCTGTAGCTGATCGGCGCTACATGTTTTATGCACTGAGTAAGCAAGTGCCGAAATGGCTAGAGCAGAGAGTCGGTGGAGCCCAGCCGAATATCAGTCAACAAATTATCCGAAATACTAAGATCCCTCTCCCGCCCATCGCGGAACAGCGGCGGATTGCGGCGATATTGGACAAGGCGGATGGGGTGCGGCGCAAGCGGAAGGCAGCGATCTCGCTCACTGAGGAGTTATTGCGATCGGCTTTTCTGGAGATGTTTGGCGACCCCGTCACCAATCCGAAGGGGTGGGAAGTGGTCAGTATTGGCGATTTTACAGCTATAAAAACAGGTAAAACACCTAGTCGTGAAGACCCAGAAAATTATGGTGGTAACGTCCGATGGGTTAAGACTACTGAGGTCAAGGATCGAGTCATCTATGAAACGGAAGAGCATCTTACAGAAAAAGGTGCTTCTCAGATGAAGGTTTTCCCTAAAGATTCAATTTTAGTTGCGATGTATGGGCAGGGTGCCACTCGTGGAAGAACAGCCCTTCTCGGAACCGATTGCACAACCAATCAAGCGTGCGCTGCTATTCTGCCCAATGCCTCATATTCATCAGTTTATCTTTGGTCGCTACTGATGCTTTCTTATGAGCGTTTGAGAGAGCTAGGCAGAGGCGGGAATCAACCAAATTTAAACTTGAACATAGTGAAGAGTTTTGATGTTCTTTTGCCACCACTTGACTTGCAGGACAAGTTTGCACAGCTTTTCACTAAGTTGAATTCTCAGAAAAAGAAGTTGAATGAGGCAGTTGGCGAACACGATAACCTCTTCAATTCCCTCCTCCAACGCGCCTTCCGTGGGGAACTGTAGGAGGTGAGTTCCACCTGCC
>CAYGVA010000299.1:0-4490 GCA_964353225.1 uncultured Leptolyngbya sp.
CCCTAAAACTCCCCCTCGAAATCCCCCAACCCCTGGTGACATCTCAGAAAGTGGCGGAGGCATCCCCACCACCCCAAACTCAGTCAGTCACCTCCGAGCAATTTTCCAGTGCCGGCCTTGATTTAGGGGCAGACCAAACCCAGACCACCTTCTTCTATAACCGGCGCTCCTACACCGCCGTGATTTCCCAAGGGCAGACCGGTCAGGAGTTACAGATCAGCAATGCCGAAGGGGAGACCCTGGGGGTGATGTTATCTGCACGCCAGGGCTATCTATCCTTGCCCCATCAGCCCCCACGCCCAGTAGATGTTGGCGAAGCCTACTACTTCAATTTGATTCGGGCGGGCTTAAATGCCCTGGAACTCGACAAAACCAAACGACTCCTCCTAGACAAAGACGCGCAGCTTAGCCACCAAAATCAGCAGATTACCGCCCTCGCCCAGCAGGTCACCCAACTCGAACAACAACGCCAATCAACGAGCCCGCCCCCCCCACTCTCCGCCGATCAGCAGCAGGCGCTCCTGCAAAAGGATCAGCAGATCGCCACCCTCACCCACCAAGTCACCCAGCTCGAACAATTACTCAACCAACGGGCTGCTGATCAGCAACAAGCCGCACAACATCAGCAAGGGGAGCTGCTGCAAAAAGATCAGCAAATTGCTGCCCTCACCCAGAAAGTGACTCAGCTTGAGCAGCAAATTCGCCAGCGCCCCGTTACATCGCCCCCAGTCGCCGCGCCACCGAACCGCGATGCCTCCCCCCCCGCTACAGCCGTCCCAGCCAACAACACCAACATTCAAGCACCGCCGCCATCCGAGCCCTTATCGGCTGAAGCGATGGAGCAGCTCCAGCAGCAGGTGCGGCAAACGGTGGGCGACAGCCTCTGGTTTTGCTTACAGTCCGACAGCCAGCAGGATCTCTATAGCGCCTACGAGCAAGCTGAGTTGATGGGCCAATCCACCCAGCTCGACTATTCTGCGGCGGCCTTACCCCTAGCCACGGTGGTGGAGCGAGAAATTGTCCATCCCTTTTTCGAGGATTTGGCAACCTACCTTGCCACCCAAGCGGACGTTGAGATAGAAGACAGTCTCCTGGTGCCGGGAGCAGCCCCGAGTCTGGCCAAAGTCGCCCCAATTTTGGCGGATTCCTGGCTAGCCCTGCCCGCCAAAGCCCTCTCGGCCAAACGCAAACCAACCAAGGCCAAGCTCGCTGTGACGCAGCAAGCGCTGGTGCCGTTGGGGGCGGGCGATCGCGATCTACTCAATGCCTTTTTAGACCAGTGGGAGCATCCCATGGCTACCTGGCTGGCCCAAAAACCCGATCAAGCCGCCGCCAAAATTGATGTCATTAGCCAATGCCAGCAGTGGGCCGCCCAGCCCAATCGGGTGCTGCACAAGTGGGCGTTTGAGATGGTCAGAGATGTGGCGATCGGTAAGCAAGGCGTTTTTCGGCAGATTTATGGGGGGTAAATAGCATATGTTTAAAACCACGCTACTTAAACCTCGCCCATATTGGGACCGGGAGCTTTTCAGTCTATACTTTTTTAACCTATAGCCTATGACTGACAAGGCTTATAGGGGTATTGAAAAACTACGGTTTTCAAGTCAGATGCGAGTTGATTTGCAAGGTCAATCGTAGGGGCACTCAAATCCTGATAAGATTTTTGAGTGCTCAATTAGTTCAAATGAATTGGCCGAGAAAAGGTCTTGCCATTAGTGAGTTTTAGTAAGTCAATAAAACAGCTCTCAAAAGATTAGAATCAACTACGGTACTTTGCCATTTTCTCAAATAGCCTGAGTTGATTATTTTTTGGCGAAGCCTCAATAGAGTCGCCAAGAATAATTCCTTCGTGCCATTCTTTCAATGACTCTTTATGAATATCTTCTTGCATGAATCTGAAAGAAGATGCAGCCAAGTACTGAATATCTTTTTCGAAGGCTATCCAATATCGATTTTCTTGCTCAGCGATAAATCCAGTAGTATTAGAACCTGCAAATATATCAATTACTAGGTCTCCAGGTTCAGTTAGTAGTCGAACAAAAAACTCTGGCAACTTCCCTGGAAATCTAGCTGGGTGAGCTTTGAGGCCAAGCGCTTTACAGCCCCTAAGATATTGACTATTTGACTCAGAATTCGGGATTTGGAGCAGATTAGAAGGAATAGCTCCTCCATTATCCTTCCCGAAGTGTTTGCCAATATCATGCCCAGAAGGACGCTTCTTAGGATCATAGAACTTGGCAGGATCCTCTAAGAGTTTTTTCATCCTTGGACTGTATTCAGTCAACACTTTTGTTATGTCCGACTTGGGAAATTCAGACTTGCTAAACCACCAAATAGTATTTACCGAGTCTTTTGCTCTGATTTTTCTTTTATTAACCCATTCGATAGGGCTAGGTAACTTGGAAGGATTAAACCAGTAAAAATCCTCTGCAAGAAAAAAACCTATTTCATCACAAAAATGGATTGGAATTCTAAAATTGTATAGGCTTCTGACTGGCTTGCCTTTTTCATAAGCACCTCCTAAATCTAAGACAAAGCTACCGTCTATTTTTAGTTTTCGATATACCAATCGAGCAAAATCTGATAACCAATCAACATATTCATTCTGATTTTTATTTCCATATTCCTTTTTTCTCTGTAGTGCAAAGGGTGGACTGGTTACCACTAAATTAACACTCCCGTCAGGGAGTTTCTTGAGCAACTCTAAAGAATCCCCACAAAATGCTGCGCCCTTGTCAGTTGAATATACTGGTGGACATTCAAGATTTCTGATATCTATCGGGAAACCAGTCTCTTGGCTAATCAATTATCTTGATCCTCGATTTGCTACTTATAGTCTGTAGACTCATGGTCATCATTATCTCAAAGATATACTTTATGTCAACCTCTTGTTCTGTGCCTCTGTGTCAACCAATGCAAGGGAGTTATTTTCAAAAAGGCTGCGTCAGATCCGTCTATCAAAGGGTTTGTCGCAGGAAGCGCTAGCTGATTTGGCCGGTTTGCATCGAACATATGTGGGCTCTGTTGAGCGTAGTGAGCGTAATGTATCGATTGATAACATGGAGCGCCTTGCCAAAGCCTTAGAGGTTGACATCTCAGAACTTCTAAGAGATTTCAAGGAATGAACTTTCACCCTGACAAGATAATTCTTGACGAACTTTTTCCATATATACAACGCTACCAAGAGCTGGCATCAAAGCACGGTATTAACGATATCTTTCAAGACAACGGAGGCAAGCTGCTTCAGGTTCTTCTGATAACTGGACTGGAAGTTTTGCCAGGAAGAGAAGGAAATGATGCCAAAGACCATGATGGCAATGAGTATGAGCTCAAATCTGTCAATACAAAATTGACAAGAAGTTTTTCTACACATCATCATATCAATCCAGGAATTATTGCAAAGTATAGACAGGTGGACTGGCTTTTCGCTGTATATAGTGGCATAGAGTTGTTGGCTATATATCAGCTTTCTCCAGAAAATTTAGAGTCTTATTACGAGAAGTGGGAGCTTAAGTGGCATGGTTCAGGTGGTAAAGATATCAATAATCCAAAAATCTCTTTAACTCATGTCAAAGAGCATGGAAGGCTGATTTATGAGGCTTGAATTAGTTCTTCTAAGTAGGCGGGCGCAATTATTTGTGAAACGTCGTCGCTTCACAAAACGCGTAACCCTTGCTGTTCAAGGATTTTGCTTTGACAGCTCATCTTATATTTAATCCAGCCCACCTACTTATCTAGCACTGCGTTAATGTAGTCAAAATAAGCTTTTATGAGTTGAACTTTTCAAGTTGAAGCCCTTTCGGCAGGAGCTTCAGAGGCCAGAACATAAAATTCAAATGTGCGACAACTGAGAGGTTTTTGACGAGGATCTCAGTTTGACTTCCAAATTCCGCCTGAGAGGTAAAGCGATGCAAGCTAAAGTTCAAGAGTAGCTTGCCTCCAGTGATGCCAAAGTCATCTTGGAACGCTACCTGAGCGCATTTGTACTGCTTTAATTGCTCATGCTGCTGAAATAGATTATTCGGTTGAAGCGGTGGTTGAAATGGAGATCGCCAGCTTCCTCGATACAGAGGCTCTAGGGTTTGCCGATTGCAAGCCAGGGCGTGGTCAGTAAAGCGTTTAAGTGCAGAATTTTCCGCAGATTATCCAACGGCGGTGCCTAACTTCGCAACACCCTCTCCAGTTACATCGCCCAAAACACTTTTTGAATTGCGACAAGGCGACCCCTGGTTAGTTGGGATGGACTCAGAGCGGTTTTGGTTGCTGTGTCAAGATCGCCGCCAAACCCTCCAAGCCGATCAACCCCGAGATGTTTTGCTGGTCACCGCCGATCCCGTGGAGGTCGTATCATAAGTGATCATCCTGAAAAATCAGTTCGCCAAATGTGTTTAGCCCGCTGTGCCAGTTGCCTTTGTCGAGACGCCAGAGAATCTGCGGTCCATTCTTCAGACAATATATTCTGCGTTAGAACATATCTACTTTGATGATAT
>CAYGVA010000300.1:0-4459 GCA_964353225.1 uncultured Leptolyngbya sp.
GTAGGGGAGTGAAGGGGTAGCGGGATGGAAGCGTTAAGGCGTGGTGGATGGGTAGGGGCGGCTTACGCCCTCCGAGTCCATCAAATGGGCTGGGCTGGGGGAAGTTTTGAATTCTCAATTTTGAATTAGCTGTCAACCCATAACCAATCACTAAAACCCTGGCTCGGCAGCAGCCCCATCGGTCTGGGGCAAAATCGGGGTGCCGTCTTGGAGGTTCAAAATCCCGGAGACCACGATGGTTTCGCCGGGGCTGACCCCTTCGATCACATGGTAGCGATCGCCCTGAATCGCCCCCAGCTCCACTGGGCGGAGCCTTGCCACTTGCTCCGGTGCGGGCATCCCTGGCGGTAGGCTTTCGGGGGGCGGCAGTTCGTCCGGCCCACCCGCTTCAGCTACGTACAAAAAGGTTTGCCCGCCCAATCGGGTAACGGCACTGGTGGGAACGAGGACCCCTGGCGCTTGGGACCAAATAATGCGGGCTTCCACCTGTTGGGCATCTTGCAGACGACCGACGGTGTTGGTAAACCGAGCCTTGACCAACACCGTCTGGGTGTCGGTATCCGCTTGGGGGGAAACGAAGGTGATGCTGCCGGTACCCAGCACCTCATCGCTACCGCTGACGAGGATTTCGACGGGGAGTCCGAGGGTTAACTGCGATCTCTGCTGTAGCGGTATCCTCAGGTCCAGATCTAAGCTGGCATTTTCAGTGATCGACGTAATCAGGGTGCCGGGGGCCACATAGTCACCCAGCTTGATCGGCAGGTCGCCCACAACACCAGCAATGGGAGCAAAGACAGTACGATCTTGTAAATCTTGCTCAGCCCCAGAACGGGCCGCTTCAGCTTGGCCGAGGCTGGCACGGGCTTGGGCCACACTGGAGCGAGCGGCGGCAATTTCCTCAATCCCAGAGTTTAAAGCGGCTTGGGCCACATCTAGATCGCGGCGGGCAATATCCAAATCCTGAACGGAGAGCGCCCCTTCCTCTACAAGGGTGACCGCCCGTTCATATTCCTTTTGCTCTAAATCTAGATCGGCCTCCAACTCCAATCGCCGCGTTTCGAGGGCGCGCAACTGGGACTGGGCGGTATTTTGAGCAGCTTGGGCGGCGCTCACACTGGCTTGGGCCGAGGTTAAGCCCGACTGGGTTTGCTCTGGGCTAATCAGTAGGATCGGGGTGCCAGGGGTGACGCGATCGCCCGCCGAGACGTAGACCTGCACCACCCGCCCCGACACCTCGGGCTGTAGCGCCACCGCCGATTGGGCCTCTAGGCGACCAATAAATTCTGAGCTGTCTTGGACTTGCCCGGTCTGGACCGACTCTAGGGTGACAGCGACCCCTGGGGGCATGCCCGTCATCGGGGGGCCACCCAGGCGAGGGGCAATCAGCCGCCAACCCACAAAACCACCACCCACCACCAAGAGGCCAATGCTACCGGCTAACAGCCAGCGGCCCGGACCCGACAGGCGACGATGGGCGGTGGAAACGGGCAAAACCGCTGATGGGGGTGCATCAGTAGAAGTCATAAAATTAATGCTTAGCCAAAAACGGGAAGGGTTGTGATGGCGATTTGAAACCGGAATGAAGCTTGATCGCCATATACTAAGGCACCTTACTATATTTCCTTTGAATCAACCACTGCTTGCAGGGTAGATCCTCGGAGACAACAAGATAGCGGTTGTGGCGCTGGCGAGTTCTGCCGTCACCCTGGGGTGACGGCAGAACTCGCCAGCGTACACTGGAGGATGGCGTCTAGAGAGCAGCAACGGACTATGACAGGGGTGACCCAGCAAGTAGCGGCAATTCTGGGGTCTAACCAGGTGGTGGCCTGGGCAGAACGATCTACGGATCCCCTCGGGCAACGCTGGTCAGGGGCCATTGTCCCAAACACCGCTTTGCCTGAGGCGATCGCCTACCCCGAGACCGAAGCCGCCCTAGCCGAACTGATGGTCTGTGCCCACAAGCAGGGCTGGCGGGTGATCCCCAGCGGCCATGGCAGCAAGATTGCCTGGGGCTGTCCGGTGCAGTCCTGCGATTTGGTAATTAGCAGCGATCGCCTCAGCCAAACCATTGATCATGCGGTTGGAGACCTGACCCTAACCGTTGCAGCGGGCGCGTCATTCCAATCGGTTCAAACCCAGTTAGCGGAGACGGGACAGTTTTTGGCCCTTGACCCCGCCCATGCGATCTGCGCCACCCTGGGGGGCATTGTCGCCACGGGGGATGCCGGTGCCCTGCGCCAGCGATACGGGGGCGTGCGAGACCAACTCATTGGCCTTTCCCTGGTGCGCTACGACGGCAAAGTCGCCAAGGCGGGGGGGCGGGTGGTCAAAAACGTGGCGGGCTATGACCTCATGAAGCTGATGAGCGGCTCCTACGGCACCCTCGGCATCCTCAGCCAGCTTACCTTCCGCACCTATCCCGTTGCTGAAGCGTCGCAAACGGTGGTGATCGTCGGTGGGCCAGAGGCGTTGCAAGATCTGGTCGCCACCGTGCGGAGATCGCCCCTCACCCCCGTCAAGTTAGATTTGCTCTCCGCCCAACTGCTCCAGGATTTGGATTTAGGGGAGGGCATGGGCTTGGCGGCCCAGTTTCAGGCCATTGAAGCCGGGGTGGCGGAGCAGGTGATTCGTCTCAAAGATCTCGCGCAACCCTATGGGGTTTCTACTCAAGTGCTGGCAGCGGCGGCGGAAACAAGCTTCTGGCAAGGGATTCAGCAACAGATGCTCCCCGAACCAGACAGCCATGCTGAATCCGCTGCCGAGACCGCTATTTTGGCTAAGGTGGGGGTGAAGCCCACAGAAGCGATCGCCCTGATTGCTACCCTGACGGGGCCGCTGCCCAAGGCCCGAATCCGCCTCCACGGCAGCAGCGGCATCGGTTGGGTACGGGTTGAAGCGGAGGCCCTCTCCGCCTCGGATGTGGCCACGTTGCGAGGACATTGTCAGAACCATGGGGGCTATTTCACCCTGTTAGAAGCCCCGATCTCCCTGAAAAAAGCGATCGATCCCTGGGGGTTAGCCCCCGATGTCAAAACGTTGATGGGCCAGCTCAAAGCCCAATTTGATCCCCAGAACCGCCTCAGCCCGGGGCGATTTGGCCCGTTGTGATGGTCTCAACGAATCCTATGGCCATAGTCCCAGTTCCCTATCATCGCCATTAAGTTTGGATCGCCCCTGCGTCCACTTCTGGCCCTAGGGCCTCTGGGTGGCGCGATACCCTGAGAAGACCCCCTGACCAATCCATCAATTTGGACGATTCCTCGGCCATGGCCATCGCAGACACCCCCTCGCAGTCCTCTTCCGCAGCATTACCTTCGGGCTTTGATCACCAAAAGCCCCCCGCCCAACCCTTGATTGATGCCTGTGTCCACTGCGGGTTTTGCCTAACCACCTGCCCCAGCTATCGGATTCTGGGCAAGGAGAGTGACTCCCCTAGGGGTCGCATCTACTTAATGGATGCCATTAACAAAGGAGAGGCTGACCTCACCCCAACTTCGGTCGAACATTTTGATAGCTGTCTGGGCTGTTTGGCCTGCACCACGGCCTGCCCCTCTGGGGTGCAGTACGACCAACTGATTGCGGCGGTGCGCCCCCAAATCCAGCGCAATCATCCGCGATCGCGCCCTGAGCAGCTCTTCCGGCAGCTGATTTTTTCCCTGTTTCCCTATCCCGATCGCCTGCGGCTATTGCTAGCGCCCTTGGGCCTATACCAATTGTTGCGGGTGTCCAAACTAGTGCAACGCAGCGGTCTTTTGAAGCGACTTTCCCCCAATTTGGCCGCGATGGAATCGCTATTGCCCCAGGTCACCCCCCAATCCTTTCAAGATAATTTGCCGGAGGTGGTCCCCGCCCAGGGCGAGCGCCGCTATCGAGTGGGGATGATCTTGGGCTGTGTGCAGCGGGTGTTTTTCTCGGGGGTGAATGAGGCCACCGCTAGGGTGTTGTCGGCCAATGGTTGCGAAGTGTTGATTCCCCGCAGCCAGGGCTGCTGCTCTGCCCTCCCAGCCCACCAGGGCGAAAGCAACCAGGCCCAAGCCCTAGCCCGCCAGATGATCGACAGCTTTGCCGATACCAAGGTCGATTACGTGATTATCAACGCGGCGGGTTGCGGCCATACCCTGAAGGAATACGGCCACATTTTGGCGGATGATCCGGTTTATTGCGATCGCGCCCACCAGTTCTCAGCCCAGGTGCGAGATGTGCAGGAATTTCTGATGGAGGTGGGTCTGACCGCACCACTCCAGCCAATTACCGAGGGGCCGCTGACGGTGGTTTATCAAGATGCCTGTCACCTGCTCCATGGTCAAAACATCAGCCTCCAGCCTCGGCAATTGCTGAAGCAAATTCCCCAGGTGCGGTTGCGCGAACCCGTAGACGCCGCCCTCTGCTGTGGCAGTGCCGGCGTCTACAATATGCTGCAACCCGAAGTGGCGGAAGAACTGGGGCAAATGAAGGTGAA
>CAYGVA010000301.1:0-4413 GCA_964353225.1 uncultured Leptolyngbya sp.
AAGACCTCTCAATGAAGTATCACTCACCCTGAATTTCCTTGGTCAACCTACTTATACCCCTTCCACCAACCGACACACCGTAATCGTCCGCTGCTTCGGGCTCCCAATATAGCGCCGTCCCCCCACCCCCCGGTAGTCCACAATTCCATACTCCGCGCTGTCCGTTGCCTCGTAATCTTCAAATTTGCAAGCATCGTCATCCCTTCTGCCTTAATTGCCCTCATTTACGCGAGCGATTAAATCAGTGGGTGACAGCACCCTAAATTCAGCTGCCTCAAAATCCTCCTCATTGCGGGTCGTAATCGCATCCAAATTGTTCAGCACTGCGCAGGCCAACTGCACCCCATCTTCAAAATCCTTTAGATTCATCGACAGCGCTTGCTGGATCACAGAGCGATTGACCTCACACAGATTCAATCCTTGCAGCAGTTGGGCGATCGCTTGTAGGGCCACTTCTCGGCTTTTCAGCTTACGCACGATATAGAAGATGTTGGTGATTGTGGTTGCTGCAATATAGCCCTGTAGTCTGCCTGCCTCAACTAATCCGAAGACTTCAGTAGCCGACTTTGCAAACGGTTCCCGCTCCAAAATCACGTCTAAAGCAATGTTGGTATCAATCAAGACCTTCATTGATACTTCTCGATTAAGTAGTGGGTGTAGTCATCGGCAACTGCCGCATCAGTGAGGGCCTCACCATCCGGTTTCGCAATCCCCCGCAGTCCCGTCAGCGTACCCGCCGGAATCTGCTCAGGGAAATCAGTATTGCCCTGCTGCTGTACAAACTGCGTGAACTTCAGCACCAGATTGGCCTGCTCCTCTGGCAAGGTTTTCACCAACTCGTAGATGATTTCTGCGGTACTCATTACGCCACTAATGCCTCATTCATCTCTGTCAAAATGCTATCCATCTCTTCGCCAAATAGCTCATACATCCGCCCCAAGCCCCCCTCCCCATCAAAGGGCGCATAGTCCAGATCATCCACCTCAATATGAAACGACGTGGTGATGTGGTCTTTAATCATCCGCAACCAAGCCACCTGGGCCTCATTAAACTTCAGCGCCCCCGCCTGCTTGCCAAAGATCCATGTCTGGAAATTACGGTCCACCGTACTGGCGTAGGGCGTCAGCGTCTGATCGATGCCCACCACCCGGCGAATCAGCGCCACCAGCGTCGTCAGCTCACTGATCGGGTTCGCCGGGTGCACGTTGTCCAATCGGGCATAGGCTTGCCATACCCGCGCCGGAGCCAGTTGTGGTTTCTGCGTCTTCAGCATCTCCAGCACCTCGCGCACCATCGCTAGGGTGAGCGATCGCTGTTGGTAAGGCAGGTTGTAGAAGATGCGCAGGGCCGTAATTTCGTCCTTGTTACTTTCAATGAACTGGGCAAAATCCTGCACCAGATTGGCCGACTGCTCCTGGGCCTGGGTATCCCATCCCGCAAAGGTCACCTGATCCAGATTCACCGTGTCGATCACCTGCTCATGCACCTTGCGGACGTTCTCGATGTAGTCCACCACCCGTCCATTGAACAGGCTGGCCGCCGCCCGCAAGAGCCCCTGCTGTGCCGCTGCTGTCTGCGCCTCGGTGGGCTCCTCATGGGGCGGTAGCTGATGATCGCGCTGGGCCTGCTCCCGAATGGCATCCGGGTCGTAGGCATTCAGCAGCGTCTTGGCTATTTCGCTGGGACCAGCACCGTTCGTCAGTTCCCGCAGCCCTTCCCGCTCCCGAGGGGTGATCTGGCGATCTAGCCGACAGAGCCGCCCCGCCAAAGAGACAAACGTATCCTCATCCTGAGCCCCCATCGCCACGCCCATCATCAAGTCCTTGAGGGCAACGCTCTTTTTCCGCTCCATCGGGCGGGTTTCAGTCTTCAGCGTCTTGGTAACCCCCACCGCATCCACAATCACAAAATGGGTCTTGGCCGACGGGGCCGACGGAGTCACCCGCCGCAGACCGTCGTAATCTAACGTGCGAGTACCGCGCCCCTTCATCTGGTCGAAATAGTTCTTGGAGCGCACATCCCGCATGAACACTTCGCACTCAATGGGTTTCACATCCGTGCCCGTGGCGATCATGTCCACCGTGACCGCAATGCGGGGGTTGTAGGCATTGCGGAACTGGGCCAGCACCGACTTCGGGTCCTCCTGCGCCTTGTAGGTGACCTTTTTGCAAAAGTCATTGCCCTCGCCGAATTCCTCCCGCACGATGCGAATGATGTCGTCAGCGTGGCTGTCACTCTTGGCAAAAATCAGCGTCTTGGGCACCTCAGTGCGATTGGGAAAAATCTCCGGTAGCTTGTCGCGGAATGCCTTGATTACATTGCGAATCTGGCTGGGGTTGACCACATCCCGGTCCAACTGTTTGCCGGAGTAGCTGAGGTCTTCGTCGAGCTGTTCCCAGCGCTGCCGCCGCGACAGCTTTTCCCGCTTGCCTACATATTCCTTGGCGACAATACGGCTGCCGTTCTTCGTAATCTCCGTCTCGATGGTGTAGACCTCATGGCCCACATTCACCCCGTCGGCCACCGCCTGCTCATGGGTGTACTCACTCACCACGTTTTCATTGAAAAAGCCAAAGGTACGCTTGTCCGGCGTCGCCGTCAGGCCCACTAAAAAGGCATCAAAGTAGTCGAGCACCTGCTTCCACAGGTTGTAGATGGAGCGGTGACACTCATCGATGATGATGACGTCAAAGAATTCAATAGGCACCTGGGGCGTGTAGGCCACGGGCACCGGCTGCTTCGGCTGCACCATTTCATTGGGGTTGGTTTCCTCAGCCGCCTCGTCCAACTCCTCCCCCTTGAGGATGGAATACAGCCGCTGAATCGTGGAAATGCAGACCTGGGCATCCCTCGGCACATAGCGCGACTGCAACCGCTGCACCGCATACAGTTCGGTGAACTGGCGGTTATCGTCCGTTGGCCGGTAGGCCATGAACTCCTGCTCCGCCTGCTCTCCCAGGTTCTTGGTATCCACCAGAAACAACACCCGCTGAGCCTTGGCGTGCTTCAGCAGTCGATACACCGAGGTGATCGCCGTAAAAGTCTTGCCGCTGCCCGTCGCCATCTGCACGAGGGCGCGGGGCCGATTCTCCTGGAAAGAGCGCTCTAGCCGCGTGATGGCGCTAATCTGGCAGTCCCGTAGCCCCTCCGGATCGAGTCCCGGCAGATCTAGTAACCGTGTCCGCAGCGACTGATCCTGCCTCAGCCATGCCTGAAACGTCTCTGGTTTATGGAAAGAGAAGACCGGACGCGATCGCGGTTTGGGGTCGCGGCGATCGGTGAAACGCGTCAAGACCCCCGTGCTTTCATAGACAAACGGCAGGGGTTGGTTGTTCAGATACTTCAGCTTGCTGTCGGCATACTCGGCGGACTGCTCTTCCACCACCGTCAACCGATGCCCCGCCTCTTCCCGCTTCGCTTCAATCACGCCAACGGGCTGGCGGTCCACAAACAACACATAGTCTGCCGGTCCTGCATCGGTCTGATATTCCCGAATCGCCACTCCCAATCCGGCACCCAGATCAAATTGTTTTTTGGACTGAACCACCCAGCCTGCATCGCTCAATAGGACATCAATGAGATCGCGGGCTTGTTGTTCTGGATTTTGGTTGGCGGGGGCCATGGGAGAAAATCATAGGGAGGGCGATTGGGAGACAGGGAACAGGGAAGACAAAACGGCTCAGACCCCTGGAAGCACTCAGGATCTGTTCAACCGTGTTGCCAAAGGTTAGCGCGATCGTCTGCTGTTCCTAGCTGTCAGCCCGAACAGTTGCGGCGAGATCGTCCCCCTTAGGCATGATTCCCCCACCGTCTGGCACCTTATCGTCTCCGCATTGCCCATGGGTCTCCGGGACAACCAAGTTTGTCCCTTTTTGCCAGTTGCCTATTTTCGAGGATATCGCCCAAATCATCGCCAACGCCCGAAGCCCTTAGTTATTTGGTTGTTTCAGCGTGAGTATTTGCGATCTAGAGCAAATAGGCAAGGGGCTAATGGGGGTATGACAGTTGGGCTTTGAGACTGAAGAGGGCTCGAATGATCGGCATCCGCTCAGCTCCAGGTTCCCGTTTACGATAGCGACGCTGGGCCTGCTTGAACCTTAAAACTTGAAACAACGCCATGAAAAAGCGTCAGCCGGTTTCCGACTGACGCTTGGGTACGAGGAAGATGATTGACCCATTAGGAGTCGAGCCTCACATCGTGTTCGACATAGGTGTCATAGACTACCCAGCCCATACGCTCACACAGTTCCTTGAGCTGGAACAGTTGGTTGTCGGTCTCCTGACTCTTGTCGGGGGTAGAGACCCGAAGATAAATGCCGACAGTGGTTTTGCGATCGCGTTTAGCCATGGCGAGAGCGTATCAAAAAAGGGTCCTTTTTTGATGCCCTGCGTGGCCGCTAACAGCTACGACAC
>CAYGVA010000302.1:0-4392 GCA_964353225.1 uncultured Leptolyngbya sp.
AGAGGGGCTGGGGGTGAGGGGCAGAACTACGGTTCTCAACATGGACTTGGTTTAAATACTGAGATCTTGCCAAAATATCGAATCAACAATTGATGACGGTTCAATTTTACTCAAGGGCAGACTTGCCAAACCAGTCATGCTGCGACAACTTACTGCCAAGCTTTTTCTGGAAAAGTAGCCATTGAGGAAGCTGACATTCTTGACTTAACACTCACTCCAAAAAATCCTGTCATCTCAGAGAATTTATCCGATTAGACAGTAGCTTTTATTGAAGGCGTGAAGATGTAAGAACGGCTACAGAACGGACTTTGATTCGATTTGCAAAACACTCTAGTCCAAAGATTTTAAATCAGCATACATAGCTTTCTTGGTCAAGATATAGCAGTCGCCAGTCCGGTTAGGACAAGACTGCTGCTGCGCTAGGGATCAGAGCAATCCTAGGTGCCCTAAGCAAAGTGGCCAGTGATATCCCCCCCAGGTTCGCGTCAAAGCCTGTGGGCAACGGGGCAGTTCATGAACGCAAAAAATAGAGCCAAACAATTCTAATTAAGAATGTTTGACTCTATTTAATACCAAAATTTATGGAAAAGGGAAATGACTGAAAACTGAGACACACTAAGCCTAGGAACCCAAATGGCTAAACCAGTCCTCAGGGGTTAGACGGCTAGATAGCGATGAAGTAACGAATCCGTTAGCTCGGCTGTGCTGCCATTCTCAACAATCGAACCCTTTTCCATGATGAAAAACTTTTGGGCTAGCTTGCGCGCAAATTCAATTTTTTGCTCTACTACCACTACGGTGATGCCCTTCTCCTTATTGATTCTGCGCAGCGTATCTTCAATTTCTTGAACGATAGATGGCTGAATCCCTTCTGTTGGCTCATCAAGCAGCATGATCTTTGGGTTACATACCAGCCCTCGGGCGATCGCCAGTTGCTGCTGCTGCCCCCCACTCAATAAGCCGCCCTGCCGCTCCAGATGCTCATGCAACATTGGAAAGAAATCAAAGATTTCACTGGAAATCTTATTTCCCTTCTTTCCACTGGCACTAAAGCCCATTTTCAAATTATCGAGAACTGACAGATAAGGAATAATCTCTCGCCCTTGGGGGATGTAGGCGATTCCTTCACGAGCGCGCTTATAAGTAGGCGTCTTTGTGATGTCTTTCCCACCAAAGGAAATGCTGCCGCTATTAGGCGTGTTCAAGCCAATGATAGTTCTCAATACGGTTGTCTTGCCAACCCCATTTCGGCCCAATAGACAAGCGATATCCCCTTTATTAATGGACATGTTGACATCAAATAAGACTGGAGTAGGGCCATAGCCCGCAACCACCTTATCCATCTCAAGCAGCGGTTGAGTCAGCGTCGATCCATTCATCTCAAGCAGCGGCATTGATTGTTTCACGACCCAGGTAAACCTCAATTACTTTAGGATTGCTCTGTACCTCTTGCACCGACCCCTCGGCCAAAACCTGACCTTGGTGTAAAACTACGATTCGTTCAGCAATTTGCTTCACAAATTCCATGTCATGCTCAATCACGACCACTGAGTGAGACTTGGCAATACTCTTGATGATCTCACCCGTCATATAAGTCTCATCTGTTGTCATGCCAGCCGTCGGTTCATCCAGCAAAACAATAGATGGATCCTGGGCTAAAACCATGGAAATCTCTACCCATTGCTTTTGGCCGTGGGATAGGGAAGATACCTGCTCAAAAGCTTGCTCTAGCAAACCTGTCCGCTCTAAAACATCGTAAATCTTGCCCTTTTTAGCCCTTGTCAACTTGGAGGTAATGGAAGACCAAATTCCGTGAGTCCCCTTCAGGGAGAGCAAAATATTGTCAAACACCGTGAGCTCGTTGTAGACATTGGGGTTTTGAAACTTACGACCAATGCCCATACGAGCCACTTCATGGGGGCTCTTATTAGTGATTTCTTGGCCGTGGTAATAAATGTGGCCAGAAAACACGGGAGATTTACTCACGATGGCGTCCAGCAGGGTGCTTTTCCCGGCTCCATTAGGACCAATGATAGTGACAATTTCACCATCATAAACATCCAAACTTACGCCAGTCAGAGCTTTGAAGCCTGAAAAGACAACATTTAAATCTTTGACGGACAAGACCGCTTCCATAGTCAAAGCCTCTCAAGCGTTCTAGTACTGAAAATCTACCATTTACAGTCTAATTGGACTGTAATCAAATTGACGCAACCCATATCCATCAAGCAGTTGGTGCTATGGACTATCTTGAACTGTATTGGTAGGCATCATCGGCTTGGGCTTAGACAGATTAGACAAGTTAAATTTCTTGGGCAGCAAACTCATCAATCCATTCGGAACAAATAGGACAACAATGAGTAGCAAAACACCAATCATCAACTGCCAATCTTGGGTTACCCTCTCAGCGTAATTTTGGACCTGACCAAGTATCAAAGCGGCCAATAGCGGGCCAATCAATGTGCCCCGACCCCCAATGGCTACCCAGATCACAACCTGCGTCCCAAAGGCAACAGCAAGGTAAACCGGCGAAATAAATCTATTGAGTGGAACAAACAATCCACCCGCAACGCCAGCCAATCCAGCAGAGAGCGTCCAGATAAAAATTTTGAACTGAGCAACGTCATAGCCTAGAAAGGCAATGCGATTCTCATTCTCATTAATAGACCGCAGAATCAAGCCGAAGTTGGATTGGGTCAACCACCAGCCTAAAGCCAGCACAAAGGCGGTGTAGGCCAAAATCAGGAAATAAAGCCCAATCGGAGGAATTGGCGTTCCAAAGAAATTGAGTTTGCTCACATCAGTGATACCGTTCGTGCCACCGGTATAAGCCTGCTGGCTAATGAAGAAGGTGGTCAAAGCAGATGAAAGTGCCAGAGTAATAATCGTGATATAAACGCCGCTCACTTTAGAACGGAAAATGAAATATCCCACGACATAAGCAAATAAGGCTGGCACTGCAATCATCGCGATGAATGCAACAGGGAAATACTTTAGGGGAGCAATAAACCATGGCATCGTCTCCAGCCCATTCCAGACCATGAAGTCAGGCAGCTCACCACCGTAGGTGTTGCCCTCGGCAGAGAGGTTGAGCTTTAGATAATAGGCCGAAGCATAACCGCCCAAGGTGAAGAAAATGCCGTGGGCAAAACTCAAAATACCTGTGAATCCCCAGACCAAATCAAGAGAGATTGCCAATGCCCCAAAGAGCAGAAGCTTTGACATCAAAGAGACTTGAAATTCTCCCATTACGAAGGGAAATATGATGAATATCAGTAGTCCAATCCCACTGATGACAGCCAGTTTCGCTGGAAACGTCGACTGCTTGTAACCCATTACTACATTTGCCATATCCAGAGCTCCTGCCGATAATTCAGACCGTGAGGGTGATCAAAAGACGATTTCTGTTAGCTCTAGGTCCGTTTTTGAACCGTGAATAATCCTTCAGGGCGGTATCGAATCAGAATGATCACTGCACCTAGAACCAGTACCCTTGCGGTTGGGTCATTGAGAATAAAGGCAAGGATTGCATTGGATTCCCCGATCAGGAATGAACCGGCCAAAATACCAATGAGCTTGTCGACCCCACCGGTCACGACAACCATCCAAGCATCGACTAGGTAGTCTTGCCCCATGGGTGGAGCCACGGTCTTGAGGGCAGAAATCACCGCTCCAGCCACTCCAGCCAACCCACAACCATAAGCAAAAGTCCCCATATCTACAAGCTTGGTATTCACACCTAAGCATTGAGCCATGCTGCGATTCTGGGTGACGGCTCTAATTTGTCGGCCCCAAGACGTACCGTAGAACAGGTACATGGTGACGCCTAAAAGCGCTAGGGCAACTCCAATGATGAAGAGGCGGTAATAGGAGATAGCAACGAGCGGAGAACCTGAGGGATCTGACATGAAAGTCACGTTACCTGACAAATAAGCAGGGGACTTCACGTACTTCAGCTGGGCGGTAAATATTAACTTGATGACACCTTGTAAAACGATGCTGAGCCCCCAGGTTGCTAAGAGCGTTTCCAAGGGACGACCGTATAGCCGTCTAATAATGGTAAGCTCAACAACCGCTCCAATAATGGCCGTTCCCAGGAATGCAAAGGGAATCGTCAGGAGCAAATCCATCTTGAAGACATCCTGCATCAAGAAGGTAATATATGCCCCCAGCATGATGAATTCACCGTGGGCAAGGTTAATAATTCGCATCACCCCGAAGGTGATTGACAAGCCCAACCCTGTCAAGAGAAGAATGCCTACAATACCGAGGCCATTCAGGGCTTGATTGAGAATGGTCGAGAGTTGAAAGCCTCCTGTAGCTTCTTCCTGCGCGAGCAAATATAGCGGCGATAACATTGATGGCAAGGCAAGGTCCAACATGGCGCTCAGA
>CAYGVA010000303.1:0-4390 GCA_964353225.1 uncultured Leptolyngbya sp.
GCATTCAGCCCCGATGGGCCAGCATCCTAGCCAACGCGATTAAAATGCCCATCGCCATCCATATCGCCCCAGCACCGTGCTCTTCAGACACGAATTCGTCTGGCAATCTGATTAAGCCCCTAAGGACTGGGTACTCTCATGGGCAGCCCAGTCCTTACTGGATGCTTATCCATGGCAGCCTACTGCTCCACCGTTCCAAAACATCAGCGTGTTAGAGACAATATTCACCCCTAAAGCAGTGTCGACAGCCCTATGAAACTTTGGAGATTAGAAGCGGTTCGTGGGTTGGCTGCCGTATATATCGTCATTAGCCATGTCTTAGGCAATGGATATTTTTTCCTACGCTTTGGCCAGGAAGCCGTCATGGTTTTCTTTTTGATGTCTGGATTTGTGATCGAATACTCATTTCAAAATAATCGATATCAAAGCTTTAAAAACTATTTTTTGAAGCGGGTTCTGCGTATATATCCTGTTTTGATTCTCATGTTTATTACGGCCATATTGATTCAGCGACCCAATTTGGCTGATCCCAAATTTTGGCAGACATTGCTGGGCAACCTTTTGATGCTCCAAGATTTTAAGTCAGGGAAGCCTAATGTCATTGTGTCAACATTATTCGCGTCAGCACTGTGGTCTCTCCATTATCAATGGTGGCACTACATGCTCTACTATCCTGTCAAACGGCTTCTCAGCACGAAAAAACAAGGATTTTTTGTCGGCATTGCCGGTATTGCATCTACTGTTTTATATCTATTCTATCCCAATGCAATCCTGCGGATATTGATCTATTTTCCCGTCTGGTGGGCTGGGGTGGAGATGGCCCGGTCATTTTTGAAATATAAAGCAGTTCGCTGGAAGGATTTGCAGTTTTCTGTCTTTGTTCTAATTGTTATCGATGGCATTTTAATCGTAAATGCTTACCAATTTATCGAGCAAGGTAATGTTTATACCTTGGGCATCCATCCCATTCTAGAGGCCAGACATCTGGCGGCGGCATTGCTAACGATATTACTGAGCTTGTTATGGCAGAAGGTCAGATGGTTTGGCTTTGGTTTGTTGAAGTTTGGAGCTTTGTTTGCACCGATCTCTTATTCGCTTTATATCGCCCACCAGCCGTTGCTGGCTAATTCCCATTACCTGGACTTCATTAATAATGTTGTTGTTGAAAAGCTATTGTGTGCCGTCGTTCTGTTCTTATTTTGCTACTTTGCTGAGATTAAATTTTCCGCTTTCTTAAGTGCCAAAATTAAGCATGCAAGCAGGGGCATTCATCCAATCCAAGCAACCTATAAGTAAGCCCTAGCCGAGCGCTCACGAGGGGGGGAGCGCAGCCCAGTAGTCTGCTTCGCTCAGGACATTTCCGCCTGGAGCAATCCGATCTAGGAACACATGGCCCTCTAAATGGTCATGTTCGTGCTGGAAAATTCGTGCCACAAACCCCCTCAGAATCTCCCTTTTGGCGGTGCCATGGCGATCGCAATAGTCTACCTCAACCGTTTGATGGCGGGACACTTGCCCCCGCTTGTCCGGTACGCTCAGGCAGCCTTCCCAGCCCATATTCTCCGCTTCCCCATGGGCAACAATGCGAGGATTCACCATGGCGGTCGGGACCATTAACGGTGCATCGGGATAACGGGGGTTGGGCCGTGACGCGACAATAAAGAGCCGCAATGGCTCCCCCACTTGGGGGGCGGCAATGCCCACGCCGTGGGTTTGCTCCGCTGTCCAGATCAAATCATCAATGAGCCTTTGGAGACGGCCATCGAAGGTCTGTACGGGAGTCGCTATTTGCCGCAGGCGTGGATCGCCCAGCTGCACAATCGGGCGGCGCTGCCCCTGGGGGGATGGGGTTACCATATCTCTCCAGCGATGGGTCTAGAAGCCCAGCATAAACCCATCACATTGGGTCTTTTCACGTGACTGTGGACTTGTATGATAGGTTCCCTGCTGGCTCACTTGCCATTGGGGGCTGGTATTGCGATCGCCCCAGGCAGTGCGTCCATCCCCGCCGATTGCAGGCAGCAGAAATTGCATGCTGATCACCCATCAGCCATCCCTAAACATACCCCTAGTGTGATCGGTGATCTGCGGACGCTATATAAAGATTTTTTCTCCTGTCTTCTGGGGCGAGATCGGGTAGGCTAGTAAGTCCTGATGGGTGTTTTGTACCGGTCAAGCCAGCCCCCTCCGACCATCTATGTGAGGTGATGAGGCGGGTGGTGGCGTGAACGAAGCAGGCTTGAGGGTATGAAGACCGGATGAAGACATCAATCGGCCACATGGAGGTCAGCTGTGGAGCAAACGTTACAGGGACTCTGGGACGAAGTATTGGAGCGACTACAGGGGCAACTCAGCCGACCGACCTTCGAAACTTGGATTAAACCGGCCCGTATCGAGGAGCTTTCAGACACCGCTCTGACCATCACTACCCCCAACCCCTTTGCCCGCAACTGGCTACAAAAACACTATCTCGGCACCATCAATACCGTTGTTGCTGAGGTGTTGGGTCACCCTGTCACTATCCAGGTGATGGTAGACACTGATATGGCCTCCCCCACCAACTCTCCGGCCCCGAGTTCGGACATCAGTTGGCCCACCCCCAGTAGCGCCGCTGCCCCCAAGGTGAACCAGCACCGTCCCGTTGGCCTCAACCCCAAAGCCGTCTTCTCTCGGTTTGTGGTCGGCGCGAACAATCGGATGGCCCATGCGGCGGCGTTAGCCGTGGCCGAAGCGCCGGGGCGGGAGTTTAACCCTTTGTTTTTGTGTGGGGGGGTGGGGTTAGGTAAGACGCACCTCATGCAGGCGATCGGCCACTATCGTCTAGAAATTAGCCAAGATGCGCGTATTTCCTATGTGTCCACCGAGCAATTTACCAATGATCTGATTACGGCGATTCGTAAGGACAGCATGCAGCGGTTTCGCGATCACTACCGGGCAGTCGATGTATTGCTGGTGGATGATATTCAATTTATTGAAGGTAAGGAATACACCCAGGAAGAGTTTTTTCACACCTTTAATACCTTGCATGAAGCGGGCAAGCAAATTGTGATTGCCTCCGATCGCCCCCCCAACCAGATTCCTCGTCTTCAGGAGCGGCTTTGTTCACGGTTTTCCATGGGCTTAATTGCCGACATTCAATCTCCTGATTTTGAAACCCGAATGGCGATTCTGCAAAAAAAGGCAGAGTACGAAAATGTTCGCCTGCCTCGGGATGTGATTGAATACATCGCCGCCACCTACACGTCTAATATTCGTGAGTTGGAGGGGGCTTTGATCCGGGCGATCGCCTACACCTCTATTTCCGGTTTAGCCATGACGGTCGAGAACCTGATGCCGGTGCTCAATCATCCTGTCGAGAAGGTCGATGTCACCCCCAACGAAGTGCTGCAAATTGTCTCAGAAGTGTTTCATGTCCCTGTTTCGGATATGAAAGGGCAATCTCGCCGCCGGGAAATCAGTCTAGCTCGCCAAGTGGGCATGTACTTGATGCGTCAGCACACGGCCCTGAGCTTGCCGAAGGTCGGAGAGGTCTTTGGTGGCAAAGATCACACCACAGTGATGTATAGCTGCGAAAAAATCACCAAGCTCATCAAGCAGGATCTAGATTTAGCCCAGACGATTCGCCGCGTGAGCGATCGCATTAATTTGATGGGCCAAAATTAAGGCGCGATCGCGAGTCACGCGTTGGCCGAGACGTATCCCTTCACAGCACTGTGGAGGGAGATAGGGTGCTGGGAATACATTCGCCGGAAGTGTTGATGCTGGAGACGCGGTGAAGGCTACGAGAGTACAGCGATTGTGGCGGATGGCGGCAAAATCATTAGTTAACCTGAGTACGGGGTAAAGAAACCTGACCGAACGATCCCCTCCTGGGGAGGGGTAGCCGTAGGCTGGGGTGGGTCCACCCCTTGGCAACGCGCCGGAAACCCAGCCCTTGTATGTTGAGAGAGTAGTGCCAGACCGTACTCCCTAGGATTGATTCCCTAAAGAAAGAAAAACTGTCTTTGTTCACACCGGTTAACTAAGACGAAGATTTCGGCGAGCCATGAGCCGTTTTGACTGGGGGCATTTGGATTGCCCCCAGATCCCCGCTACGCACGTCCTCCGGCCTACCACCATCCTGGACCTCGCGGACGGTGTTACTGGCTGCGCCGTTGCGACGATCTGTTCGCAGAGATTTCGTTGCCCGCCGCTAAATATCACCGTGATTGTTGAAATGGCCTATGGGCCATATCAGCTTTTTTCTCTGCCAAGTGAATCAACGCGACCCCCGACCCCTATCCAAAGGATAAGAATCAGAGGTTTTGAGAATGTATGGACGAGTCAGCAATGTGCTTACAGCGGGCGATAGACCCGGTAGTTGACATTGGGGAAGATATTGTCGATCGCC
>CAYGVA010000304.1:0-4378 GCA_964353225.1 uncultured Leptolyngbya sp.
AGCAAACCGGAACGACTCGTTATACTTCTGAGCAGAAATCAGCCAATTGGGAGTGTCATGGGTGCCGAGGTCTTTTTCTCTTACTCACATCGGGACGAAGAGCTGCGGGATCAACTGACTAAGCACCTGAGTATTTTGCAGCGCCGGGGCCAGATCGACACCTGGTATGACCGGGAAATCGAGGCGGGCCAAGAACGCCAGAGCGAAATCCAACAGCATCTGAATCAAGCCGACATTATTTTGCTGTTGGTTAGTGCCGATTTCTTGGCCTCCGACTATTGCTATGACGTGGAAGTGAAACGGGCCATGGAGCGCCATGGGGCTGGGGAGGCCAGGGTGATTCCGGTGATTGTGCGCCCGGTCGATTGGCAGGATGCCCCCTTTGGTCAATTGGCCGCCCTGCCCAAGGACGGCAAACCCATCACCAAATGGGCCGATCACGATGATGCCCTCCTAGATGTGGAAAAAGGGATCAAGCGCACCCTGGAGGACATCGCTACCGCCCGCACCCAATTCAAAACCAACCTCTACAGCGCGTTGCTGAAATTGGGCTATCAGCAACAGGCAGAATTATTTTTGCGGGCCATTGATACGGAATCGGTGGCGGCTTTTTTGATCCACGGACTGCCCGAATACGGCCAGCGCTGGCTCTTGAACCGGCTGGTGGTGGAATATGTGCCGCTGCACTCGGTTAGCAAAGTAGTCACCCTAGATCTGAGCCGGTCGGCTCGTCGCAGTGATGTCGATGCCTGCTGGCGAGAATTGGGGCGGCGGCTAAATCTACGGGGCAACGCCCTCACCGCTAAGGCCGTTGCCGAAGGGGTCTATCGCTGGTGGTTGACCCAGGATGTGATCTTTGTGTTGCATGATGTCAACACTATGCCAGAGGCGTCGTTGGTCAATTTAATCGAACAGTTTTGGTTGCCCCTGACCCAACAGGTCCAGGCGGCCCCTGGTGGCGAGAGCGATCGCAAACTGCTGATGTTTTTGGTGGACTACCAGGGCAAAGCCGATCAGTGGCAATTGCCCTGGGTCGAAAAGCTCGATGCCAGTTGGGATCCCCGCAAGCCGATTAAGCCCCCCAAACTGCAAGAGTTTACCGATCAAGATCTGATGGACTGGATTGTGTCGCAATTTCGCGACTTGCCCCCCGCTCTAACCCAGGGAATTAGTGAGACAGTGGAAGAGATTTTGGCCCAAAGCGATAGCGGCGTGCCAGAACTGGTGTTGCAAGAAATTTGTCGGCAGTGCGGGTGTGATTGGTTTGAGGAGCTGGATAAGTGGCTGAAGTATTAGCAATCCCAACCTATACCGGCCAGGTGCAGCCCCCCGCCGGGAAACGAGACCCCAAAACACAGCAATTGCTGACCCCTTACCTCCCCAGTGACGACTTAGTCGAGGCGGTGAATCTAGCCATATTTCTAGAGCGCCCGCTGTTGCTAAAAGGGGAGCCGGGCTGCGGCAAAACCCGGTTGGCTCGGGCCGTCGCCGATGAGCTGGGGCTACCCCTCGAAACCTGGTATGTGAAATCCACCAGTCGGGCCAGGGATGGCCTCTATACCTACGATGCCGTCGGTCGCCTGCGCGATGCCCAACTGGCCGCCAATCAACTCATCCCCGAAGCCGACCTAGAGCGTATCCGTCACCCCGCCGAATATGTGCGGTGGGGACCCTTGGGCCGGGCCTTTCGCAGTCAGCAACGCACCATCGTCCTGATCGATGAAATCGACAAGGCCGACATTGACTTCCCCAATGACCTGCTGCTAGAGCTCGATGAGCGCCGGTTTACGGTCGAAGAGACCGACCAAGAGATTCGGGCTCAGGTCGCCCCGATTGTGTTTATCACCAGCAACGACGAAAAAGATCTCCCCGATGCCTTTCTGCGCCGCTGCCTATTCCACTATGTCGATTTTCCGAGTCGGCAGCGGCTGGTGGCGATCATCCACGCCTTATTCCCCGAGTCTGCCTTTGCCGCCGCCACCCCAGCGGTGGTCAATCGCTCGGTCGATCGCTTCTTGCAACTGCGCCAAGACCAGCAGACCGGGCGGGCCTTTACCGGCAAACAAGTGAGTACCAGTGAGCTAGTGGATTGGATGAAGGTGCTGCTGCGGCAACCGGCAGCCACGATCTTGACCCAGCTCAATGAGGCCCTGCCCTATGCCGGGGTGTTGCTCAAAAGCCAGGCCGCCTATCAACGCTATCGGTCCCAGTGGACCTGAGGTGAATGGCCGTGACCATGCCCCCCCTACTGGATCTGTTTAGCCAATTGCGGGAGGCGGGCTTGCCCCTGGGCATTGGGGAATATCAACTGGTGCTCAAAGCTTGGCAAGCGGGCTATGGCCGCCAAGATCGCGCCGCCCTAGATCGCCTCTGCCGTACCGTCTGGGTGAAATCCCCTGAGGAAGCCCAGATCTTTGCGGTGCAGTTTGAGCGCTGGCTGCCAGCGGGTTTCCTGCGCCCAGACGGAGAGCCGCAATCGTCTACCCCTGGGGAGGCCCTGGGGACACCCAAAACAATTGCCCTCGCCATCCTCGCGACCAGCACGGTGCTTCTGGGGATCTGTTGGCTGATGATCCGAGCGGAGCCTAACGCCTGGGGCAACCAAGTTGCCGTATTAGCATCCCAAGTGAACGAAAGCTCGATCAGGCTCTATGAGACAGCACTCCCCCTCATACAACAAGCCGATGAAGTGGCTGAGATCCAAGCCGAGTTGGCAGAGCAAGAGGTTGGGATTCAAGTCATCTCTCCCTCCAAGCCCTGGTGGAAGCAATATGGTCTGACCCTGTGGGGTGTGCTGTGGTTGGGGTCAGGGGTCTTGTGGGCTGGGTTGCAGTGGCGGTCCCAAACCAGATCACCGCAGCCGCCAGCAGGCTCGGCGGGCCTGTCTCTGGCCCTGACCCAGCAGATCCGAGACGAGGTACAGGTGGTCCGGCTGGGTCATACCCTCGCCACGGGGGATTATTTGCCGGTGACGCGGCGGCAAATGAAGCAAAGCTGGCGCTACCTGCGGCGCATGGTGCGGCAAGGGGCACCCACCGAGTTAGATGTGGAGGCCACCGTTCAGGCCATTGGCCGCGATGGCCTGCTGCTGGCCCCGGTGTTTCGAGCCCGGCGGGTCAATCGGGCCGAGGTCTTACTCCTGGTCGATCAAGAGGGCTCTATGGTGCCCTTCCAGGGGCTGTCCCAGCGGTTAGTCGAAACTGCGTTACAGGGGGGCCGCCTCACCCAGGCCAAGGTCTATTACTTTCACAACTGCCCGGTGGATTGGCTCTATCACGATCCCTATCAGCAAACCGCCGACTCGATTGATCAGGTGCTGCAAACCCTCACCTCTGACTATGCCGGGGTGTTGATCGTCAGCGACGGTGGGGCCGCCTATGGCCGCTGGAACCCCCAGCGGCTGAAGTTTACCGCACAGTTTCTCACCCAGATCTCCCGAGGGCTGCGGTATGTGGCCTGGCTGAACCCCATGCCCCAAGATCGCTGGCCTGGCACCACGGCGGGTGAAATTGCCAAACAGGTGCCCATGTTTGAGTTTGATCGGGCTGGGCTGGATGCCGCTATTACCGTGCTGCGGGGCCAAGGAGGGCACCACCCATGACCCCCCGCGACCCCCGCTTAACTGCCTTTGCCAACCGGTTTGGCCCACCCCACCTCGACCTGGCCTGCCATGCCGCCTTGCCCATGGCCCTCACCCCCGATTTGCTCTATCGCCTTTGGGCATATTTTCGCAGTGACGTTCACGGTGCCCCCCTCCATATCCCTTGGGTGGCGGTGGCCGATCTGCTCTTGTCGCCCTTGTGTAACGAGGTGGGTTTCGACCTCTACGAAATGGATACCGAGCTGCGCACGGCCCTACTCGGTCGCCTGAAAGCGGAGCCTCGGTTTGGCCCCCAACGGCTACAGGCCCTGGCTGACTTTTTGCTGACCTATCATCAGCAGTCCCAGTTAGAGAGCGATGACCCCGATCTGAGGGAGCTGGCTCAGGTGCAGCGCTGGGCCGCGCTGGGCCAAACCCAACCGACCCAAGTGGTGCGCGATTTGGCCCAGACCCTGGTGGTGGGACCGGCCCAGGCGGGGGTGGAATGGGGCCGGGTCGCCCTGTTGCTAGAGCGATTGGCCCTAACGGAGGGTGATGCCCAAACCCTACGGCACTATGCCCTAGGGATGGCTACCCTCACCGCCGGGGAGCTGCAACCGGCCCTCAGTCACTTTCGCCAGGTGCCCGGCGGCGGTCACCGTCAGATCACCGTGGCTGGGGTGGCCCTGACGATGCCGACCGAGATTCGCCAACAGTTGCAAGCGCCCCTCCGCCTCACCCGCCGTCGCTGGATGCAGTGGGCCGGTTGGGGCACCGTGGGCACCGTCGGGGCGGTAT
>CAYGVA010000305.1:0-4337 GCA_964353225.1 uncultured Leptolyngbya sp.
CAGCATAACGATCTAGAAGTTCCTGCGGATCCATGGAAGTTGATGACAGGACAAAAGCTGACGGCAGTGTATCGCAGTTAAGGGGAGGGCCTATTCCGGGGGGAGTGGATTGAGGGCGGTTTCCTACTGATAAGCCTACTCGATTGGCAGGCTAGTTTGAGTAATAGGGCTTCATTGCTTGCAGAATGGCTCCGGCTGCCTGGGTATTGGCATGGTGATTATCGAGGCAACTGGCAATGATCGTCAGTTTGCCTTCGAGATCTGCAAAGTTAGGGCAGTACTGAAATGTCTCTTCGAGCAAATTGTTTAGGGTTTGGGCTTTGAGCAAGCGCCAATCGTGGGGGGTAAAGGTAAAAGGACTGCGAATGGTAGACAGCAGCAAGATCTTAGCCCGAAGGGGATTGGTGTAACGCATAATCTCCAAGCGCAGGGCAAACAGATTCGTGCGATCGCGAGGGGATGTGATCGAGGGGTCAGCGGTGAACTCAGGGGGCGCACCCTTGGAGGCAAAGGTCATTGCTCGGGTTGCCCCTTCAGTGGAAAGGGAGTCCCAGCGGGTCTGGGTATTGCTGTGGGAGTCTTCTAGGGTATTCCCCTCTTCTGCTAACGCCACTGGATCGAGATTCAGACGGGTTGGTTCTGCCGCTTGGGCCAAAACGGTGCCTTCCTGTGCTTGGGCCAAAACGGTGCCTTCTTGGAGCCCATACAGTTGCTGAAAGACCCCCAGAATAGTTGTGGCGATGCGGGTGTATAGATCTGGGCGGCTGAGTCGTTTGACAATGCGATCGAGGTGATAGGAAAGCTCTTTTGGGGTGGGGGCCATTTGGTAAACACTGGCGACGAGCCCATCCATTTCCTGCTGGGCCAAGATGGCTGGATCGTTTTCCCAGCGATCGTTGACGATGCTGTGGAGTAACTTGCGAATGCGGACCGCTTGGGAAGACGCTGTGAGCTGCAGGGCAATTTTTTGATAGATAGATTCACCATCAGTGATCGCAGTGGCATCGGCGGGTATCCCCATTGCAGTTTGTTCTGCTAGGGCAGGGGGGAGAGTCTGGCGCTGGGCATACACTGGCTGAACCGTCATCAAGATGCGGCTGACCACTGCTAGGTAATTGGTTTGGCGATTGAGGCGAGCCACGATGCTGTTAAATGCGGTTTCTAGGGCATCTAGGGTGGTGTAGCGCTCCACCAGAGTCTCTAGGAGTTCCTGCAACTCAAATTGGGCCAATACGGTGGCGTCATTTTCCCAAACGTTTTGGCGGGTGCCAAACAACAGTTTCTTGACCCGTTTTAAATCGGGATCCCGTTGCAAGGTTTGAACGGCGATGTCGAGGGGATCGGCTTCTTGCCCAACCGTAGCGGGGGGGCTGCCCACGGGGAGGATTTGGTAGGCGACCACCGGCTCAGGAATATTTTTAAGGTGGAGCGGCCCCAAAAATTGAGCGTTTAAATCGAGACGGGCTTTGACCACGTCATAGACGGTTTGGGAAATGCAGATTCCCCCTGGAACCGATTGGGTCTGAAGGCGCGCGGCAATATTGACGCCATTGCCCAGTACGTCGGAATGGCTAAACAACATATCTCCGAGGTGGATGCCGATGCGATGTTGTAAAGACTCTTGGGGCGATCGCCCAGTGGCCAATTCCGCCAGTTGAGTTTGAATGGTCTGCCCACAACTTACGGCTTGGACGGCACTGGTAAACGACAATAGCAAACCATCACCAGTGGACTTCAGCACTTGTCCACCGGCCTGTTCACAGAGATCGCCCATCAGTTGCAGATCCCGCTGAATCAGTGCCAGGGTGCCTTCTTCATCCTCTGACATACGGGCGCTAAAGCTCACGGCATCGGTGACCACAATGGCCGCCAGTACCCGGTGGGTTTCAGAGGAGATGGGGGGACGCTCCATAGAATGAGGGCATCATCGAGATAGAGGGTACGACAAGCGGGAACACCTGATTGTAAAGGGGTGCTTGGGCAATAGGCTATCGGTGATTACCCGATTGGGGATGGGGGCTCTCACCCGCATTCACCGTTAACCGCCCTTCATATCAGCGATTGCCCCGCGAGCCATGGATGCGATCGCTTGATCTGTGGCCTTGGGAAGCTGGTAGTATTTGCCCCCCGCAGTCTTGGCCAATTCTCGCCCAAACCCCGTGGAAACAAACTTCCGTTCTGTATCAATCACCACGAGCTGGAAACCCGTTGCTCGAATGCGACTGGCAATATCCAGCAATTCTTGCTTAATGTCGGGTTTCTGATCACTCTCCACAGTTTCTCCGAGGGATCTAGCCAAGGGAATGTTCCCTCGACCATCGGTGATCGCCACCATCACCACTGTGCCAATATCCCCCGATTGCTGGGCATTGGTTCCTACCCGTACTGCCTGGGTGAGGCCATGGGCCAAGGGGGAACCGCCGCCACAGGGCATGCGCTCTAGGCGGCGGCGGGCCATGGCGATGGATCGGGTGGGCGGTAATAACACCTCTGCTTGCTCCCCTCTAAAGGGAATCAATGCCACCTCATCCCGATTTTGGTAAGCCTCCGTCAGCAGTTCCATCACCGCCCCTTTGGCCGACTGCATGCGGTTTAGGGCCATAGACCCAGAGGCATCCACCACAAAAATAATCAGTGATCCGGCTTTGCGGGCTAGTTTCTTGGCGCGAATATCGCTCTGCTCGACCACCACGCGCCGATGGGGTTGACGGGCTCGGCGGGCTTTTTGGTAGGGGGCGGCGGCCCGCAGGGTAGCATCTACTGCAATCCGCCGTACCGGTCCTTGGGGCAACATCGGCTTAATGTAGCGGCCCCGATCTTCAGAAATCACGGTGCTTTGGCTACCGGACTTGCCCTGCCGGGTCAAGGATTGGGCAAATAGCAACAGCGACGGATCGAGGACGATACCTTCGGGATCAAAGATAAACTCCTCCGGCAGGCTGGGGGGCGGATCTTCGGGCTGGTCGGGATCCTCGTCCTCCTGATCCGCATTGTCATCCTCGTCGTCTTGATCGTCAGTGGAATCGTCCTCTGAGTCGTCATTGGACGGGGGCGGCGGCGGCGGCGGCTCATCGTCGGGCGGGGGCATCGCGATCGCCCTCGGCAAGATCACTAACTCCACGGCCACCCGCAGATCATCCGCCGTAACCGTGGCCCGCCCCTCTAGGGCTGCATGGGCCTTGGCTACCCGCACCGCAAACAGCTCCGCCCGGTGGCCCTGAACGCCCCCCCGCAGGGCCTCAATCACCAGGTATTGCACCTGTTCTCGGGTAATCTGCACGTCCTTGAGCCATTCCCGCGCCAGAATGATTTGGGTCCTGAGATTATCAATGTCGTCGGCATACTGGGCCAAAAAAGCCTGGGGATCATTGGCATACTGGGTGGACTGTTCCACCACTTCGACCCGTCCTTCTAGGGTTAAGGCGCGATCGGCGGAAAGGGCGATCGCGATCCGGTCCAGCAGATGATCCCGCAGGGGACCTTCATCGGGGTTGTAGGTGGCCACCAGCAGCGACTGGCAGGGATGCTGAAAGCTGATGCCCTCCCGCTCAATTTGGTTACGCCGTTCCGTCAGGGTCCCCAACAGTAGGTTACTAATCTGTTCATCCAGCAGATTGATTTCGTCAATATAAAGGACGCCTCGATTGGCGGCGGCCAGGAGACCGGGCATAAACACCGTATCCCCCGCCTGAATCGACTTTGCCACATCCACAGCCCCTAACAGCCGATCCTCAGTCACCCCCAGGGGGATTTGTACAAAGGGGGCTGGGACGACCTTGGTGGGCAGATCCGCTAGATCAGTGACGGTCTCAAAGCGCTGGCGGGTGTCGTCGTCCCAGTCTTGGGTCTCACTGGGGTCAGCATTGCAGCAAGAGTCAGAAATCACCTCAATTGGGGGCAGCAGTTGGTGCAAGGCCCGTGCCATTACCGATTTGGCCGTGCCCCGCCGTCCCGCAATCACCACCCCCCCCAATCCTGGATCCACCGCTGCTAAGAGCAGAGCCATCTTGATGGCATCTTGATCCACAACGGCGGCTAGGGGAAATACTGTGGGGGTCTCTAAGGTTTGCACCGCTACCATTGCCTGCCTGTTCTCATCAAAATCATGGGGCTCAAAACCTAGGAAAATCTGGCTCGAATCCCTTCGACGCTGGGGGGGCTGGAGGGGAGATCGCCCGCCCATTAACCCTGCTTCAGCCTATCAGCAATGCTAGGGCGATCGCACTCGGTCCCATGGTCACCGTAATTTTGCAGTCTTGTCCTAACCGGACGAGCGACTGCTATAACTGCGACTTAGGCGAAGCCCACATCATCAAGACGCGCCTCACTTTTAATGG
>CAYGVA010000306.1:0-4335 GCA_964353225.1 uncultured Leptolyngbya sp.
CCCCATCCGCCCCACCAGTGCGGGCACCCCCCTCATTGTCGAAATCACCCTCGAAAACCGCACCAGCCAGCCCAAATCGCTGTTGCAGGTGCGCGATCAAGTGCCGGCTCGGCTTGGCCCACTCCCAACCCAGGCCATCGCCATCATCGCCCCCCACCGCTCCTATCAATGGACCTATGAACTGGAGGCCCCCCAGCGGGGGCTTTACCAATGGGATGGTCTTTTGCTACGCACCGGGGCTCCCTTCGGGCTGTTTTGGTGTCAACGTCAGCAACCGCTCCCGGCCCAAGCGACGGTATATCCCCAGGTTTTTGCCCTAAGCCATTGCCCCTTGATCGATCGAGGGGTGCCGACCTTGGGCGATCGCTGGCACCACAGCCAAACCCCCGAAACCGCCACAGAAGGGTTGACCCGCTCCCTGCGGCCCTATCGCTGGGGAGACCCCACCCGGCTGATCCATTGGCGCAGCAGTGCCCGCCATGGGACATTGCGGGTCCGGGAGTTAGAGCAGCAGTCCGCTGACCAACACCTGCTGCTGGCCTTAGATACCCGCCCCCTCTGGACAGAAGCCGACTTTGAGCAGGCGGTCAGTGCAATCGCCACCCTCTATCTATACGCCCTCCAAAAACAACGCTCTGTCGCCCTCTGGATGGCCCATAATACCCCCATCCTGCAAGACAAGCATCGGGTACTGACCGCCCTAGCGGCAGTAATGCCTACGGATGGGATGGAGATCGCGCCAATGCCCCAGCATCCTTTAATTTGGCTAAGTCCCGATGGCAGCGCCCTAGCGCAACGCCCCCCCCAAGATGTCTGGGTGCGTTGGCCAGGGTTATCGCCCCAGTCATCGGTGCCTAACGCCCCAACCACCCTGACCCTCAAAACCAACCTGCCCCTGGCCCCACAGCTCCAAACAATCCCTACCACCGACGCTGCCCGAGTGATCCCTTAAAAAATCAAGCCAGAAGTTCCAGCGAGCCCCATTGCAGCCCCACTGAACCTGGGGATAAAACGGGCCGAGCCGTGCGAAAAAACACGCCGGTCAACAACAATGCCGAAAAACCCTAGACTTCAGCGACTGGTCAGCCACAACACCCCCGGCAAGGTCAGGAAACTCAGTAGGGTCGAGAGCACGATCGTTCGCGCCACCCGCACCGTATCGCCCCCCAGTTCCGTTACCCAAATCAACGAATTGACCGCCACCGGCATCGCCGCTTGCAACACCAAAACCTGGAGGTCTAACCCGTCTAAACCCAACAGCCGCCCCACCCCATAGGCCGATAGGGGCGCGACCACTAGCCGCAGCACCGACCCCAAAATTTCGTGGACCCCAAACACCAACTGGGTGCGCGACAGTTGGATGCCCAGGGTCAGCAAGGCCAGGGGAATGGCCCCCTCCCCCAGCAGATTTACCCCTCGGTCGATGGCGAGGGGCATTGTGCCCCCGCTGGCTTGTAGAAGCAACCCGGCGATCGCCGCCCAGAAAATCGGCAGCCGCAGGGTCAAACGAAGGCCCGCGCCGATGCCAACCCCTTTCAAAATGGTGGGGAAGAGGCTGGCAATCATCAGGCTCGATCCCACCAGATAAATCACCGCCCGCTCTAGCCCCGCCTCCCCCAGGGAAAACAAGATAAACGGCAGCCCCATGTTGCCCACGTTAGAAAACAGGGAGGTGGCGATTAGGCTTTTGCGCCCCTCCGATGGCAGCTTCAGGCTGCGCCCCAGGGCGATCGCCAACAGATACAACAGCGCACTATTGAGAAAAAAGGCGGTGACAATCGCGATCGCATTGCCCCAGGCCAGGGTAGAGTTGGCCAGACTCATGAGCACCAACGCGGGCACCAAGCCGTAGATATTCACCCGCGCCAGGGTCGGCAAATCGATTTCAAAGCGGCGTCCGATGGCGAAGCCCACCATTGCGGCTAAAGCGATGGGCAACACCGCTGCGACCAAAACCGTCATAGATAAAAATCGCACTATAACAGTAGCGACCGACTCCCATCGGCTTGCCCCCTTAATGGAGATATAGACCGGCTCAGCCCATACCAAGCCCTAAAACCCCTGCTATCGACCCATGCCCAACATTTAGACGGTTAGACGGTTTAGGACCGAAACGACTTACCTTGGATAAGGCTTCAGCTTTTTGGCTTCATCCTTCGGCCCTATGTCCATGCGCATCGTTTACTTCGGTACCCCCCAGTTTGCCATCCCCAGCCTGGAGGCGTTTCTACAGCACCCAGACTTCGACGTGGTTGCCGTCGTCACCCAGCCCGACAAACGGCGGGGACGGGGCGGCAAAGTCATGTCCTCTCCGGTCAAAGCGGTTGCCGTCGCCGCCAATATTCCGGTCTGGCAGCCCCAGCGCATTAAAAAAGATGCCCCCACCCTAGCGGCTCTCAATGACGTTGCCGCCGATGCCTTTGTGGTGGTGGCCTATGGGCAAATCCTTTCCCCCGAGATTTTGGCCATGCCCCGATTGGGCTGCATTAATGGCCATGGCTCCCTGTTACCCGCCTATCGCGGTGCCGCGCCGATTCAGTGGGGGCTCTTCCATGGCGAGGCCGAGACCGGCATTACCACCATGCAAATGGATGCGGGCATGGACACTGGCCCAATGTTGCTGAAACAGCCCCTAACGGTGGGGCTGTTGGATACGGCCCAAGATGTGGCGATCGCCCTAGCTGATCTAACCGCACCCCTATTGATTGAAACCCTGACGCAACTGGCGGCTGGCACCCTCAGCCCCACCCCCCAACCCGCAGCACACGCGACCTATGCCCCACTAATTCAAAAACCAGACTTCCAGCTAGATTGGTCTCGACCTGCGATCGCCCTGCATAACCAGGTGCGGGGCTTCTATCCCAATGGTGTCACTCAGTTTCGAGGCAGCGATCTGAAAGTGCTGGCCACCATTCCTTTAGGGCTTGAGCATAAACCACACCTCCCATCCGAGTGGCAAGCCATTTGCGACCAAGTTGCCGCGCTACCCAGCGCCCTAGCACCACCAGGGGAGATCTTGACGGTCTTAAAGTCCATTGGCCCCGTCGTGCAAACGGGCGCTGGCCCCTTGCTCCTCCATCAAGTCAAACCCAGTGGCAAAAAGGCCCAGTCCGGTTGGGACTTTGCCAACGGCAACCGGATCGAAGCTGGCGAACAATTTGTCACACCCTCCCAAGCAGCACCTCACGCCATGTAACTGAGCATGTGGTTGTGTGAACAATTTTATGGTTCCTTAATTTTCTGGGGGCAGCACCGGGCTCTTCATGGCTAGCTTAAGGAAGGGGTTAGAGAGATTACCAAACACCATGACCAATCTAGGAGATACATTCTCCCGAGCAAGCGATCGCTGTCGTCAGCGGGCACACCAGCGGTGGCACCACCATCACCGCAAGCAACAAATCCTGCGATCACAGGTTGGTTTCGGTGAGATTACCCCCATCTACCCCATTGCCTGCACCGGTTGCCGCTATTACCAAGGTCAATCCTACGGGCAACAGGAGCAACGCCAAGCCTTAACTTGCACCCTGCACCCCGATGGCTGGCAAGATTCCGCCCTTTGTCCCGATCGCGCCGTCCTGGGAATGATCGTCGAAGACGCCATGGCTCCACCAGCCACCAGCGCTCCGGCCCTCGCCCGCTAAGGAGATTTCCAGAAAAGACCCGTAGATACTGTTTCAACATTGAAGACGCGACCTGTTGTAAGGGCACCTCTTGTGAGTGCCCTTGGGATAACGCCGATGGAGAAATCAGGGGGTTGGAGGCGATCTGCGGAGGGCGGGCACAAGACCCGCCCCTACAAAACCGGTATATTCATTATCGGAAATCGCCTAAGGTATCGCTTGGGGAGACAAACCGGAGCGCTAGGGGACTAGAACTCACCTTGAAGGGCGTTGACGCAGCGATCACAGATCGTCGGGTCCGACTCGGATTCACCCACATGGGTAGAGTAGTTCCAGCAGCGATCGCACTTTTGCCCATCGGCCTTCACCACCCCAATCCCCAGCCAATCTGCTTCACTGCTGTAGGGTAACCCTTGCAGAGCCTCGGGGCTCTCCAATACCTCAACTTGGGAGACTAAAAGCAGGTAGCGCAGCTCATCTACATGGGTATTGCCTGCCGCCATAGAATTGTCAGGATTCATCGTGGTCAACGCTTGCCGCAGATCTAAGTCAGCCACGTAGAGCAGCACTTTGGCCTCCAGGGAGGAGCCCAGTTCCTTAGCGGTGCGGGCCTGCTCCAGCACCCGGTTCACCTCTTGGCGAATGGTGCGGAGCTGCTGCCAGGTGTCTGATAGCTGGGGCTGCTGCCATTGGTCATCCAGATTAAACCAGCCCG
>CAYGVA010000307.1:0-4333 GCA_964353225.1 uncultured Leptolyngbya sp.
TCTCCCCTAGGGAGAGGGATTTAGGGTGAGGGGAACTCCAGGTTTCAAGTTAGACGAGGTTTAGCTGCCACGTTGGGCAGTATTGCAAGACAGACTCAAACCAGTGGTTTAGTGAGAGCAATGCCATAGACTGCCATCAACCCCTATCGCTATCTCAGCGCAGTACCCCTGAGCAATAGCAGCGATAACAGCCACAACCCATAAACTGGCCCGCATAGCCTACGTCTGATGAACTGCCGATGAATCATATCGTGACCCAGGTGCCGATTATCATGAATAGCGCTATCAACAACGAATAATTGATCATCTCAAGGGAAAAGCCCTGCTCTTGGCCTTGGAATCGTTCCTCAAATGCCGACAGAAGAGGTTTCCTAGAAAAATTGCTGGAATATAAGCCGCTATGACTGACGAAAAAATCAAAGTTGTGTATATCGCAGGCTGGGGGCGCAGTGGCAGCACGCTACTTGCCCGCATATTGGCCCAGTTCGATGGTCTGACCCACCTTGGGGAACTCAGGACCCTCTGGGTAGATGGCTTTAAGCCCAAGGGTATCTGTGGTTGTGGGCAACCCCTAAAACACTGTGAGGTATGGCGACAAATAATCGATCAGGCCTTTGGTGATATTGATGCCATTGATGCCCCAGCGATGACCACCTTAAGACGTCGCCAAGAGCCCCACAGTCAGGCACTCTTGCAGTTACTGACTTTACCGGGCCAGCGGCAGAAATTCATGGCGCAGTCAGAAGCCTATCGAACCGTTTTGGCTAAGCTGTACCAATCCATTCATCAGCACCAAAATGGTGCTGTCATTGTGGATGATTCCTTACATCCGGGGTATGCCTATTTGCTGAGTGGGGTTGCCAACATCGATCTGCATGTCATCCATGTGGTCCGTGACCCTAGGGCAACGGCTTACTCTTGGGCTCATCGCCAAAAGCAAGGGTTAGGCACTTACCGCATTCGAGATAGTGCCATGGGTTGGGTATTAAGGAACGTCGTCACCGAGCTGCTGGGTTGGCAGCGATCGATTCCCTATTTGCGGGTCAAGTATGAGGAATTTGCTCAGAACCCTCAAGCCACCATTGACCGAGCCCTAGCCCTTGTTAAAGAAACCCCTGGCAATTCGCCTTTCCTGTCTCCATCGGAGGTGGATTTAAACATCACCCACAGCGTGTTTGGCAATACCGATCGCCTCAAAAGCGGCCCGACCACCATTCACTTTAGTGAAACCTGGCGAGACAAAATGGTAGCTAGTGAACAACGTCAGGTCACGCTCCTGACCTTACCGATGTTGTTGCGCTACGGCTATAACCCCTAGGCCCTAAGACCTGAGGACATAAGTTCTTGCCGGATTGCGAATGGCGGGGGGCTAGAAACTGGAATGACCAAGGGATTTAGGCCGCAACATACTGGCCAAAATGCTTACCGCAAGGATCGGGGTAAACCGTAAAGCGAAGGAATATTGAAACCCAGAGAAAAAGCTTGGCCCTTAGTTGGATAAAGCCTTCAGAGAAGCGTGGGGTTCCCGGCGGCGATCGCTAGCTTTGGTTTGGGGAGATTCTGTGGTAGCTGTCAACTCATCAAGGAGTTGGTTTACCTTATCTGCTGGATTGCCAGCCTGCTTACTGGAGGAGCGATCGCCCATGACTCAGGACTCTCCGAAGGTAATTAGTATGGCGACATCCTAAAACAGAGCAAATGGGGTGACCAGAAGGGTACTCCCCCTCACCCCATGCAAAAATAACCCAAGCCCATCTCCAGGATCAGGCAACCGTTATGATTGCACCCATCGCTAGCGGCCCAGTAGCCAATGGCATCAGTTCGAGCATGATTGCGGATAGCAAGGGGGCTAGAAGCTGGAATGAACAAATCACCACCTAGCTGTGATGGGGCAATTAATTGGGCAAATTAAAACAGAGTCTCCTGATTTAGCCCGTACTCTCATCCCCTTGCCCCAATCATCTTAAATCCGAGTATATCTTAGCCGCCCTGTTCCTTGAAATCGCCCATTGACAGGGCTTGGGCAATTATCATGAGTGATCTATCTACCGTCGAAAGTAACATCCTGGTCGTTGATGACACCCCCGAAAATCTGCGGCTGCTGGCCCGTTTGCTATCCGCTGATTACGTGGTGCGCTTGGCCTTAACTGGCAATCTGGCCCTCAGGTCCATTCATAATCATCCGCCCGATCTGATCCTGCTGGATATTCGGATGCCACAGATGGATGGCTATGAAGTCTGCCAACGCTTAAAGGCCAATCCAAATACCTGTGATATTCCAATTATTTTCTTGAGCGCTCTGCAAGACGGGGTCGCCAAGGTCAAAGCCTTTGAAGTGGGAGGCGCAGACTACATTACAAAACCCTTCCAAGCCGAGGAAATCAACGCTCGGATTCACCATCAGCTGCAACTGCGGCAGCTACAACAAAAATTGCAGCTCCAACAACAGGAATTGCGCGATCAAAATCAGCAGCTACAGCAGGAAATTAGCGATCGCAAACTCGCTGAGACCCATCTCCAGCACACCACTTCACGGCTCACCACCCTGATCGAAAATCTCCAGGCTGGCATTTTGGTAGAAGATGAAGCCGGTCAAATTGTGCTGGCAAACCAAACCCTGTGCAATCTCTTTGGTCTGGCTGACCCCGCGCCAAATCTATTAGGGCAAGACTGCGCTCAAGTGGTCTCCCAATGGCAATCCTCCCTACTCCATCCTGACGCTGACGTCCTACGGGTCAGAGAAATCGTAGCGCAGGGCCAAGTGGTCGTCCGGGAAGAGCTTAGCTGCCAAGATGGCCGGATCCTAGCGCGGGACTACATGCCCATCGTGATCGAGCAGAAGCTGCAAGGGCATCTATGGCAGTATCGAGACATTACCACCCGCCAGGTCGCTGCCCAGAAGCTGCTCAAAACCTCCCAGACCCTGGCAACCTTTAGCGAGAGTTTGAGAGAACTCCATCGTCTAAACGTTACGGCCTTTGAAAACTTTGAGACGCTATTTGCAGACTATCTCACCACCGGCTGCCAGGTGCTGGGTTTTGATGGGGGGTTAGTCAGTAAACTAGATGGCCACAACTATATTATTCAGGCTATCCATTCCACTCAGGAGACCCCTTTAGCATCAGACACCTGCATGGATTTAAAGGATGCAGTCTTTTGCGGTCAAGTCATTGCTGAGCAAAAAACCACCACCTACGACCATATTGGCCAATCCCTTGAGCTAAGCCAAACGGCGGTTTACCAAACCCTAAAGTGGGAGTCCTATATTGGCACTCCAATTTGGGTAGACAACCGAGTCTATGGCACCCTCTGCTTTTTCTCAACGGAGATCAGGGAACAGGGATTTGAACACCATGAGCATGAAATCATTGAGCTCATGGCCCAAAGTATTGGCTGGTTTATCCGCACCCATCAGATTCAACAGCAGCGTCAAACTGCGGAGACGGCGCTTAAAGCCAGTGAGGAACGTTTTCGGCAATTAGCGGAGCATATCGAGAGCGCCTTCTGGATTCGGGATCTCCCTCAGGAGCAGCTCATTTATATATCCCCAGCCTATGAGCGGATTTGGGGACAGACGATGACCGTTCAATCGACCCAGCAGGATCGGCTAGGGAGGATTCATCCCGACGATCGCCCCCGTCTGGCTCAAATTTGGGATCAGCAATCGGAGCAGGGCTACGACGAGGAATATCGGATTGTGCGCCCCGATGGCAAGGTGCGTTGGGTGCAAGACCGGGCTTTTCCGATTCGCAATGAAGATGGCCAAACCTACCGCATGGTTGGCATTGTGGAGGATCTCACCGAGAGTAAGCGCCAAGAGCGATCGCTGCAACTAATCCTAGAAAAAACCGCTGCCACCACCGGAGAAGACTTCTTTAACACCCTGAGTCAGTATCTGGCCGAGACCCTATCCCTCCAATATGTGATCATTTCGCAATGTGTGGAAGCCTGCACGAATCGGGTAGAAACCTTGGCCTTTTGGCAGGGCGATCGCCTCGGCGATAACTTTGCCTATGACCTGCAGGGCACCCCCTGCGCACAAGTATTGGCGGGGGAAAAGGTGTTTTTGGCCGCACAGGTCCAAGCCCACTACCCTACAGACGAGGACTTGGTCACCCTGGGGGCAGAGAGCTACTTCGGTGTCCCCCTGATCAATTCGGCCCATCAGATGGTGGGGCACCTGGCGGTGCTTGATCGCCAGCCCATGGGGGCAGATCCGACCCGTGATCTGATTGTGGAACTATTTGCGGCGCGGGCGGGGGCTGAGCTGGAGCGCATGCACGCTGAAACAGCCATGCAGCAAGCCCGCGATGCCGCCAATGCCGCCAATCGG
>CAYGVA010000308.1:0-4284 GCA_964353225.1 uncultured Leptolyngbya sp.
TTGTTGACCACAATCCCCACCAGTAGCACCGCCCCCACCACCACCGTCGCCCCAATCGGCGTCTGGGTAATGAACAACCCCCAGATCCCCCCCGTTAGCGCCAAGGGCACCGTCAGCAAAATCACCAGCGGATCGATCAAGGTGTTGTACTGCACCGCCATCACCGCAAACACCAAAAAGATCGCCAGCCCCCCCAAGGTTTTGAGCGCCTGCTGAATTTGCTGGTTACTCGCAGCGGCATAGCTGGGCAATCGTAGGACCCCAGGGGGCAGCTCCACGTTCGCCAAAATATCGTCTACTTCTGTGAGGGCGGTGCTGAGGGTGGCGTCTTCGTTGAGCCTGCCTTCGATGATGAACACCTGGCGCTGATCGATGCGCTGTAGATTGCCAGGGGCCTGACCGGTTTCGATGCGGGCCACATCCCCCAGGCGAATGGCTTGGCCACCATCGACAAAAATCGGTAGACCCTTGAGGGCTTCGGGGTTGGGGATGGCGGTGTCGGGCAGTTGCACCCGCACATCGACGAGGCGATCGCCCCGCTGCAATTGGGTGGCGACAGTGCCATTCAGCAGGGTTTGGACCGTGGTGCCCAGGGTTTCAGCGGAGATTTCTAGGGCGGCAGCCCGTTCCCAGTCGGGGCGAATCTGAATTTCGGGCTGGATGGGATCGCCATCGGGGAGATAGCGGGCTTGGGTCGCCTGTTCATTCAGCCTGCCCAGCAACTGAAACCCAGCCCGGTTGAGGACAGCCGGGTCATTGCCCTGGAGAATCACATCCACATCTGCCCGCACCGGGGAGTTGCTTAAAATTAGGCCCCGCACCGATCCCGGTGAGACCCGCAGGCGGGTTTCGACAAGATTGAGCTGCCCCAGTAAGCCATTGAGGCGATCGGCCATGGCGGCCACATTACTGCCGGGGGTCAGGGTGATGGTGCTGCTACCGCGCAGTACGTTTTCGCTGGTGCCGCTGCCAAACAAAAAGCCCCCCGCTGTGCTGAAGGCATACTCCGTTTCGGGCTGGGCCAAAATTTGTGCATCCACTGCGGCCATCACCCGTTGATTTTCGGCCAGGGTGGTGCCGGGGGGCAGCGAGACCCAGACCCGCGCCTGACCGGTGCTAATGCTGGGCAAGATCTCCTGGGGAATATAGCCCACGATGATGAGGCTGCTGCCCCCCAAAACGATGAGGGCGATCGCCAACACCCCGATCTTCCGCTGCAACACCCACATCAGGGCTTGGCGATACTGCCGGGTCAGCCCTTGGAGACGCTGGTTAAAGGCGCGCATCAGCCGCCAATGTTTGATACCACTGCTGCTCGGTAGGGGCAGCAATTTCGCCGCTAGGGCGGGCACCACCGTTAGCGCTACCACTAGGGAGGCGGCCACGGCAAAGCTGATGGTCAACACTAACTCGCTGAACAGCAGCGACAAAAAGCCGCCGATCAGCAAAAACGGTAGCACCGCCACCAGGTTAGTGAGGGTAGAAGCCAGCACCGCCGATTCCAGCTCTTGGCTACTGCGCTCGATTTGGCGATTGCGGGAAAGCGGTGGGTCGATTGCTGCCTGAGCAGCGGGCATCAGCCCTTGCGCCCCGACCGGTAACGGTTGAAGTGATTTGGGTGGGTTGTCGGTAAGGGTGTCGAGGCCTTGGGTGATGTTCTCTAGCATCACAATGGCGTTGTCTACCACGATGCCCACCCCTAGGGCCAAGCCCCCCAGGCTGAAAACATTTAAGGACAGGCCAAACAGCCCCAGCAGCAGCACGGCCCCCAGGGTCGCTAATGGGATCGCCAAGACAATAATCAGGGTTTGCCGTAGGGAACCGAGGAAGAGTAAAACGGCGATCGCCGCTAGCCCTGCGCCAGTTAACCCCGCCAACGTGACGTTACGGATGGCATTTTGAATAAACACCGACTCATCGAGGGTGATGTTGGTCTCTAGATCCGCCGGAAAAATCCCCCCTTCCCTCAGGGCGGCCAGCCGTGTTTTAACGTCTTTCACCACCGTGACCGTGTTGGCATCCGGTTGCTTTTGAACGCTCACCTTGACGGCGGGTTGACCGTTCAGAGATACAAAGATCCGCTGCTCAGAGCCCCCATCCACCACCTCAGCAAAGTCCCGCAGATACACCGACTGGGGCGGATTGGTGTTCGGCACTTCAAATAAAACCGATCGAATTTCGTCGGCGCTCTGGAAGCGGCCCGCCACCCGCGTCAAGGGTTCGGCGGTTGCGCCCTGGAGCCGCCCGCCGGAGGTGTCTTGGTTGCGATCGCCCAAGCCATCCAGCACATCCGTCAGCCCCAGCCCCAGCCGCTGTAACCGCTGGGGATCAATGTTGATCCGCACCTCTGGATCTGCCCCACCGGAGACATCCACACTGGCCACCCCCGGCACCGTGCCGAGGGAGCGGGCCAATTCCTCATCAGCAAATACCCGCAGTTGATCTCCGGGCAAGCTGGGGGAGGTCAGGGCCAGCTCATAAATCGGCAGTTGCGAGGGGTCAAACTTAAACAGCCGGGGCTGGCTAATGATGTTGGGCAGACTGTCCCGAGCCCGGTTGAGGGTGGCAGTGGCGTCATTCAACGCCTGGTCAATGTCGCCCCCAGGCCGAAAATATAGATCAAGACTAATGCGCCCCTCGCGGGTGTCGGACACCACCTGGGTGACCCCATCGGTGGCGGATAGGGCCTGCTCTAAGGGGCGAGTAATTTCTTCGACGGCCACCTCGGGGGAAACCCCAGGGGCATCGGCCCGCACCCCAATGCGGGGGTAGGTGACGGCGGGCAGCAAATCCACCGGTAACCGCCCGATCACAAAGCCCCCCAGCACCAATACCGCCAAGGTAATCATCAAGGTGCCGACGGAACGGCGAATGGCCAGGGTGCTGAGACTCATTTTGCGGGACTGGGGCGAGGGCTGCTTCACTGGCGCGGCTCCGACAAAAGGCTCAATCGCACTGGCTGACCGTCTTCGAGGGGGCGATCGCTGCGCAGCACCAAGGATTCACCGGGGTTGAGACCGGCCCGGATTTCTACCTGGCCATTACCGCGATCGCCCAGTTCCACCGCTCGCGCCTGTACGGTCGATGCCTCGCCGCTGCCCTGCACCACAAACACCTGGGGCTCACCCCCCGGCTCACCCGTTTCTAAAGCCGATTCAGGCACCACCACCTGGGCCGCCCCGGTGGCCAAAAACTGCACCCGCGCCAGCAGGCCACTGCCCACCCGGCCTTCGGGGTTAGACAGGGTGACCTCGACGGGCACTAAACGGGTGGTGGCATCGGCTTCGGGGCTAATGCGGGTGACGCGCCCCGACAGCACCGCTTCGGGAAAGGCATCTAGCCGCACTTGCACCGGTTGCCCTCGGCTAATTTGGGCCAGATCCAGCTCGGATACCGCCAGTGCTACATGGAGCGTCGTCAAATCCCCCAGGGTCAGCAGCACCGCCCCGGTTTGCACATAGTCCCCCGCCTCCACGAGACGGCTGAGCACCCGACCGCTGAGGGGCGATCGCGCCGTCGCAAAAGACAGCCGCTCTTGGGTCTGATCCACCGCCGCCCCCTGGGCCGCCACCCGGCCTTGGGCCGCATTCACTGCCTGTTGACGAGTCGCCACCTGTTCTTGGGCAGACAAGAGCGCCTGTTGGGCAATGTCTAAGGTGAGTTGGGCCTGTTCCGCCGCCTGGTCCGAGGCGGCCCCCGCTGCCGCTAATTGTTTGAAGCGATCGGCGTCAATGCGCGCCTGCTGCACCTGCAAGCGGGCCTGCTCCACCGCCGTGCGGGCATCACTTACCGCCGCTTCTGCCTGGGCCACCTCCGACTGTCGCGCCGTGAATTCCGCCTGGGCTTGATTAACGCCAACGGCTAGCAGGTTGGCATCAATCTGGGCTAACGGTTGCCCTGGGGCAACTGCATCCCCCACATCCACGGTCAAGGCAATAATCTGACCCTCGGTTTGAGCCCGCAGGGTGACGGCCTCCGCCGGTTGGGTGCTGCCGGTATAGGTGATCGGGGTTGCGATCGTGCCCGTCGCCGCCACCATGGTTTCCACCGCTGGGGGCTGTGCTTCGCCCCCCCGAGGGGGACCCGGTTGGGCTGCACCCCGAGGTAACCCCCGACAACCACTGGCCGTCAGGGTGACGCCCAATAACATGGCCCCAATTAACCGGTAAGAAGACTGTTGTCGCCAGTGACCTTCAACAAAACCCATCGTGTGTGAAAAGCCTAACGGTGACCACCTTTGAGATGCTGACACATTTCTTCAAAAGTTGCTGTGCAGGACAATGC
>CAYGVA010000309.1:0-4275 GCA_964353225.1 uncultured Leptolyngbya sp.
TAGTTCACTATCCAATATTCTGAAATGCCCAAGGCTTCGTAGTCGGCCAGTTTGATGCTGCTCACCACCTCAATCACGAGCGGCACCGATCGCCCCTGAGTAATCTACCGAGCTGGCTGCCCAACTGGGCTCTGATTGCACCGCAGCACTATCTAGCACGATCACGTCGGGCTCATAGCCGGATTCTCCCTCGGCCCGGACCATGCATTCTTTGGGGATGAAGTAGGGCAATTGTTGTTGCTGGAGGTGGAGAAACAGCAGGCAACTCAAGCAGCCCGCGATTTCAGAATGCTTGCCTCTGGGTTTTGGCGTTTCAATAATGCTGCCGCGACGCAGTTCGTAGCGGTACCCGCTGTTTTCGGGATACCACTTGATGAAGTCGTCAAAGGTAATGGTCTGGGAAAGGGCTTGAACCATGGGGGATCAGCTTTAAAGGGGGTCAAGCGTGATGGAGAAGATTTGCGAATCGGGGCATGTCTTCCTCCCAATTATGGAGCACGACATCGCCAGCGCTACTGGGTGGCACTAAGACAAAAATTGCGTTACTTGAAACTGAGATTGCTAAGCAGTGAGTTTTTAAATGCCTGAGAAATAATTCCTTGCTTATCAAGACTGCGAAATAACGATTAAAATTTCTGAATTTTTTAGAATAATTGCTGCACCTAATTAAATTTAAATTGCCTTAAGGTTTCGTTGTAAATAATAAAAGATCCTCTGTCAACCAGCTCTTCTCTTAGTTCTTTTAAGCTCGATTCGATACTTTCCTTTTTTAGATTCATGTCGTGAGTTCCCATGAATTGCTTGCCTATAAGTATCTTCTCTCCCGTCAATATCTGCTGAGCATTGCTCCAAGAGAGAGAGCCAATTACTCCCAGGCAGCAGCAAAAAAAATGATCTCCAATATGAGTTCTTGCAAATACAATGGTTGCAACTTGAGCACCTGATGGGAACTCAATAAACTGATCCGAGAAACAAAGAGCTACGGATTCAGCTCTGCCACAGAATGCTTCATATATTATTTGGAAGTCGCCAGAATGCTGGATGCCCAACAAATCTTTGACTTGAATATGAATAAGCTCCTCCTTTAAGTTGATCCGCCTGCATAATCGTTCAATTTTTTTTGATGTTTCGGAAATGCTCTCCCAGTCAAATACATGACCATTCAAATCCTCCACTATCAAGAGATCTGGGTTTGTTTCTTTTGGATTAAAGCAAAAAATTGGAGATGAATGTAAATTTTCAATCTCCAGCTCTACGAGTATAGAGTTACGACTATTTTTTATTAGAGACAGAAGCTCAATAAATGCATCTAATTCTCTCAGGGGAAACTTCTCTCCAGGACAAGAGGTGACAGTGCATTTGACCTCATTTATGTTGATGGTAAAATCAAAAAAACTGGACTTTAATCTAGCTTCTGCACGTTCTCTTGGGATGAATTCATTAATGGGAGGAACATAAAGTTTTGCCTCGAATTCAATTCCTGGGGAAAATGTATGCGCTTTAAATTTTATTTTCGCTTTTCTGGTTATGACATGGATGGAAAGTTCCTCCCCATAAGAAGATTTCTTGTTTTTCCCAGGAATTCCAAATCTTATGTCATATCCAGTGGTTTTATAAACATTTATTTTTTCACGAATTCCTAGGCTTGCATCTAATATTTTTCTGATGGGGTCATGATCTACTATGGTGAATTCGATCTGATATCTTCCATTCTCAAATCCCACGGTCTCTGATATATTGTTTTTGTCTTTTACATATTTTTCCATTCCATCGGGAATTTTCTTCTCAATAGCATTTTTTATGCTTTCTCCAGTTAATTCGCTTAGTCTGTCTGAATCTCCGTAGGTGATGTCTAATTTGCGTCTATTTAATTTATTTCCAAATCCTTCGGACTCTAATTTCCTGATTTTTTTCAAGGTTTTCTTGATAATGCTTTCGTCTACATGGACCATGTAAATTGCCTGCACTTCATTTTTACCATCGAATTCAAGAAAACAGAAAAAGACAGGTATTGGTGTTTTGACAAGTCTTTGCAAGTTGGACAGAGCTACTTGTTCTCTTTTTCTTCTCTTGTCGGTTGATTTGACCTGAACTTTGCATTCTAATGGTGCCAGCAAAAGATCTTGAGAGCAATTGTCTCTACTTCTCCAAGGAAATTCCAAAAGAAAATCCCATCCTGTTTCATCCATAAAGGATTTGTTTATCGTCAATCCTCCGGCGATGCATAATCTCTCGAATTCCTTTTCTCCTAATGCTCCTAATTTTCGATCTTGCATGGTTCCGGTAAAAAGATTTTGATTCAGCTTTTTGTCTTGTTTACTGTACTATCACTAATTTACAGCCTTTCTCAGGCTAGTGAGATACAGCAGAGTCTCCAGAACTCTTGCCATACAAGCATTTTAGATCCAGATTCGTACCTCACCAGGGTGAGAAACGCTATATCCAAAATAATTTGAATGTGGCAAGTATCTTTTGTGGCCTCAATTTCATCTTCTTTATTTGGGAATTCACTGTAGAAAACGACAGATCATCCCCCTCAAGTAGCGCCTCTGCCGCATAGTACGCCCTGGATGCCGCAAAGTCCGTATAGCTATTGCTCAATAGGAGCTGAGCCGCAGCGAGACTCTGCTGCGCTTTCAGGAGCAGCTCTTCCTGGTCAGGCGTCATACCACGATGCCTTCCCGCCGGATATTCCGTAACAGCGGTCCCTGCTGGGTGGTGAAGCGGGTTTCATCCATAAATAGGCAGCTGATCACCTTGTCATACTCCAGGGATAAGTCCGCCAGATATCCACTCACCTTGGCCACTTCTCGCCCTGGACTCACGACCCCCTTGAGAACGACCAGAATATCCACATCAGAGTCCGGTCGGGCTTCGCCACGGGCATAGGAGCCAAACAGCATCACCCGATGCAGCCGCTCCCCGTAAAAGATTTGTAGGGTGTCGCGGAGCTGGATTAATAGGTTTTGGGTGGGTGGGCTGAGGCTAACCATCGGTATTGGGGGCGATCGCGCTGCTCGTTTGCATCACATTGAAGTTAAATCAGCGAAGTTAAAGCAGCCCATGTGTCCCAGTTTAAATCAGGCGCTTATCAAGAACTTGATAGCCGCTGCACCGCCTCCCCCTCCAACCGCGCATGGGTTTCCGCCAACAGCGCCGGAATCCGATCGCAATGGGGACTCCGTGCGATCGCCCCCCCAATATCCACCTGGCCCAATTGCGTTGCCTTCTCCCCCGGAAACCAATGGCCACCACCTCCCAGGAGGTTGTAGCGGGCCTTGGCGTATTCCTCTAGATCAAAGGCCTCCATCAGATTCCGCAGCCAGAGGATCATCGGGATATTGATATTGCCAGGGGTTTCGGTGTGGCTGGGGAGTCCCAGCTTCCAGGTGCGCAGCCAGTCAACGCCGAGGGCCTCCACCGCCGCCTGCTCCAACCGGGTCAAAATCGGTGATAGTACTTCCTGGGCTTGATCCAACAGGGGGATCACCTTGAGATGCTCGTCAAAGTCGGAGGGACGGGCCGCGCCCAGGCTCAGGGTATGGACTTGGGGATGGCTGAGGCAGAACAGGTCGTTGAACACCATCGGGCTCAACGGCGCACAGAGATCCACCAGCTTTTGGGGCGGGCTGTAGAGGTGCCCGCCCTTGTCCGACGGGCTAATGATGAAGACGCCGACATCATGGCGCTGGGCGGCGGCGATCGCGGGCCAATTGTCTTGGTTGATGTAGTACCAGTGCAGATTCACATAGTCGAACTGGTCGGTTTCTATCGCCTGCTGAATCACCGCCGTGGGGCCATGGGTCGAGAAGCCAATGTGGCGAATGCGCCCCTGACGCTGGTATTCACGGGCCACATCCATACAGCCGCCGGGGCGGAGGGTCTGCTCAATGTGCTCCGGCAGGTTGATGCCGTGGATGCCCAGTAGATCGATGTAGTCGAGGCGCAGATTCCCGAGGGATTGCTCTAGGTTGCGGCGAAACGCTTCGGGGTCGGGCTTGGGGGAGACCTTGGTCTGCACGATCAGCTGGTCGCGGGGAAGCTTGGGCAACACCTTGCCCAACTGGATTTCAGAAGTGCCATAACCTCGTGCGGTTTCGATATGGTTGATGCCCACCGCTAGGGCGCGGCGGATGGTGGCCTCTAAATTCTCTTGATTTTTGCGGGGGATATCTGCTGGGGACACGTCCTGCCAGGAATGCTGATAGCGCATACCCCCACAGGAGAATACGGGCATGGCGAGTTCGGTGCGACCAAAGCGGCGATACTGCATGG
>CAYGVA010000310.1:0-4264 GCA_964353225.1 uncultured Leptolyngbya sp.
CGCACCTCAGCGGTGATAATCTCGTCGGGGCGGTGGCTACCCATTACCAAGGGTTCGCCGTCAAAGTTGACGATCATTCCCTCACCCATGGAGTCAAAACTGCCGTCGCTGCCGCACATGCAAACCGATGCAGTCGTCATCAGATTGCAAAAGGCATTGGTTTGGTTGGTGATCCGCCAACTGTGACGAATCGGGGCAGTGTAGCCCGCCGTGCGAATCATGATCTCAGCCCCTTTGTAGGCACATTCGCGGGCCATTTCGGGGAACATGCCGTCGTGGCAGATGATCAGGCCGATTTTGCTGCCATTGGGGCCATCGCACACCGGGATGCCAATGTTGCCCGGTTCCCAGGGTTCGACGGGGACCCAGGGGTGGAGCTTACGGTAATACAGCTTCAGCTCCCCCTGGTCGTCAATGATGAGGCCGCTGTTGTAGGGGTTGCCGTCGGGGTTGTACTCCATGATCGAGAAGCAGCCCCAGATCTGGTTGGCAATGCAGGCTTGACGAAATGCCTCGACTTCAGGGCCATCCAAGCGACACATGATGTCGGGGTTGGTATCCATGGAGAGGCCATGGAGGGAGTATTCCGGAAACACCACCAGATCCATGGTGGGCATGTTGCGGCGGGCCTTGCCCACCATCTCGACGATGCGCTGGGTTTGAGCGGCGAGATCATCGGGGGTGACGACATTGGGCAATTGCAGTTGCACCATGCCCAGCACCACGCCGTTTGGGGTTTTATTGAGGCCGCCCAGTCCACTCATGGCTCAGTCCTTTGTTGAAGATATAGATATTGTCAGTTTCTGATCAGCCGGGGGCAGGTTTTGTGGCGATCGCTGCCAATCGTCCAGAAATTCTTTACCTGGATCGACTCACTGCCCGTCGCATTCAGCTGATCCTTGCCTGATTTCCCCATCAAGGACCCTTAATGGGGGCAACTTTTAGGGCGGTTTGGCCTAGCAATTGACCATAGTGCTGAAGATGCCGTTGGGCCGATCGCTGCCAAGTGTATTGGGGCAATATCGTCCGACTCCGCTGCCGCAGGGGCAGGGCCACGGCAGGATTCATAACTGCCACCATGGCCTGGGCGATCGCCGCCCCATCCATCGGGTCCACCAATAGGGCTTGCCCAGAACTCAAAAACTCGATGAAGGGGGGCTGATCAGCGGTAATGACCGGTAAACCCGCCGAGATCGCCTCCAGCACCACCAGCCCCCAGCCCTCCTTCACAGACGGGAAACAAAAGGCGTCGGCGCATCGATAGAGGACCGGTAAATCCGCTGCTGGGATCACCCCTGGTAATATCAACCCCTGCCCCGTCAAGATGTTGAGCGCCTCGGCCTGCCGGAAAAACTGCTCCCGGTAAGGCTGATAGTCAAACAGGGTGGCACCACCGGCAATGACCAGTTGCGCTTGGGGGTATTGGCCTTGGACCTGGGCAAAGGCTTGGAGTAACCGAATTGAGTTTTTGCGGGGTTCAATGCCGCCAACGGTGAGATAAATCGGGTGGCCGGTGAGGCCGTAGCGTTGTTTTAACGCCGCTTCTTGGCCGGAGGGTTGGGACGAAAACCGGTTGGCATCTACCCCATTGAGGACCTTGGGGGCAGTGATGCCGTAGTCGGTGTGGAGGGCTTGCTGCCAGCGATCGCTCACACACAGCCGCAGGTTGGGCTGACGAATGGACTTGTCTTGGCACTGCTGTAGATAGGGGCTTTCGTAGTCTTCGATGTGGTGGACCGTGCGGACAAAGTGCGGGATCTTGCCAATGCCCCGCAGGTGCAGCAGGGCATTGGCCCCAATGCAGTCTTGGGCGTGGTAGATGTCATAGCGGGTGGCCTCGACGGCGAGGCGATCTACAAATTCCTGGATGCGCTGCTGGATCAGATCGTCGATGTTGGGCGGGGCGGGTTGGGCGGCAATCAGATGAACCGCACTGTGCAGGGTACGCCCAAACCCTTGACCATCTTTATCCAGGGCATAAATTCCCACGGTATGGCCAAGGGCGGTGAGGGCTTCTGCCAGCTCTAGGGTGTGAATGACGCTGCCACGGGGTTTGGTGGCGTAGGTCAGTAGGGCAATTTTCATGGGTGATGCACAGTGACCAACGCCATCCTATCGGCCCTAGGTCGCCGTCTCTAACCAAATGGGGTCATTGCAGCGAATGGTACCCCCTTGCAGCACCGAGGTGCGGATGCCCGCAATGACGTCGTTATGGCGGGCCGCTGTGCGGAGAATATTGAGGTCGCTGGGCAGGCCCGCTTGGGGCAGGGTGGTGACGACACAACGGGGGCAGGCGGTGTCGATGCTGAGGCGCACCGCGTCGCCGATCGCTAAAACACCCCCCACCCAATCGTTTTCCAAAAACGTACTTTCCCCAGCGGTGGGTTCAATCAGCATATTGGGGCGAAAGCGACAGGGATCAAATTGTCCTTCGGGGTACAGCGCCTGGAGGCGGGACAGGGTGGCGGTGGTAATCGCGTGGATTGAGCAAGAGTCAAAGAAGGTCCCTGGTGGCAAAAACAGTTGCGTCACTGCGTCTTGCTGGGCTGTACCCTCAACCGGAGGCCAATACTGATCGAGACTGGCCGCCTCTGGCACGGCAGAGCGCAACTCTACCGATCGCTCCAGGAGGGTGGAAAGAATTTCGCTAGCATCAGCATCGTCACTGCTAATGGCATTGCCATCGGGCAGGTCAATCTTGACCGATGGCAGGGGGCCTGCGGGCTCGGGGGACTCTGCAAAGGCGGCGGTGAAGTCGAGTAACTTGGCCCATTTTTTAGGGTTTTTGGCGCTGGCCACCCGTCCAGTCTGGGTGTCTAGCAGGGCATAGGCGCGATCGCCCAGTAGGCCATGGGCAGTCACTTCTGATGCAGTTAGCGCCTCTCCCAACATTGACTTGACTGGATAACGCCAGAGCGACGCGATCGACCCCACCTGTGTTCGCACCATCGATAACCTTGTTGCATCCGTGCATGAAAGTGAAAGAAAACTATCACGCTTCAGCCCCCACGACAGTATCGGGACTGACTAAGGCCACCGCCGTACCCTGGTCATGGTTTTGCCCAAGGGTGAGGGCCACACATGATCGGTGGAAGCGTATCGCGGCGATCGTCAATCCCCATAAACCTGCAGCCATAGTTGGCCTAAAACAGAGATTTTCGTTTTGCCCCAACTGAACCGCCGCCCATGCCAAGCCCGCTGCAATGGTGATGACCCGCTTAGCATGGGCGTTCTGAGATCTGCCACAGACCGTTAGTCGCTGTAAATCAAGCTTCTAGGCGATTGCTGGAATTGTTTCTACCCGCTGTGGGGTATTTTCTTTTCACGAAATGTCCTCAAGGATGTCATCCATCAATAGGTGTTGGATGATACTTGCAGCACCAGCGCCATCCTGTATCAGCCGACGGCACCACCTTAGGTAACGCATCACCGTCGGCACTGTCTTCTGATGCAGGGTTTGACGAGATTCAAACCCTGCCGCGCAACGCTTCCAGTTCCCCACGCACTGAGCCAGGGGCATACCCGATCGCCAAGGCTTTGGCACTATCCAGAGACGTATCGGGGGGCCGGGGCGCGGCCATGGTGACGTCTCGCTGACGAACTGCCGTGATGCCATCCGCAGGCAGCTCGAAGATGTCCACCATCAGGCAACCAAAGTCATAGCGAGAGATCCGCTCTTGGCCCCCTAAATGAATAATCCCCTGCACCTGCTGCAACGCCAAGAGCAATCCTTTGGCAGCGGTGGTGCCACTAACGGGGGTGCGGATTTCGTCCACAAAGAGCTTCAGTTCTCGCCGGTCCCGCAGGGTCTGGAGGAAGGGTTGCAAAAAGCTGCTGGCGGTGGGCGGAGCCACCCCAAACATCAGCGGTAGGCGGCATACGGCGGTTTTGGGGTGGCGCTTCAGCATTTCCACCTCCGCCAGGGCTTTTTGCTGCCCATACAGACTCACGGGGGAAACCGGATCGGCTTCTTGGTAGGGCGGGGTTAAGCCGTCAAAGACCTGGGCACTGGAGGCAAACACGCAGGGAATGTCGGCCTCTGCACAGAGGTCGGCGATGTGACAGGGCACCTGCACGTTGATCTGATGGGAGGTTTCGGGGTTTTCTTGGCAGCGATTGAGGTTGGCTTCGGCGGCGAGGTGCACAACGGCGTCGGGCTGGACGCGGTGAAACAGGGTTTGGAGATCTAGGGGGTGGGTGAGGTCGGCTTTGATGGGGGTGCCGGGGAGGGCCGGAGGGCGAGATCGATACACCCCATACACCT
>CAYGVA010000311.1:0-4261 GCA_964353225.1 uncultured Leptolyngbya sp.
ATTGCTTATCCATAGAGGGATACAGACTATGAACACCCAATATTCAACGGCTCAACAACGGCGTATCAGAACCACGATAAAGCGTCTGGTCATTGAGCTGGGGTACCTAGAGCGTTGTTTGGATGAGGGGCTGCTCGACACCCATATTCATGCCGCAACGTTGGGGCTAGATGATGCGGTAGATCGGCTGAATGCCTATCTGGCCAATGGCAGCACGACTCAGCGGGCTGCTTAACGATTGCTGGCAGAAGGTACCGCATTGAAATACCCCCATGTAGGCCAGCCCACCATGGCGTTGCCCCGTTCCGGTGATGCTTGCAAGCCCATTTAAACAGCGGCTTCGAAACAGTGCCGCACTTCGTCGTTGGCTTGGAGGAGGATGCCGGCCATATCGCCAACGATGGCATTGATGGCAGCCATGACGGTTTCCTTGTCGGATTAGCTTGCGTCTTGTGTGATTAGACCGGCAGCAATCAGGGACTCCCAGGTGCGGCGGGAGCATTGATCGCGGGACAGATCTGCAATGGAATGCCATTGAATCCCTTTGGGGCCAACTTCCTCTAAATCGGTGGGGTTAAAGGTGGTGGGCCGGGGGGATGCCTGGCAGCGGTACACCAGGTTGAGGGTATGGAGCTGGCCATAGTCGCGGGGATAAAACCCTTCTATGACCGTGAGCAGGGCCTCAACCGTAAAGTGCTGAATGCCGGTCTCTTCTAGCACTTCCCGCTGCAAGCCCGTTAGCAAATCTTCAGCCGGGTCGAGGCCCCCACCGGGCAGATCCCAGCAATCCGGTTCGGGGGGCGTCATCTGATGGAGGAGCAGGACCTCATTCCGGTCAACAAATAAGGCCAGAACGCTTATCCGGAGTTGGGTTTCGGCAGTCATAGAGACCGGTTGGGACAAACTTTAATGGTGTATCGCAATGGCATAAAGGGGAGGTTAAGGCGGCGGCGGTGTTAAAGGGAACTGTAGAGCGAGGACTGAACTGAAATTGAGTCAACGCCATCAGTGGGGTCACTCTGAAAAAAATTGATTCCTTCGGCTAGCTGCGTGACCAGCAGGTCAAGCACAATCGTGCTGTCAAAACGGGTTTGCAGCACTGTGACCTGTTCTGCCTGTTCAAGCTCTAAGTCAACGGTCAGGCCACTATCCTTTGCTGAAGTCTCAACATCAGTGCTCTGTCTAACTTGGGCAAAGGCAGGGGAGACGCAAATCGTACTGAGCGTCACGATGACCAAGGACCGGCTCAGTAGGGCGATCGCTCCTGCAATAGTTGGATGTAAGAACTGTTGCTGCATCGATTTTGAACCACTCCCACGGCGTCATTGTTTATTCAGCTATGGCACGCTGACCCAGAATCTATAGGGGTTTTGGCACTTTATTCGTCCGTTGTCTCCGCTTCCGTTGCCGCCAGGATTTCCTGAACCGTGGTGAGGTTTTCCTGGGCAGCAATGTAGTCAGGGTCGATCGCTAGCGCTCGTTCATAAGCAGTGATCGCTCCCCCATAGCGCTCTAAATTGGCCAGGGCCGTGCCTAGGTGATTGTAGGCTTCGACGTAATCAGGCTTGAGCTCTACGGCACGCTGGTAAGCGACAACCGCTTCTTCGCCGCTCAATAAGTTGCCGAGATTGTTGTAAACCTCCGCCAGACTGGGATCTATAGTGAGGGCTGCTTCGTAAGCAGCGATCGCTTCCTCGTAAGCTTCCTGTTGGGCCAGCACCACACCCAGGTTGTTGTAGGTAATGGCGCTATCAGGGTCGAATTCGATCGCCTGTCGATAGGCTGCCGCCGATCCTTCTAAATCCCCTAAAAAATAAAGCGTTGCCCCCAAATTATTGTGGGCATCGGGGTTTTCTGGCTGCAGCTCAATCAACTGTCGCCAAGCCGCTGCTGCTGCCTCGTAGTCTCCGGCTCGATAGGCTTCGAGTCCTTCCTGGGCCACCCCTTGGGCAGATTGAGCCAGAGCTGGCAACGTTTGTGCAGGTAAAAACAAAAGCCCTAATAGCAACCAACGGGCAAGTCGCGTCGCGTTCATTAGTGATATCGCTACAGGATACGGCCCTTCAACTCTAGCACTGATGAGAATTTTTCCTAATTAAGAAGGCCGTAAAAGGCTTGGTCGCTACTATCTCTGAAATTTAAGTGTGCCTTTGAGAGATGCTTCATCCAGAGTCAGCGTTTTGGCTAGGGTGTTGATGGGTATCGGTCGATCTCCCTGAGTTGCGGCACCCAGAATCCGACAATGCCAATTAATAGCATTGCCGCAGCGCCGCTGATGTAGAGAATCGCCATGCCTGCCCCCGGTCCACTGCCAAATAGGGGACTGAGCCCCCGCATCCAAGCCCCACCCGGTGCCATGGCAGGTTCCAAAATGCGATCAGCAAGAGGGCCAGCTAGCAGCACCGCGATCGCGCTAGCACCCTGAGTTGCGAGGGAATTGGCGGCAAAGATGCGCCCTTGAATGTCGGATGAGATTTTGTCCATCCACAGGGCGCTGCGACAGCTGCCCAGGAGCGGAAAGTTTAGGGATGAGCAGAGCTGGGCGGGCACCCAAACGACAGTCGATCGCCCCAGGCCAAACACTATTTTACTCAGTCCGGCCCCAATGTAGCCTCCTAGCAGACCATAAATGCGCTGTTTAGGTCCGCCCCAAACACTAATCAATATGGCCCCCGCCACGCCCCCCACTCCGGCTGCCGCAGAGACACTGGCAATCGCTAAGGAATTGCCAGTGGTTCGGGCCAAAACCATCGGACTTTGTAGGGACCCACCCAGGTCGTGGGCAAAGGTGAACAACACGGTGAAAAGCACAAGGACTCTGAGGCTGGGCTGCTGCCACACATAGCGAAAGCCAAAGGTCAGGCGACGGCCCCAGCCCTCTGATTGATCGGATTGAGCCGTAGCTTTGGCCTTGGGCTGGGGAATTGGAGCGATTAGCAGGGTGACAAAGGCGATCGCAAAGGTGACTAAATCAATCACCACAATCCCAGAGAGCTGAATAATCGGGTATAGAACACCCGCTAACGCCGGACCGATAATGTTGGAACCATAATGGACGATCGCGCCCATGCTGCTGGCGCGGGTATATTGCTGCTTGGGCACCATCAGCGACACAGAAGACTGATAGGCCAGGATTTGAATTTGGCTGAAGCCCGCCACCAGCATGGCAATCAAATATAAGTGCCAAATTTGAAGCTGCTGGCCGAAATATAAGACCCCAATGATTAATGTGGCGATCGCCGTGACGGCATCCCCGATCAGCATCAGAGTTTTACGGTTGAAGCGATCCACAATCATGCCTGCAAAAAAGGTCATAGGGATTTGAGGCAGTTGAAAAAACAAGCCCACGAGGGTTAGGGCAGTGGCGGAACCAGTGACATCCCAAGCCCATAGGGTTAGGGCCAAAAAGGTCATGGTGCTACCAATAGCTGAGACCAGCTGGCCAAACCAAATCAGCGTAAAGGTGCGCATGGCAGGGCGAAATTACTTGCATTGGGGGATGACTGCTTGCTACGCAGTCCTCAGCCACAGTAGAGAACTCCGCGATCGCTGAACAGGGATTTTGAGCCCCAAACGCATTTTCTGAAATGGCATCGGGGAAAGTATGACCAGTACTTATTCGGTTAAAAGAAACTGCCGTAACCGCTGCAAAATCAGCTCTGCACCAATGGGGCCATTAAAGAGATTCCACTCATAAAAGGTGGTGAAATAGACGTGGTTTGCTTGGCTGGCGGTCAGAGATTGAGCAATTTCATTATCAGCCCACTCTGCTTCCACACCGGAAGACTGCTGCTGAAGTAGGGTGTCCGCATCCGTTGCCCCAGCATCCGCATCGTTTTGGGCAAGGTCCCGGCTATACCCCAATACAAAAATAGAGTCTGCTTCATCCAATTCAGGCAGCATTTCCAACGATACGGGTGCCGAGTTTGTCGCACCTTCAGGAGGAAATACCAGCTCAAACCCCACTGCTTCCAGCAGCTCGCCTACGAAGCTGTCAGAGGTGATGGCTTGAAATCCGCCACTCGTTAGGCTTTCCGCCGTGATGACCAGGATCTTGGGTCGAGCCGCAACCACAGATGCCAAGTCAGCTTTGAGATCCATCGAGGGGAGGTCATGGCGGTAGCCGCAAAGCATTCAAAAAGCGAGTTATCTTAATGAGAAAAATTTGCATCATCATGCCATGGACTTCAGCCTTGCTTTGTTACTTAGTAACCGTCCCCTGAGCGGAGTCGAAGGGGACATCTTGCATAGGTTTTGGCTT
>CAYGVA010000312.1:0-4246 GCA_964353225.1 uncultured Leptolyngbya sp.
TCATCGACACGGGTGTTGAGTTCGGCAGCAAAGTCTTGTTGTAGTTGGGCGACGGTGGCGATATCACCGGGGGCCACTTGGATGATGGCGTCTAAGCAAGCCGATAGCCCAGCGGCGAATTCAAACCGGGTAATGGGCTGATTACCCCGAAAGCTACCGTCAGAAAAACCATCTAAGCAGCCGTAGTTTTCAATCAGGTTTCTAAGTGCTTGAAAGGCCCAGTCGGTGGGTTGCACATCCGATAAGCCCCGAACCGATGGCCGTTGGGAAAGGGCGTCGGGTTGAAGCAGTGAGAGGGGGGGCTCCTCAGTGGCGGTGGGCTCAGCGGCCACTTCAACCGATTCAGTCACCGGTGCCGCCGATTCTCCCGTCGCCCATACTTCAACCGCTGGGAGGGGTTGCTCTAGGTCGGCAACGGCGACCTGGCCGGGGGTGGGTGCGGGCTCTAGGATGACGGCCTGTGGCGGGGTGATTGCTGCCGCCCCTGGCGCATCTCCTTGGGGGTTGAGGGTTTCGACTTGGGCGATCGCGCTCGGGGTGGCAGCGGCGATCGCCACCAACGCCGCCATTACAGACCGGTCATAGCGAATAGTCACGGGGGCTCTCCTCACATCACGCACCAACACCCATCACGAGACGCTCACTTCATTCGAAATGTGTCCTTGATCGGGTCCATGGCCTCAATAAATTGAGCGATTAATCCGTGGATGTTGTGGGGTATAGATGTATCCCGTTTCATGGGGTTTGTAAAGCGCCGCAATCGTGATATTACGTAAAGCCCCTAAAAATCAGATCACCCTCAGGGTAGCCAGGTGGGCTGTCGTCCTTTGTAGGGCAAGGGCTGGGGAGGGATGGGGGTGGGGGTAGCCGTAAAGCGATTGGCCGTCGTGGTAAATACGGGCAGCAGCCAAATCGGTTCTTCGGCGGCCGTCGTGGTCGAGAGGCTAAGGGTGGTAAACAGGAGCGCCAAGCCATCGGGAGCGACCGCCATCGTAGCCTGGGTTTGGGGGGGGAAGGTCAGCAGCTCTACCTCGACCTGGGTCTCTAGGTTGATCGCCACCAGAAAGGGCTGCTCTTGATAGTCCTCACCGGGTAAAACTCGACTGGCGAGGGCGTAGAGAATTTGGTCGCTAGGGTCAAATTGAGCATCGCTAATGCCGCCATCCACATTCAGTAATGGCGTCTCTTCACCCCGGTTGTTCACCAAGATCAATGATTCCGTGAACCGTAGTTCTGGGTTGTTTTGGTTGAAATCCACCATGGCGGCGGTGGTGCCATCACTGGTGAGATCAAACACGCGCCCAAACTCAGGCAAAAAATCGAGTCGTTCGGCTTCGCCCGTTGTGGCGGCGGCATCTAAAGGAATAATGGCGGTGCCTTGGCCTTGCAGCATCAACAGGGTTTCACTGTCGGGGGCAATCAGGAATTCGCCCCCCGGCTCTGTGCTGAGGCGATGCAGTTCCTGATCTTCAGCTAAAACCCAAGCGCCGAAATCATTGGGGTTGGTCTTATTCACCCGTTGCACCACCAGGATGCGACCGTTGGGGGCTAGGTCAAAGGCGAGGAGTTGGTAGTCGCCCCCGGTCAGTACCTCGGTCATTGTCCCTGGTGCATCGGTGGAAGGGGGCGCTGGGGCTTGTGCAACGGCAATGGGATCCTTCGGCGGCTGGGGAACGAGGCCGGTGGCCACGGTATACAGCGTGGGGTCAAGGGTGTCGTTAGATTGGGGGCGATGGGGAATCGCGGAGAACAGGAGGCGATCGCCCAGGGGATAAGGCTCAAAATCGAGCACCGTCAGGTTGGCGGGGGTGAGTAGGGTTTTGGCCCCCTGCTGGGACAGGTTCACCAGCACCAATCGATCCTGTTCTTCCCCTTCGGTGCCGATGTAGGCAAAGGCGCGATCGCGGCTGTCAAAGGTGCCAAGAAAGGGTTCAAAACTCGTTGCCCCCGGCTGGGCGAGGCGATCGCGGGCTTCAGCAAGCGCCACGGTAAAGCCCTCTCCATAGGGGGCAGGGCCGTCTAGGGTATAGACCAGCCGCCGCCCAGCCCAGCTAATCCGCCCCGGTAGCGGTGGGGTCAGCTTGAGGTTGTCATCCGCAATGATGCTGTCTGGGTCCATGGGGCGGTTGAAGGTGAGCACAAAGGCCGTATTCTCAGCCCCCACGGTGCTGGCCTGCCAGGAAAAGGACTGCACCCGCACCGTACTGTGATCCCCAAGCAGGATCAGCAGAGCCGAGATCGCCACTAAGACGATGCCCAAGCCCCAGGCCCACCGGTCTAAGGGATGTCCTGATACGACGGGATTTTGGGGCGATCGGCGGGTTCTAGAACTCATAGGGCTGATCCGGTTCGGCAACGGTCTCTACGGTATCGGGCAGAATCACTAAGCGCCGCTGCCCTTCCACGGTGTCGGTCGCCATGGTGCCGGTCACGGTGATCCAGCTATCGGGGGCATAGTTGCTGCTTTCTGCACTCACCTGCACCGGCAGCCCAATGGGGTAGGCGTCGGCAGCGCAACAGGTGAGCACAAACCGGGCCACCATCAAATAGTCACCGGACCATTCCGGCGGCTGAATCACAAACCCCGTCACCGAGACCGGCTCTCCCTCATAGGCATCGGGTTCGGGATAGACATTTAAGGTGCGAATCCATTCCGTTAGGGTGCGATCTTCGGGGGGGGTGGCGCGACTAAAGCGCTGGGGCTGGGCGCGGGTCAAGGCCACCGGCTCGGCAATGCCTCGGGACAGGGCCGCTTCACTGGCAAAGGGCCGGGGCACATAAATCAGCCCAAACACCGCCACCCCAATCAAAATCGCCAAGCTCCACTGGCGGGGCAGCAGCGCAATGTGGGCTGTGTTGGCTTGACGGCGGGTGCGGATCAGATCGATCCCCCGCCAACCGGCTAAAGCCACCAGCAGCCAACCCGCCCCGATCGCCAGCCAGTGGTAATCGGGGTGGAGCAAGACCGCCAGCCGCCCCGTCCACCAATAGCGCAATATCATCAGGCCCCAGAGGGCGAGGGCGAGGGTATCGAGGGCAATGGGCCAGAGTTTAAAACGGTTCATCACAACGGCCTTACCAACTGGTGTAGAGATTGACGGCTAGGGTCATGACAAAGGTCAGCATGGCCGCCAGCACAAACAAATAGGCCACTGCTGGTCCCTTAAAGGTGGTCAACAGCAGGGAAATATTTTTGAGGTCGATCATAGGGCCAAACACGAGGAAGGCCAGTAACGACCCGCTGGTAAATACCGAGGCAAAGGACAGGGCAAAGAAGGAATCCACCGTCGAGCAAATCGACACCACCCAGGCCAACAGCATCATCGCCAAAATCGAGGTGATCGGCCCCTGGCCCAGGGCCAAGATCCATTCTCGGGGGATGGCCACCTGCACCGTGGCGGCGATCGCACTGCCCATCACCAGCACCGCCCCCAGCTCCCGAAACTCCTGGAGTATCATTTCGAGCACCGCTTGTAGCTTGGCGGCGGTTGGCTTGGGAAAAATTGCCGCCGCCCCCATCACTTCGGCAAAAGGGGCATCGAGCTTGAGGGCCTCCCCTTTTTCCTGCAACAAAAAAGTGCCCCCTGCCAATAAGGGGCTAGGGGCGGCCGCTGTTAAATTAGGCGTCTTCGCTGGGATGGGCATGGCGCGGGCGATCGCCGGTTGCAAAAAAGGCCGTAGGTCTTTTTGGGTACTGAATAGCCAGCCCATAATCACCGCAATCAGTACCGTCAGCCCCACTCGCCAAAACACCATGGCGGGCTGATCGCGAAAGGCGACCCAAGTGGCCCAAAACACGATCGGATTTACGGTGGGGGCGGCTAATAGAAACCCGATCGCCATCGCCGAAGGCGCGCCCTGCATTAGTAACCGCCTTGCCACCGGCACATTGCCGCATTCACACACCGGAAACAAACAGCCAAACAGGCTCCCCGTCAGGGCGGCCAAGGCAGGATGTTTGGGTAACCGCTTCACCAAGGCCCGCTCATCCACTAAGGTAGCCAAAATGCTGGAAAAGGCGACCCCCAAAAGAAGAAAGGGAGTGGCTTCTACTAACAAACTCAGAAAGAGCGTTAAGGCTTGATTGATTGGACCCATCGATGCCAAGCGCCGCCAGAGGGTGCGCTATCCAAGATAGCGTCTTAGCCGAACAACTTGGGGATCGCATCCTCAATCCATTGGACGTGAGATTTTCTATGGAGAACGTGCCGACCTAACCTGAGTAAGGGTTAAGGAAACCTGACCG
>CAYGVA010000313.1:0-4216 GCA_964353225.1 uncultured Leptolyngbya sp.
CCCACGGCCCAATACCAAATTTTGCTGACGGCAATCCCCCCGAAACCCAGCAAGGCTGGCGCAGAAATTCGAGCGCTACTGAATGAGGCGCATTTGCCGGTGTTTGAGCGGGGCATTCGTCGCTATGCCGCGTTTCAAAAGGCAGCCCTAGCGGGGGTGCCGGTCTATGGCATTAAAGATCCCAAGGCGGAGGCAGCTTGGCAAGACTATGAAGCGGTCGGGCAAGAAATATTGAGCACAGGATAAGGCGTCTGGCCATGTCACTTCAGTCGCGGTGCTGAGGCCAAGGCAGGGGGTGGGGCTAAGACTCGGGTTAATCGCTAGAGACCTTTGCCGCAGAGAAGACGATGGGTTCTGCCCTCGGTGAATCTCCTGGCAACCCAAAGGTCAGCGCTTCAACTCCAGTCGTCGCGGTTGCGGCCAAGTTGCTGATAAACCGTGGCCTCTTGGTGAATCTCTCTGGTTTTATCAAACAAGGTTGCTTCAGTAAATCCCCATTTATTCAGGACTTTCTCTAAATCGATTTGGATGTCTCGTGCCCCCGGAAAGCCCTTGTAACGGGTCAGCAACCGCCCTAACTCCGCCAGCCCGTAATTATCGGGCGCTTGCGCGACCAGTTTGTTGACGATGGCGCGATCGCCAGAATATTGAGGATGCCGTTGATCGGTCTGTTCTGCCGCCATAGCCTGCACTGAAATCATCGGGTTTCAGTGTAAGGCACCCATTCCACTATGTCCTGCAAGGCTGAGCCAGATTGCCGAACTAAAATCCATAGAAAACCAGCCAAACCCTAAGAGGCTGGCTGGTCTGTATACATTTATGCTCGGGCCACAGTGCGTTGCGCTACGCAACGTCCCGTTTTTTTTGCAAACCGGTACCGACAGCCGCAAGATGCTAGCGGTGGTGGTTAGGGGGGGCTTTAGCCTCGCGGCACAAGAAGTCGGTGCCTTGCAATTCCAAGCGAGCATTCCTTAAGGCCCCGCAAAAATGTCCGGGGCATACGAAGGTAAGCGTCCCTGGTACTACGCTGGCTGAGCGAAGTCGAAGCCAAAACCTATGCAAGATGTCCCCTTCGACTCCGCTCAGGGGACGGTTACCCTTCGACTCCGCTCAGGGGACGGTTACCAGTCTCTCGCCAGGTTTGTCAGACGAAATTCTCATGATCCATATCAAATTTCCCAGCCATATTAACATCCAGGCCAATCCAAAATTAATAGAATGAAATTCAATGCTTAGGGTTAATATCCGGCTCAAAAACTGAATAAGAATGCCCCCAGAAAAAACAATGGAAAATACACTGATCCATCCCAAAACATTCCAGTCGCGATCAATCGTTAGCATCCATAGTGCTGGCAGCAAAAGCAGATTGTAGTAATGGGTCCAAACTAGAGGAGACAGCGCAAATGTGGCCGTCAGAGCGAGGCTAACAGCTAAGCCTGAATCCTTGAATATACTCAGAAAAACGCCAATAATATTTGTGTAAATGGGACCTTTTTGGGATGCCGAAAAAACAATAACCCCGCCAAGCGATACACACAAAAATACCGCTACCGCGATCATTGCCGTGTAAATGTCTATATTCAAGCCATGGGAAATCAGGAGTACGGAAGAGGTGTTTCCTGCCTCTATTGGATATGCCAATCTATCTTGGGACTGTGAAATTGCTCTCAACCAATCAACCCATACCCAAGCAGAGCCCAGAAAGATATTGGTCATCGCAATTAAGAAAAGGCCAAATAACAGACTTAATGGGACTAATGCTATGGGCTTTGGAATGCCATGCCTTGCCAGGAAAGAAAGACTCAAGGCTGCCATAACAAGCAATAAGTTGGGCTTTAATAATGCGATAAAAATAAATAGACAAATGGCGGCTAAGCCACCACGAAAACGTTTCTTCAGGGAACTATTGTCAAGTCGGTCAACCAATAGCGTTGATATTGTCATTAAAAATAATTGAATGGAACTCAGGTTGCCCACTCTCATGTCAATATGAAAAGGCAAAAAAATAGCTGAAAGAACCAAGCCTAAAGCAAGGAAGTTGAACGAAAAGCCCCTAAAAAATCCGATTAGTACAATAGAAGTAATAAATAGCCAGAGCTGTGAAAACCTGAAAAAGTTAATGGCTTTTGTATAGTCGCTCGGCAGTATCGAGAAAAAAGTATGCAGGAGCGGTGTGTTGGTCATATCTAAGGTTCTGCGGTAGGCATTAGCTCCCCTTAGGAGGTCGTCTGATGTCTGATCAACATGCTGGTTTAACACCGCTGCATAGGCATCTGGCTCTAAGTAGGGGCTTGCCAAGAGGGCCGGTCTCAACTGTTGTGCTTTGGCAACGCTCCAGTAGATATAGAAGTCGATTCCGGGGCTTTCTAAGTGGTCTAACCAGATGTTGAGGCTGAGGAAGGCAAGTAAAATCAGGCTCAGAATTTTGGGCTTCATTGATGGGCTTCTGAAACGTCTAATCATAGCTGCAAGACTTTACGAGTCATGGTGGCAAAACGTTGGCTCAGTTCCCTCTGTCAGCAACATCTATGGGGGGTGCTCGTTTGCAATCGATATCAACCGATACAGCGCATTAGCGCTAGTGCGTGCGCTGTGGTGCCAGTGAGGATCATGGGTTGGCTCAGCATCGGTCTTAGCTCTGGGTTCTCTGGTTTTGAGGGCTCGTCTTGTGCTGAATGATCCTAGGTGTGGCCCTTCAGAGTTGAATTTGACGGCTACAGACTTTATCCGCCAATACCGAGGCGTCCTGCCAAGCTGGGGGTTAGTGGAACAAGGGTTGCCAACATCAAAAACAACGCCAGCAGTCCTAGGGCGGCGCGGGCATCATCGGGTTCGGCGAGCTCATTAATAGAAGGGCGTTCTAGGGGGCGTTGTAGAAACAGAATCAGGGCTGCCCAATAGAGGGCAAGGGGGTTGGCGAGGGAGACAATGGCCAAGACCACTACTGTCACAATGGTGGCTCGCCCAGCGGTTTTGCGGCCGTAAATGGCTTGGACAATGCGCCCCCCATCGAGCTGACCAGCGGGCATAAGATTCAGGGCTGTGATCACGAGTCCTAGCCAGCCCATCAGGGTAAGGGGATGAACATCGACCAATGGTTCCGTTAGGGCACTGCCGAGCACTCCTTTGGCTAAAGCACCGACCAAAACCGATCCCTGAAAAAAGTCAGCCGGAACCTGCAATGGACTGCCAGGATGGGATAGGGTCAATCCCAAAACAAGCATGCCAAAGGACAGTAGCCCTCCTGCGGCAGGTCCGGCAAAGGCCACATCAAAAAGCGCTGTGCGGTTGGGTAGCAATGACTCGAACCGGGTGAGTGCCCCAAAGGAGCCAATTTGCCATGCGGGCAGCAGAAAGGGCCAACTGATTTTTACCCCAAGGCGGCGGGCCATGACCCAGTGTCCGGCTTCATGGGTGGCCAAAATGGCCATTAATCCAGCCGCAAAGGGAATGGCTGAGTACCATTGATCGGGGGTTGTGGCCAGATCAATGCCGATGAGAATGCCACCGGTTTCGAGGCAAGTGAATAGGGTGGCGATCGCTAATGCCACCGCCAACACTTTTTGCCGGGGGGTAGATGGCCGGGGCTCTGCATCCTCGGTGGGGAGGATGACGACGACGGGTTTTTCTGATGCATCTTGAATCAAAAACAGGCGGTAGCGATCGCCCACCTTGCTGATCATCGCCTCCGTCAACCGCTCTAAAGACGGGGCTGCCTGTCCCCGCAGGTTACCCTTGAAAATTGCCCCCTGTTGGTAGGGCACCGTTTCTGTGCGAAAAAAGGTATCGATACTGAAAATACTTTCCAAGGCCATCAGGTCTTCTGACGGGATGCCCAATAATGGAGCGTTTTCCCCATCCGCCTTGTCCCTTGGGGGTGAAGCCTCGCTGCTCAGACTATCGCCCTCCGTCGCAGTGCCATCTGCATCCGCAGCCAACTTGGCTAGCCGCTGAGCCACCAGCTGATCACTACCCATCTTCCGCAGTTGCCGACCCAGGTAGATGTAAATACCTGCCGATACCAATACCAGCAGCAGCACCCCCGCCAAATTCAGGTAAATCCCCACTGAAAATAGGCCAAAAAATAGTAGCCAAGGGGCCATCAGCACAATGGATTGTAGCCAGGCAAAGATACCCAGTTTGCCGTAGGGCTTTGCCCGGTAAAACCCCCAAACCAGAATGGCCACAGCCGCCAGCAAAATCAGCAGGGTAATCA
>CAYGVA010000314.1:0-4211 GCA_964353225.1 uncultured Leptolyngbya sp.
GCTCAAATCAGCACCTTCCATGCCCTCGCTGCCCGCATCTGTCGCGAACATCCCGACAAGGCCCATGTCCCTCCTGATTTTGCCGTGCAAGATCAGATTGACAGTCCGATCTGGCTCGCTGAAACCTTTGCCGAAGCCCTGACCCAACTGCCCAGCCATAGCTACGATGGGATTCCGTTTTCGGTGATGCAGAATGTCTTGCAAGCTTTACTGGCCGATCCACTAACGGCTGAGCAGGCATTACAGCGCGATCTCAGCCACTGGTTCCCAACCCTGGAAAAAGTGCGCCAACAGGCCCTGGATGATCTGTGGGCCAACGCAGACTGGCGAACGGGGCAAGACATTTTGACTAGCTATGCGGCACCCGGTGACAAGCTAGACGGCCATCGACTAGACGCACTGGAAGCGATGGCGACGATAGCACAGGGCCACGATTTAGCGGCGGCGTTAGCGTCTCTAGCTGGTCTGAAAATTAATGTTGGTAGTCAGAAAAATTGGGGCGGCAAGGATGTTTTGATCGCAGTGAAAAGCGCGATCTCTTCTCTGCGAGACTTGGCAAGAGAGGCCCTCAAAGCCGGACTGATTAGCCTGGAGCCTAACGAATACGACGCCCAGACTGAGGTCATGCTCCCGGCAATTCGCCAAGCCTTTGCAGAAACCTGGGACTTTTTGCAAACAGCCAAATACCAGCAGCGGTTTCTCGACTTCAACGACCTAGAAGTTCACGCCCTGAAAGCGCTCGAAGACCCAACGGTGCAAGCCTATTACGCCCAGCGCTGGCAGGTCTTCCTCATTGATGAATTTCAAGACACCAACCCCATCCAGGGGCAACTGCTCACAAAGCTCACCGCCCAGGCCAACCTGACCATCGTTGGCGACGTGCAGCAGTCGATCTACGGCTTTCGGCGGGCCGATGTGCGGGTATTTCAAGCCTGGCAGGCCCGCCTTCACCCCGATGGCGACCCGGTCGAACTCAGCCTCAGCTTCCGCAGCCACCAAGCCTTGATTACCCAAATCAATCAGGTGTTTGCGCCCGTTTTAGATGAGCTGCACCAACCCCTAGAGGCCCACCGCCACGAAGCCCCAGAGCCCACACCCGCCATTCAGCTCTACGCCGTCACGGTAGATGACGAGCAAAAAGCAGACAGGTCCCTGGATACCAACATAGAAGCATGCCGTCGAGTCGAGGCGCAGCAGATCGCGGCTCTGGTGGCGGAGATGCTGGCAACCCCGATTCAAGTCCATGACAAACCCAGGGGTGAACTGCGCGATGTGGGTCCCGCAGACATCGCGATCCTGTCGCGCACCTGGGGACCGCTGGAGCTGTACGGCAACGCGATCGCCGCCCGCGATATCCCCATCCTGCAAGCCGGGGGCGGCAACCTGCTGGAAACCCGCGAGGCCAAGGATGCTTGGGCGCTACTGCGATTCTTGGCAGATCCCACCAATAGTTTGGCTCTGGCAGCAGTGTTGCGCAGCCCATTTTTTGCGGTGAGCGATCGCACCCTCTACTCCTTTGCCCAATCTCTGCCAGAGAAAACCAGTTGGTGGCGGCACCTAGGCACCGCTGACGATCCGGCCCTGACCCATGCCCACGCGACTTTGAAAGCACTGCTGGTGGCCCGTCGTACCGAACCTCCAACCCGCTTACTGCAACTGGGCGATCGCCTCACCGGCTACACTGCCGTCATCGCCAACTTGCCCGGTGCCGACCGGCGGATGGCCGACTGGAGCGGTTTTGGGGAACTGGTGCGATCGCTGGAAGCCGGTAGCTTTGATGTGCTGGCGGTCATCCGTCGCCTCAAACGGATTCAGGCGGGGGGCGGGCAAATTCCCCGACCAGCCCTGGCGGGAGACCAGGCCGTCAGCCTCATGACCATCCACGCCGCCAAGGGGCTGGAGTGGCCGGTGGTGATTGTACCCGACCTGTCTCACAAATCCGTGAGCGACTCCCCCACTGTGCGCTTTGACCCAGAATTGGGCGTTGCCATCAAGCTAGAAGATGACGAAGGAGCCCGGCAAAAGTCGGCACTCTACACGCTGTTAGAACAACGTCAAAAAGCCGATGACCACGAAGAATCAAAGCGGGTGCTGTATGTGGCTCTGACAAGGGCGCGCGATCGCCTCATCCTCTCATCAGCTTCCCCAAGCGGTGGCAGCTTGGATATTCTGCAACCGGGTCTTGACGGCTTGATTGAGTCTAATGCCATTGCATTTGATCCAGAGCTGGCAAAACCCGTGCCCCTCGCCTCACCGCCGCTGCCGCCACGCCCCACCCAAATTTTGACCCAGGCCGTCGGAGCCGGATTCTCAGAACTCCCCGTCACGGCATTGAGCGACTATGCTTTTTGTCCCCTGCGGTTCAAGTTTCGCCATGTGGATGGCCACCCCGGTTATCACGAGGGGGATGGTGTGGGCGGTGCCGCGATGGCAGTGGGCAAACTCACCCACAAGGCGCTGGAGCTAGACATTCGCCAGTTTGACACGCTGCAAAAATATGCCAACGACCTCACGGATGAGCAGATTCAGGATGCCCTGGACTGTGCCACCCAGTTTGACTTAGCAGATGATTTCGCCCCTTACCGCCAAGGGGCTTTGCAGTGGGAGCAGCCAGTTTCCCTAACGCTGCACAACATTACCTTTAACGGCGTGGTAGATCTGATCGGTGATGACTTTGTCTTAGACTTCAAAACCGATCGCGCCATCCATCCTGAGCATCATCAGTTTCAACTCTGGGCCTACAGTCAAGCCACGGCCAAGCCCAACGCCCATATTGCTTACTTGCGTCACGATCGCCTCCACACCTTCGACGCAGTGCAATTAGGTGCCCTAAATGAGCCTGCCTCAATGATGATCGATGGATTAGTCAAGGGCGACTTTCACCCCACCGCATCCCCAGGCAGTTGCGAGATTTGCCCCTATTTTGATATCTGCGATCATCGCTGGCAGTAGTCAAGTAACCGTCCCCTGAGCGGAGTCGTTGGCTTTGCCGCCCCAGCGGGGCTAGGGGACATCTTGCATAGGTTTTGGCTTTCTCCCTTTGGGAGACGCGTTGCGAACGACTCCGCTCAGCCAGCGTAATGTGTGGGACGGTTACTAATAAACATGTTGTACTGCATGGAGGCTGGTGCTGGTCCCCCTGATGTTATTGGTGCCTGTTTTCGGTAATCTATTCCTGACGAGATTTCCAGGTAAGAATTTACCTGGGTAGGGGGCGGTCTTGTGCCTATCCTCCGCCCATCGCCCCTGGACAAACCGATTTCCCGATTCGTGCCATCCGTTAGGGATCAGCGGCGAAATAACGCACCTAAGCAATCCGGTTTTCTCCGCTGGAGACGCTGACGCGTTGGCCTTGCCTGCCCGCAGGGCTTACGACTCCGCTCAACCTGCCAGTATCGAGAGTTGAGCGGAGTCGAAACTCGGTCTGCGGGGGATATGATTTGCATGCTAATTCCTTCAGTTATCAAGGGCACCCACAAGCAGTGCCCCGACATCGGTTGTCGCGAGGCGTAACGCCCCATAGCCGGGTATTTTCTTTTCAGGAAATGTCCTTACGGTTCCCTTGATTTTGATTGGGAGATATGTAGCCATAGCCAGCACGGCTGGTCTAAACGTTGCTGGCCGCTTGAATAAGTCGGTGGCTTCTAGAACTATATGGGGGTAAACCTGCTCGTTCGCCTGGAGTTCTTAATCGATGCGTCTTGCTGCCAAATGGCTGGGTTTACTGACCGCAACTGCGCTGGCTGTGCCCGCCACCCAGAACTCAGGGGTCTCTGCCACCGCTGTACGATCTGAACCTGCTGCGGTTCTGGACCCCTCGGCTCTCAGGACGCCCCATCGGTCAGGGCCAGCTCAGCCATTGCCGTTGATGGACAGGGTGGGGTCGTGGCCCCAGGTAGGCCCCGCAACCTTGGCCCAGGCGAATACCGATCAGGCGGAAGCAGAACGGCTCTGGCAACAGGGGCTTGAGCAATACAATCGCAGTCGGTTTCGCGAAGCAATTGCCGCTTGGGAAGCGGCCCTAGAACGGGTTCGCGCCGCTGGTAATCGTCAGGGAGAAGGGGTTTTGCTGAATGCGTTGGGTTTAGCCCATCGCAATCTGGGTCGATCTCAGCAGACGATTGGGCTGTACCAAGAAGCGATCACCATTGCCCGCGAGGTTGGAGATCGTCAGGGAGAAACCTATGCCCTAGGGAATTTAGGTAATACGT
>CAYGVA010000315.1:0-4164 GCA_964353225.1 uncultured Leptolyngbya sp.
TACGGCACTTCCACGATGGCCAAACCCTGACGGTGGAGCCCTGGCGGGCGAAAGCCTTCCCTATAATCAAAGATTTGGTGGTGGATCGCGGTGCCTTAGATCGGATCATGGCCGCTGGGGGCTATATCACCGCCAAAACTGGTGCGGCCCCCGATGCCAATACGCTCCCCATTGCGAAACCCCAGGCGGACCAAGCCTTTGACTACGCCGCCTGCATCGGCTGCGGGGCCTGTGTGGCCGCCTGTCCCAATGCGTCAGCATCCTTGTTTACGGCGGCAAAAATCGCCCATTTATCCCTCGTTCCCCAGGGGCATCCCGAAGGGCGGCAACGGGTGATGGCGATGACCGAGCAGATGGCCGATGAGGGGTTTGGCGATTGCTCAAACCATGGGGAATGCGAGGCGGTGTGCCCCAAGGGGATTTCGATTAGCGCGATCGCCCGCATGCGCCGGGAATACGTCAAGGCACTGTTCTAAACAGACCAAATCTTAATCTTGCCGTCCCAGCCGCCACTCACCAAACTACGGCTGTCGGGGGCAAAAGCCACGGTCCAGACCCAGCCTTGGTGCCCTTCTAAAACCCGCAGTAGCTTGCCTTTTTCCACATGCCAGAGGCGAATGGTTTTGTCATTACTGGCGGTGGCTAAGAGTTTGCCATCGGGGCTAAAGGCCAAGTCATTAATGGGAGCCTGATGGGCCTGGAACTGGGTGATGGCGCGACCACTATTGAGTTTCCAAAACCGGACGGTGGCATCGGCACCGGCACTGGCCAGCAGCCAATTGTTGGGGCTAATGGCCACGGCATGAATCTCCGCTGCGTGGCCCGTCAGCACATGGTTGGTGCCTTGGCCTTGGAGGCGATGGAAGCGAATGGTGGCATCATGGCCCGCGCTGACCAGGGTGGTGCCATCCCCACTGACGGCAATAGACCGTACCCAGTGGGTGTGCCCGGTTAGGGTTTGGATGGGGTTGGGGTTGCCCAACCGCCAAATTCTGACGGTGTTATCTTGCCCGCCCGAAAATAGGGTATTGCCATCGGGGCCAAAAGTGATGGTGCGGATCCAATCGCGGTGACCTTTGAGCAACTCCAGAAGCTTGCCGGTGCGGGCCTCCCAGAGGCGAATGGTGTTGTCGTTGCCAGCACTGGCAACGAGCTTGCTATTGGGGCTAAAGGCCACCGATCGCACCCAGGCAGCATAGCCTTCGAGCATATGCAGACATTGCCCTGAGGCCAAATCCCAAATGCCCACCCGCTTATCGCCACTCCCGCTAGCGGCATAGCGACCGTCAGGGCTGACGGCCACTGTCCGCACCCAACTGGTATGTCCTTCTAGGGTTTTCACGCAACGCCACCCTCCGGCGGAATGACTCCATTTGGCATCAGACTTTCGTCTGGTCGTCGCTTGAGCGGCATCCGCAACGGCGGGGCTGATACCCCCCGCTAATGCCTGTAGTGGTGGCGCAGACGCTTGCGTTAAATACATGGCCAATGACGTTCCAGGATAGATATCACAACCGCGCTTAGACATACCCCTCGTAGGGAATAGCTGGCGTTAGAGATAACTACAGTCAAGCTGGATAAATTTCGCCAAGGCCCTTACGCAATGCTGCTGCGCTTGCGGGTTTCTTTATAGCTGGTACCGACATTCGTCAGCCCCGCCCGGATCATTTCCCGTTCTAGCAGGGCAAAAAATCGAGTGCGATCGCCCCCCCTTACCACTGCTTGGTTGTGGGCTTCTGCGAGGGAAACGGGGTAACCGTAGCCCTTTTGCACCTGGGTCAAAACCATGCCGAGGGCAGCATCCCGCTGGGCGACATCGGTAGCCACCCAACCAGGCATCTCCACTCGGGCAATTTCTGACCCGACATGCACGTAGCAGAAGTAAACCTGATGCGCCCCGTATTGCTCTAGGATAGCTGCCGAACTGCGCCAGAGGGGACCCCGCTGCCCTGGTGCCAGGGTTGTTGTCCACAGGGCCACATCTCGCAATGGGGCAAACACCTGACAGGGCGCTTTTTCCAGTCTTTCGGGGCAATGGCTGAGGCAGTCGGGGGCGGGATGGGGACAGCTTTGCAGCCGCAAGAAATTCAGGGCTTCGCCACTACGGGAGGCGCTGATGTAGCCCACGAGGGGAATCTCCAACTGCCGCAGTTGCTCCCAAGCCGCCAAAATCGGGGGCAGAATGCGATCGCGGGCGGCAGTCGGCAACTCTTCTAAAAACCAGTAGATCAAGGAGCCATCGGTGAGGGCCAGTTGGGGCACGGCGGATTCGGTCAGCTCTGTGCCCCCATGTGCCGTATCCCCATGGATGAGATCGGCCCCTAACCCTGCCAATGCCTCCGCTTCCGCCACCGTGCGGCGATAGCCCATCCATTCTTCGGTGCCAATGCCCCACTGGCGGGAAATGTAGAGTTCTTCGGGGCGATAGATCACCTCGGGGCGGTTATCGAGCTGGGGGTAGCGGCCCTGACCGTAGTGCAGCACCACTCGCCCCACATTCAGCAGATAGCAATAGGCAATCTCGTGGTGACTGGGGGAAATTTGGGATCCGTCCGTGGCCAGCACCGTGTGGGCGGCGGGGGCGGGGGTGATATCAATGCGGCTATCGAGGGGTTCAATGGGTTCGGCGATGGCAAAGGGAATGCGATCGCGCCAATCCTGCAAGGCGGTCACCAGTTCTGGTTGACGAGCTTGGGCTTGGCCCATCAAGGTTTGGGCAATGGCCACCCGCCGCCGTGCCGCTTCAGCCTCCTGGGTTAAATGCTCGCTGATGCCCTGCATCTGGCGGGCCAGTTTAATTAGGTCCAGCATAATGCCGTGAAGAGGGGAGTTCAGGTGGGCTCATGCCAAGCTGAGAACTCTTGTACTATCGTCGATAACGATAGCAGATTTACCCGAGAATCGCGACGGGCCGCCTCTCGTTCTGCTGCCGTGTTGTACCCCCAGTCCACCAAAAAGAGGTCAACCCCATCTAAATCAGATTCGGCTTCGATCTTCTGGAGAGTCTTATAGCGATCTTCCACAAACCACAGTCGGGTCGGCGCGGCGCTGCTGCCCGGATACTGGGCCAGCAGTTGGCGCAGGGTCTCGGCTTTAGGCTGCTGCACCTCCTTGCCAAAGATCTGCGCTCGGGGCATTTCTACCCCCTGCTGTTGCAAAAAGGCATGGATAAAGCGCCCCTCCTTGGTGGAGATAATCACCGTCTGCAGATCACTATTCAGCACTTGCTGTAGCCATGCCAGGGTGCCGGGATAGGTGCGGTGTAGGCCCAGCCAACCGTTGAGATCGGCTTGAATCCAGCGATCGCGGATGCCATCCACTGCGGCCATGACTTGCTCGGAGGTGAGGTCCGCTTCGACCAGGAGGGTGGGCACGATCTGCCGCCAGTCCTGCAAAATATCGTCGGCGGCAACCCCTTGCAACAGGGCGTGGAGCACCATCGGCATTTCCCAACCGGTCTCGATCACTGGCCTGAGGGGATAAAACTGCTCGGCCAACCCCGGTGGCGGTGTCGTTTCTGCCGGATCAAAAAGCTGGCAGTAGGCTTTCCACGAAGTTTCAAAATATTCCAATAGGCCATCGCAAAGGACACCGTCAAAGTCGAGGGCCAAAAGGGTAGGGGCAACCATGGGGCAAGGAAGTGAGGTTAAAGCGCAGCCGTCACGGCTTGGGGGCGCAAATGCTGTGGGGACTGATATCGCCCATTGCTTAGCTCCACACTGCCGTGATCGCCAATATCGCTTATAACCTTACCGTCTGACTCTGCTGGTGTTGAGTTCAAAGGTAGTAAAACCTCGAATTCAGTCCCGCTACGGGCCTGGGTATTGAGGTCAATCTTGCAGGGTGATCGCAAGATCAAATGTCCCCCATGCTTTTCGGTGACAATTTGCTTCGAAATGGGCAACCCTAGCCCAGTCCCTTGACCAGCGGGTTTGGTGGTAAAAAAGTCATCAAAGATCTTGGATTGGATGTTCGCTGGAATCCCTGGGCCGTTATCCCGCACGCAAATTGAAACCCAGCGTTCGGCATCCGTGGTGTTGGCTTCCACATCCGATGGCAACGCCGTACAAATACGCGTGGACAGGATGATTTGAGGGTCCCAATCCTGCCCATCAGGCGTCTGCAAAAGCTCATCAATGGATGTAAAGCGGACTGGGCATAAGG
>CAYGVA010000316.1:0-4153 GCA_964353225.1 uncultured Leptolyngbya sp.
TCCCAGAGGGCGAGGGGAGAGAGAAAAACTACAGTTCTCAAAGTGGGCTTGGTTTGAGCCCAGTTTTCGTCTGGACTTCAGTTGAACTCAGGCGAAATCTAGGCGATCGCTGCCCTCTAGAAACGGTTTTGCCATCACTTTGTCGTGGGGATTTTTGAGTAGTGCAGGTCAATGCGCTGTTAGCTACAAAATGATGTTTGATTTTAAGGAGATAAACCATGTCTGCCCATGAGCTTTTGACCCCGCAGAATTGCACGGTCATTTTCATTGACCATCAGCCTCAAATGTTATTTGGGGTGGCCTCCATTGAGCGCCAACTGTTAATTAACAACACCGTAGGACTGTCTAAAGCGGCTAAGACATTCAATGTGCCGACGATTTTGACGTCTGTAGAGACCAAGAGCTTTAGCGGGTACATTTGGCCCCAGCTCACCGAGCAGTTCCCTGAACAGGCTCCGATTGAGCGCACCAGCATGAACTCTTGGGATGATGCTGGCTTCAAAGCGGAGGTGGAGCGCATTGGTCGCAAAAAGCTCGTGATTGCAGCCCTGTGGACGGAAGTTTGTCTGACCTTCCCAGCTCTGGAAGCCATGGGGGAAGGCTATGAGGTTTACGCCGTAGCCGACGCTTCGGGGGGCACTTCTGCCATGGCCCATGATATGGCGATGCAGCGCATCGTTCAGGCTGGGGCGGTACCGGTGACTTGGCAGCAGGTATTGCTGGAATTCCAGCGGGACTGGGCGCGTAAGGAGACCTATGACGCCACCATCGGCATTGCCAAAGCCCATGGTGGGGCCTACGGCATAGGCGTTGAGTACGCCTACACCATGGTTCACGGTGCGCCCCCCAGTGTGCCGACCCCTGAGCCGGTTCGTTTTGGGGCTTAACCGGGGAGGGTTTTGAGGGATAGCGTTGACTGTATTCACGACTGTCCCTCAAAATTCTTGAAAAATGCTGAGAGGATACTCCGATGAATCAACCGACCCTTGCCTCGCATCAGCATGTGACCGCAGTCATCTCCCACCGGGTGAGGCCGGGGCGAGAGTCGGGCTATGAAACGTGGATTCAGGGCATTTCGGCAGCAGCTAGGGAATTTGAGGGACATCTGGGGGTCAGCATTTTGCGGCCTCAACCGGGGGCATCCCCGGACTATGTGATTGTGTTGCAGTTTGACAGGTGCGATCGCCTCCAAGCCTGGCTCAAGTCCGACGTTCGTAAAGACTGGATTCAGCGGGTGCAACCGTTGATTCAGGCTCAAGAAAGCATTCAGATTTTGACTGGTTTAGAAGCTTGGTTTCAGTTGCCGCAGCAGTCGGTGCCGTCAGCGCCGAAGCGCTATAAGCAGGCGATTTTGGTGTGGGTGGCGGTGGTGACGGTGGCGTTGACGGTGGGTCCCTTGCTGGAACCCTGGTTGCAGCGCTTACCGATGCTCTTGGCCCTGGGTTTAAATGTGGCAGTCACCGTGGTGCTGTTGTCCTATGTGCTCATGCCGGGGCTGACCTATGTGTTTAAGGGGTGGCTTTTTGCCGACTAGCTGCCCATTTTTTGGAGAGTTAGGGGCGATGGCGGACCTGTGCGTCGGCGGACCTGTGCGTCCTCTCTGCCAATTATTTTTCGGTGCCAGATGAGGAGATTAAGGGCATTGAATCAGTGCTGACCCTGGTGGGGGGTAAGCCGGTCTATGGCAAGGCGGAGTTTTCTGATCTGGCCCCGCCACCGTTACCGATCACCCCAGAATGGTCACCTATTGCGCGGTTTGGCGGCTATGGCCAGCACCCGCAGCGCCGAACACCGCCCTTTCCATCTGGGCTGTTGTTTCCACTTGCCGGGTTGTGCCCCGAAAATGCCCAGTTTGAATGCGCTGGGTTCATTGCACGGTATGTGGGGCGGCATCGGCTGCGACTGTTTCGCCTTTTAAAGGAGCACCCTCTCAGCTTTCAAAGATACGGCGATCTCCATGGGTCGCATTACCCCAGACATCATCACCCGACTCAAATCCAAGCAAAAGCTGTCTAAAATGGGGCATTTCCATCAGAACTATGGGAATAGCGCTGACCTCAAACATCAATTTGGCAAGCAACTGGTCAGGTTGCTACCGGCATTAACGGGGTGAATCCCCCCTGAAAGCGGCGACGAATTTTCAGATATCAAGAATCTGTAAAACACCGCCGCCAAGACCGTGTCAATATTTGAGTCTGTGGTCCGACACTCACCGTTCATTCCCTTCACATCTATGGCTTTACCCACCTGGCGTGCTGCGCTCAAGCGAGTCCTGAGGCCCTTGCAACAAACTTGGGCAATTGGGCTAGGGCTAGGGGCGATCGCCACGCTAGCGATCGCCCCCCCCGCCCCCAGCGCCGAGCGCATTGAGTTTTTTGTGGGACCCTTTGAGCCGGTGATTTGGGTCGAAGACCTCGAAGCCTTTGCCACCGAGGGGATAGTGAGCGATCGCTTCCAGTTAGTGGCCAACCGCCTAGACGAGCAGCAGTTGCAAGAACTGCGTCATTTCCTGAACTGGCGGCTGGATGCAGATCTGCTCCCCCTGAGTCAATTCACCTATTGGCAAGTGGGGGAGCGACTGCTCGATCGCGCCGGTCAGGTGGTGCAGACCGACAGCTTGGCCAACGGATCGCGGGCGCTGCGGGCCGCCCTGATTGCCGCCGTGGCCGATGGAGATGGCCTAACGCCGCTGGAGGTGATGCAAGAATTCCCCCTGGAGGTGATTCAGCTCGACTATGGTTTGCTGCAACAGGTCATCCAAGAAAACCGCCGCTTCTTTGGGGCAAGGGATGACCTGATCGCCGAGTTGCGGGCCATCGGCGCAGCCGAAGCCACCGAATTCCCGATTCCCCCCAACGGCATTGAGCCCCGCCATGCCGGTCCCCATCGCTGGCAGCGCCAGGTCCTAAGCTTTGAAAATCCCCCACGGGAGGGGTCCATTCCCTTTGATCTATACCTACCCCAGAACTCTGCCAACCTGCCATCCATCCCCGTTATCGTGATTTCCCATGGGGTCTCCTCCGGGCGGCGGGCCTTTGTCTATCTGGCTCAGCATTTGGCCTCCCACGGTTATGCCGTGGTGGTGCCCGAGCATGATGACGACAACCAAAAATATGAACAGTTTCTGGCCGGGGTCGATCGCCCCCCTCACCCCATCACCTTGATTAGCCGTCCCCACGATATTTCCCTGGCGCTGGATGAGCTAGAGCAACTCGTCCAGAACGGAGCCTACACCAATTTAGAGGTGAATAATGTCGGCGTCCTGGGCCATTCCCTCGGGGGGTTCACCGCCCTGGCGGTGGCGGGGGCCGAGTTTAATTTTGAGGCATTGCACCGCGATTGCTCGTTAGACGATCGAGATCGCCCCTCCCTGAATATTTCGCTGCTGGTGCAGTGCGATCTGCTGGATGTGGAGGCCGATGGCCCCTTTCAACTGCGGGACGAGCGCATTCAGGCGGTGTTTGCCATGAGCCCGCCCACTAGCCTGTTCTTCGGAGAAGCGGGGCTGGCTGCGATTGACCTGCCCACACTATTTTTGGCGACCTCGGCTGACATTGTTGTCCCCGCCATCCCTGAGCAGGTGTTGCCCTATCAATGGCTGGGGAGCAGCGATCGCTATCTGGTCATGGCCGAAAATGCCACCCACTTTACCTTTCTGCAAGGCAACCTCACCGAAGGGGCGATTCCCTTACCGAGCAACCTATTAGGGCCAGATCCCCAGGCGGCTCAACCCTACCTGAAGGCCCTGAGTCTGGCCTTTTTTGATCGCCACCTGCGGGATCAAACCCGTGCCGAGGGCTACCTAAGCCAGCCCTATTTAGATTCCTTGGGCACTGATCCTTTCCGCTTCGCGATCGTCCGCGACTTTCGGACACAATAAGTCGGACCCCACCCAAATCCCCTCCCTGGGAGGGGTGCCTGCAAGGCGGGGTGGGTTTCGGTCCCTAGTGCGATTTGGCAACCCACCCGTTACCGATCCACACCAACAATCCCGCTGATTCAAATCCCCAAGCTGCCATGACCCACCCGATTAAAACTATCCTCCAGCCCGAAATCAAAGACCTCGGTGGTTTCCAGGTGCGGCGATCGCTCCCCAGCGACACACAAATGATGGTCGGCCCCTTCATCTTTTTCGACCATCCCGGTCCGGCCC
>CAYGVA010000317.1:0-4140 GCA_964353225.1 uncultured Leptolyngbya sp.
GCCAGCTTTCGGTTCGCGACGGTCACCCTAAAGGAGCCCGCCAAGGAGACGGTGCTGGGCTTTCAGGCCGGTGATCCCATTGTTCGCGAAGCCTTCTTGATTTTGCTCGACAATGCCACCGCCACCACCTACGAAGCGGTGGTGTCCCTCAGTAGGGGGCACCTCACCGCCTGGGAGATGATTCCGGGGGTGCAGCCGCCGATCATGCTGGATGAGTTTGTGGAATGTGAGGCGGCGGTGAAAGCGAGCCCGGAATTTCAGGCGGCGATCGCCAAGCGCGGCATCACCGATCCCGACCTGGTTATGGTGGATCCCTGGTCAGCGGGCCACTACGGCATTGCCGATGAAGCGGGCATGCGTCTCTCCCGCGCCCTCTGCTGGGTCAAGGCCAACCCCACCGACAACGGCTATGCCCGCCCCATTGAGGGGGTGATTCCGGTGGTGGACCTCAACAAAATGGAAGTGATTCGGGTGGAGGACCACGGCATCATTCCCCTGCCGCCCAAAGACGGCAACTACACCCCCGAATACGTCAAAAACTACCGCACCGACGTGAAGCCCCTGGAAATTGTCCAACCAGAGGGGCCAAGCTTTACGGTCAACGGCCAGGAAATTGCCTGGCAAAAATGGAAGATGCGGGTTGGCTTCACCCCCCGCGAGGGCCTCGTGCTCTACACCGTGTCCTATACCGACCAAGGGGAAGAACGGCCCATTTTCTACCGGGCGTCCTTGGCGGAAATGACCGTGCCCTACGGCGACCCCTTGCCCCACCACTATCGCAAAAATGCCTTTGATGTGGGGGAATACGGCATCGGCTCCCTGGCCAACTCCCTCACCCTGGGCTGCGATTGCCTGGGGGTGATCCATTACTTTGATGGGTTTATCACCAACTCGCGCGGCGAGGTGGCCCAGATCGAAAATGCCATTTGCCTCCACGAAGAGGACTTCGGCATTCTCTGGAAGCATATGGACTGGCGCACGGAACAGACCGAAGTGCGCCGCTCCCGCCGCTTAGTGGTCTCCTTCATCGCCACGGTGGGCAACTATGAGTACGGCTTCTACTGGTACTTCTACCAAGACGGCACCATCCAATACGAGGTGAAGCTCACTGGTATGGTCAGTACCGCCGCCGTCATGCCGGGGGAAATTCCCAAGTACGGCACGCTGATTGCGCCCCAGTTGAATGCACCGATCCATCAACATATTTTCAACGTGCGGATGGACATGACCGTTGATGGCCCCAACAATTCGGTCTATGAAGTGGACATTGTGCCGGAAGAGGATGACGAGAATCCCTATGGCAATGCCTTCTATGCCCAGTCAACGTTGCTGCCCACGGAGCAGGCGGCGAAGCGGTTGATTGACCCGATGAAAGGCCGCTACTGGAAAATCGTCAACCCCGAGAAAACTAACGCCATGGGCTATCCCACCGCCTACAAGCTGATGCCGGGGGAAAACACCCTGCCCATGGCCCGCCCCGGTGCCAGTGTGATCAAGCGGGCCACCTACATGACCCAGCATCTGTGGGTGACGCCCTACAGTGCGGACGAAAAATTTCCGGCGGGGGACTATCCCAACCAGCATCCGGGCGGGGTGGGGCTACCGGCATGGACGGAGGCCGATCGCCCCATTGAAAACACTGACCTGGTGGTTTGGCACACCTTTGCCCACAGCCATTCCCCCCGAGCGGAGGACTGGCCGGTGATGCCGGTGGCGACCATTGGTTTTAGCCTCAAACCGCTGAATTTCTTCGACGAAAATCCCGCTAATGACGTGCCCCCTTCCCCAAAGAACCATGGCAGTAAGTCAGCCTGCTGTAGCTAGGGAAAGGGCTGGGGAAACATCGGCGGCGCTGGCCTACGCCGATCTTCCCGCGCCCCTAGGCCCGGTAGTGGCGGAGTACCGCATTGCGCCGGGTACGGCGATCGCTTACCCCGTCACCCAGGGACAATACATCCAAATTATGGATGTGGCGGGCTCGCAATGCTCTGACTTTTTGGCCTTTGCCCGCCACGATTACAGCGAGGCGATCGATAGCACCGTTACCCGTACCCTCAACGGCACCGCCTCACCCCAGGCGGGGCTGCACAGCAAGTATTTTTCCTCGGCGATGCAGCCCCTAGTGGAGGTGATTCAGGATACCTGCGATCGCCATGACAGCTTCCTCCTCGCCTGTACCCCCCGTTACTACGAAGATGCGGGTTACCCTGGCCACCCCAGCTGTAGCGACAACTTTAACCTGGTGTTGGCCCCCTATGGCATCGCCCCGAAACCGGGCTGGCCCGCCATCAACTTCTTCTTCAACACCCAAGTGGATGACCACGGCACCGTGGTTTCGGAGGAATCTTGGTCGCGCCCCGGCGACTACGTGCTGCTGAAAGCTCACCAAGATGTGCTCTGCGCCAGCTCCGCCTGCCCCGATGACATCGACCCGGTCAATGGTTGGCATCCTACCCCCATTCATGTGCGCATCTACGGGGCGGATCAAGGGACCAATCCAGGCTTTAGACCCGCCATGGGCAGACGCATCGCCGCCGGTTTCCCCCTGCGGCTCACCCAGGACAGTGCCTTTACCTCCGCCATTCGCCAGCTCACCGATGATCTGGTGGAGTATAACGGCTTTTGGGTGCCCAATAGTTTTGCCCACCAGGGCGACCAGGCCGAATATTGGGCGTTGCGCCAGCGGGCAGCCCTGATGGATCTCTCCGCCCTGCGCAAGTTTGAGGTCACCGGTCCCGATGCCTTTGCCCTATTGCAATATGCCTTTTCGCGCAATTTAGAGAAGGTGACTGCGGGCTGTTCTGCCTATGGCTGCCTCCTCAACCCCCATGGCGGCATTGTCGATGACGGCATTGTCTTTTGCTTTGGGCCAGAGCACTACCGTTATGTGGGCAACTGCGACACCGATGGCCGTTGGCTGAAGCGCCTTGCCCAGGACCAGGGCTGGCAGGTGAAGGTGGAAGCGGTGAGCGATCGCCTCCACAACCTCGCCCTCCAAGGTCCCCGGTGCTGCGACATCCTCCGACCGCTGCTCCGTTTTGTAGACCCCAACCTGACCCTTGATGACCTGGGCTACTTCCGCTTTGCCGCCGCCCAGGTGGACGGCATACCGGTGCTGCTATCGCGCACGGGCTATACCGGTGAGCGGGGCTATGAGCTGTTTGTCCACCCCGATGACGGTGCCCAACTGTGGGAGATTTTGCTCCAAACGGGGGAGCCTGCGGGGTTATTGCCCCTGGGCATGGCCGCCCTCAACCGGGCGCGCATTGAGGCAGGATTGTTGGCCTTGCACTACGAATTTGACGACCTGATCTCCCCCTATCAGGCGGGGATTGGCTGGACGGTGGCCCTGAAGAAGCCAAACTTGATTGGCAAAGCCGCCCTCGCCCAACTCAAAGCCCATCCCCCTAGGCTGGCGGTGGGCCTAGTGTTAGAAGGGGCCGAGGTCGCTGCCCATGGCCAACCCGTGTTTGCCCTGGGGGAGCGCTGGCGCATTGGCCAGATTACCAGCGCCACCTTTTCGCCCATTTTGAATGGCAGCATTGCCATGGCCCAGGTTGTCCCTGAGTATGTCGCCCCGGCCACCGTCGTTGAAGTGGGGCTGCTGGATGGGCTCAAGCGCCGAGTCACGGCCACGGTCGGACCCTTGGCCGCCTTTGATCCCAGCAAAAGTCGAGTCCGGAATTGATGAACCCCATCGATGTTTCCCCACCCCTGACCCATACCTCAACCCCCTGGGACTTGGCCGGGGTGGAGGGTTTGGCGGTGGCAACGCAGCTCTTTGGAGCAGCCGTCCATCGCCTCGCCCCTTTTCAATCTTTTGAGGCAACGTTCGAAGGGGAGCCTTGTGGGGTGCTGCGGCTGGGCGATCGCAACTTTCGCATCAGCTATATTGGCCCCCTAGACCAGCGGATCGCATCCCTCAATCGCAACGTTTGGATTCAGCAATTTCCTTGGCTCAGTGCCGTTTCCCTATTGCCCAGCCTGCTTACCACACCCACCCTTCAAATCACCGCTCGCCCCCCCCATCGGTGGGCCAACCTGCCCCCTAACCGAGCGGTCCCGGTCCAGATCAACGGCATTGCCATGTTGCTCTGGAAACGCGATCGCCAAGGCCAAACCCACCTAGAAGGGCACAGC
>CAYGVA010000318.1:0-4096 GCA_964353225.1 uncultured Leptolyngbya sp.
CCCCCTAGGAGCCCCTTCCCCCCAGCCGGTCTACCCACATTCGACCCAAGCCGTACCAGAAATTGCCTCCTTGCAGGCTCAACTCCACAACGCACCGGTTCTCCCACAGCAGCCTTCTCTACTGCTGCGAGTAGCGGGCAGTTGGAAAGTTTGGTCCGTGGTTACTGTGGTGGCATTGGGTGGCATTGCTGGGGCTTCCGTCATTAGTCTGTTTCGCATTCCCAATCTGCCCAACTGTCGGGCGATCTTCTGGCCCACGGCGTCCGCCTCAACGCGCCTGCAATGCGCCGAAGCCTACGCCGATCAGGGCAATGTCGATAGCCTCCTAGCGGCCATTGAACTCGTTGATGCCCTGCCTGAAGATCACCCGATGCGGGGGGAACTCAATGATGACATTGAGGGGTGGGCCGAACAAATCTTGAATATTGCGGAGCGGACCTTCCATGAAGGCAACTTAGACGAGGCCATACAGGTGGCCCGTCGAATCCCTAGCTCAACCGCCGCCGCTGCCGTTGTCTCAGAGCGGATCCAAGCCTGGGAGGATATTTGGCAACGGGCGATCGATATTTTTGATCGGGCAGAAGTCCACCTCCAGGAGTCTGAATTCCGGGATGCCTTCTCAGCAGCGATTCGCCTGCGGACGGTGGGCAATGATTATTGGGCCACCGTGAAGTATGAAGAATTGACCGGACTCATCACCACCACCCGTCGGGATGTGAATACATTGGCCCAAGCACGGCGATCATTGAGTCGGGGCACAACCGCAACGGTGCTAGAGGCCCTAGAACTCGCCCAAAGTATCGACGCAGAAAGTCCCGTATACGGCGAATCTCAGCTATTGCTTAAGGAGATTGGGCAAGAGTTGTTGACCCTAGCGGAGCTGGCCCTAGAGCGCTCTGACAGTGCGGGTGCCTTAACCCTGTTAGGCAAGATTCCCCCCGAGGCCAACCTGGCGGCAGAAATCGCTGACTTCCGCACCCTGGCCGCAGCCTACGAGCTCACCTGGTCTGACTCGGTGGTGGCCTACGAGACGGCGATTGTGCGGTTACAGAGTATTGGCCGAGATCGCCCCCTGTATGCCCGTGCCCAAAGACTCATGCAGCAATGGCGACAAGATATTCGGGGTCTCGCTCAATTGGATTGGGCGCGGCGGGTAGCCGCCCCTGGGACGGTGCATGATCTGCGAGCGGCGATCTCTGAGGCCCGCAACATTAGCGCCGACAGTCCCCGTTGGGATGATGCCCAGGCACAGATTCAGCAATGGCGACGGGAGATCTCTCGCATTGAGGATGGCCCCACCCTTGATCAGGCGCGGACCTTAGCTCGGCAGGGGGATCGTGCAGCCCTGAGCGCAGCCATTAACACCGCAGACAACATTGATAGCAGTAGCGCCATCTATGGGGATGCCCAAGACTTAATTGCTGACTGGCGTTGGACCGTTCAGCGAATGGATAATGAGCCGATCTTGGCCCAATCTCGACAGTTGGCAAGTACGGGTAATGTGGCCGCAGCGATCGCCACCGCTCAGCAGATCCCGTCAGGTCAGGCCCTCTATAGCGATGCCCAGGACTTAATTGCCACTTGGGAAGGACAAGCGCGGCAAACCCAAAGCCGCCAGACATTGGAGCAGGCCTACCAAATCGCCCAGACGGGCACCGCTGCTGCCCTTAATGAGGCCATTACCTTGGCCTTGGCCATCTCTGAGGGCAGCGATCGCTGGTCCGAAGCCCAGAGTGCCGCCAATCAATGGAGCTGGGACATTTTGCAACAGGCAGAGTCGGAGGCGAGCCGTAACCCTAGCCTAGCCATTCAACTGGCTCAACAGGTGCCGGGCCGCACCGAAGCCTATGCTGCGGCTCAGCTCAGAATTCAAGAGTGGACCCCTACCCCATCCCCCGAGACCGTGGTCCAATAAAGAAAAGTAAGTCTCAGCATCTCCTCTGCTGGCCAAGGAATTGAGGCACGCATCACTTTCTGGGCGATGGCTCAGCTTGCCCCAGGCAAAGCCCAGACATCGGGCAAGCAGAATGTTGCCCTCGCAGGAGTCGCCTCAGAGGCGGTTTTAAAAGCCTTATACCGTCATTCACATACAGGGACCCAGAACGAGCAACGGCAACATCAGGGCTGCAACCGATGGATTGGCAACCTACAGGCGTATCCAATACTGGCCTACCCTCTTTTCAAACAGCCTCTCAAACTGAAACATCCACGAAGCTATGTATCAAAAAAAGCTCTGTCGGCTTAAAGTCTGCCGCAATATTGCTTGTTTGTTGCTAGGGGGGCTGCTCTTACTGGTTGGGATCACCGAAGCTCGCTATGCCTATAGCGACAACTCAGCCGAAGAAAGCGTCATCAAGCAAATCATCTTGTACGGGATATTTTTAAAGTCAAATCGCGAGTAAAAACACACAGGGATCAACTCAAAAGGGGTAAATCTAGATTAGATTTGCCCCTTTTGGATTTCTTGAGTTTTTTGACTAAGGCTCAAAGCCATTCAAGTCATTGCTTAGTCAAGATCTCCAACAGCGCTTTCTAAGGCATGGAGATTGTCTGGATCCACATAGTGGCAGGTGGCTTCATCAATACAAATAAGCGCCCAGCCAGACTGTTCAATGCCCACCAATTCATAATCGGTATCTTGCACAAAGAAACCCTTATGGTTGCGGGTTTCAGGCTTGACTTTCACATTGTGCATGTCCATGGATCCGGCTCCGTAAAGTTAGCTCAGCAGACTCAAATACCTAAGTAAACCTTATTGGTTTGTTGAGGAAAGCTTATCATTAAAACCCGGCACCCATCATTAAGTTATCTCACTACACTTCTCGTTACTTGCGATCCCCAATGGGTATGCATAGTGATTACCTGGATTTGAGGCAAAACCTAGAAACCCTGCATAGAAAAAGCGTCTGGATAATCCAGACGCTTTTTCTATGGATTGCAACATCCTTGTTTCCAGTTCACAAAACTTTTTTTCTGAATATTACAGAAAGGGTCGTAACACCCTGTGTTTAGACATGGAATAATCGCGGAAACCCTAGCCAGTAAAGAGCCACTGCTGGACTCGGCTCAGGCTTTTCCAATCGGGTCTGCGGCTTAATCCTTCTTTAATACTGGCCTGGATTTCGTTACGTAACTCAGCAGACACGGCTAAAACTTGGGCGGCAATGTCGATGTGCTCCCGGACCCCTTTTTTGCCCGTTTCTAGCAATGCCACCGATAAGTTAACTCGGGCTTGCGGATCCTGGGGATTTAGCTTGACCGCCCGTTGAGCCGTTTTATAGGCGGCGGCGGGTCGATCATCTAACAGATACAACCATGCTAGGCAGGTAAAGGCCGGGCCGCTTTTGGGGGCGCGATCGCACACTTCTTGAAAGACCGGGATCAGCTCCTCAATAGGGTCTCCCGCCTGGTATCGTTCTAACCCCTGTTCAAATAGGGTTTCCACATTATCTTGGGTCATGGCTGCAGTTCTTATCTCACCGTGATACAGACTACAGCAGGCCCAGACGATGGAAAAGTCTGGGCCTGCTGTAGTGAGGTCGTATATTCAGGGTTGCTGGCCCCCCAAATGCTTCTATATCAAGCAATTGGAAGGAAGGAGAATCTAGGTCCCAAAGGACTTGCCACACCCACAGGTTTGAGCGGCATTGGGGTTGGTGAACTGGAAGCCGCCCCCAATTAGGGCGTTGCTATAGTCGAGCACTAAGCCATAAAGGTAGAGGAGGCTCTTGCGATCGCACACCACCTTAAAGCCATCGTAGTCATAGACCTCGTCGTGCTCACCAATGGTACTGAGATCAGCAAAATCCATCATGTAAGACATCCCCGAGCAGCCACCTTGGCGCACGCCCACCCGCAGACAGAGTTCTTCGCCTTGGCTGGCCTTTAGCATATGCACATGCTGAAAGGCAGCCTCGGTCATTTGAATACCTTTTTGGTCCTGAGCTGTTTGTGTCATTACAGTTTCACTATGGCCAGCACGTTATTAAGGAAAACCTGAGGCTAAAAGTTTTACGCTTCCGTGCCTGTTCTTTGCCCAGTTTAGCGTAGGGGCTTACGAACGAGGAGGGGCCAAGATAATCGCAATGAATCTCCC
>CAYGVA010000319.1:0-4079 GCA_964353225.1 uncultured Leptolyngbya sp.
GCCTTCAGCGTAGTTCAGAATCGCTAAGGTGAGGTTGCGATCGGAGTTCATGCGCTGAACATTTTGATAAATGGTGCGATTGAGGGTATCTAAGAACCGCACCGGGTCACGCTCTCGCATTTCTTGCAGGGTGCGCACGGCGGTTTGGGTCATCAGCATTAGCAGTCCACTTTCTAAACCATGGCCGGTGACATCACCAATGCTGAGGGTGACAACCCCATCCGTTTCTAAAACATCGTAGTAGTCGCCCCCCACCTCATCGGCAGGTTCCATATAGCCTGCAATATCCAGCCCTTTAATATTGTCTAGCTCTTCGGTTTTGGGCAAAATCATCTGCTGAATCTGACGGGCAACATCCAATTCTGCCCCCATGCGTAGGTTCTCGGCCTTGAGCTGTGTGTTGAGGGTTGTAATTTGGGCATTGGCGCTGGCCAGTTCAGTGGTCCGCTCTGAAACCCGATCTTCTAAGGTTTCAAAGGATGCTTTAATCTGGGCGGCCATGGTGTTAAAAGATCGGGCTAGGGTGCCAATCTCAATGATGTGGCTGCTGTCATCCACCTGCTGATCCCGACTGCCCTGGGCCAATGCCACTGCTGCGTTTGTAATCACCAGCACGGGTCGCGCAATCTGACGGGCAATCAGATAGACCACGGCCACCAAAATCCCGGCGGAACCGAGGCCAATTATAAAAATCTGTTGGGCTAACTTGACCGCTGGCTGAAAGGCTTCCTGTTGAGATAACTCTGCAAACAGGGCGACATTGTTGCCGTCGAGCCACTGGTAGACCCCAATTACAGGCACGCCATTATAGTTTTTGTAGAGCCGCTTATTGTTGACGCCAACCATGGCGGCATCAATGCCTTCACTGGAGACATTCAAGCCGACATCGGTCGAGGCGGAGGGGGCAGGCAAAGCATCCGATGCCGAAGATGACGTCACCTGATTCCCAGACAAAAAAATCGTACGATTCCCCACCCGTTGAATCAGATAGGTGGCCCCCGTTTGACCTAGGCTGGCTTGCTCTCGCACCAGGCTATCGATGGCATCTAGATTTAAGGTGATGGCCAGCACCGCCTGATAGCCATCGCTTTGGTCCAAAATGGGTGTGGCGAAGGTGATGTTGGGCTTTTGGGTGAGGGGAGAGATGAAAATATTGGGGATGACCTGGGTTTGGTCGGACTCAAAATAGGTTGTGTTGTTTCCCAAGCCTTTATAAATCCCCTTTTGGCGGGCATCGGTCGAAAAGATGGCGATGCCATTCCTCAGAATTTCGATGCTCTGAATATTCGGCTTGACGGCCAACACATCGTTAAAGTGGCGGGTCAATGTGTTGATGGTGTCTGCAACTTCAGCAGAGGTTAGGCCAGATGTTGAATCTTGCAGGAAAGCGGCATCTAGATCCGGTAGGGCATTGTTGACAATTTGCGATCGCGCCAACAACAGAGTCTCTTGCTGCTGGATTTCGAACCATTGATTCACCTGAAATTCTTTTAGGGAAACCGCTACATTCAGGCGACCAAATACCTCTGTTTGCAGCGCATCTCTGGCCCTGGTATAGGCACTAAAAGCGACCAAACTCAGGGTCACTAAGGATAGGGCTGAAAAACTGCTCACCAATTGGGTGAGCAGACGGGTCCGAAAAATCTTCATAGGTGAGCAGTGGCGACACAGGAAATGAAAGAAATGCAAGCGCTGAGGTGGGTCAAAATAACATGGGCCGTTGAAGCATTGACTTGACCTTTAAAAGCTTTCATCGCTGCTTGAGAACCAACAGGGTGATATCGTCAAACACCTTTTGACCCCCAATAAAGCGGCGAACATCCTCAATGATGGCCTGTTTGATGGTTTCAGCGGCGCTTTGCCAATGTTGGCTAATCACATCGCACAATCGCTCCATGCCATATTGCTTTTTGCTGGTGTTATAGGCTTCGGGAATCCCATCGGTGTAAAGCACCACGCCATCGCCGGGTTGGAGCGTGACCAGAGTATGGCCAATGAAGTCGGCAATGTCATCATCTAGGCCGATCGGCAGGCCCAAATCCATGGTGTCCATACGTTCTACGGTGCCGTCGGCACGGACCACCAGGGTTTCTTCATGTTGCCCGCTGATGCTGAGTTGACCGGCGGCGTAATTCAAAATGGCTAGGGTGAGATTGCGATCGGAGCCCATGCGCTGCACATTGCGATAAATGGTGCGGTTTAGGGTATCTAGGAACCGCACCGGGTCCTGTTCTTGGATTTCTTGGAGGGTACGCACGGCGGTTTGGGTCATCAACATCAGCAAACCACTTTCGAGGCCGTGGCCGGTAACATCGCCAATGCCAATGGTAACCACCCCATCGATTTGCAGTACGTCGTAGTAATCGCCGCCGACTTCATCGGCGGGCTCCATATAGCCCGCAATATCCAGCCCCTCGACCTGGTCCAATTCATCGGCTTTGGGCAAGATCATTTGCTGAATTTGGCGGGCGATATTCAGTTCTGCCCCGAGGTGCAGGTTTTCTTCCCTGAGCTTTTCATTTTGTTTGCGGGCGGTGATGTCGCGCACCATAATCAATACCTCATCCTCCCCCAACACCAACACCCGCACTTCTTCGTCTTGGGGCTGGTCACCGAGGGTGAGGCGCTGTTCATAAACCTGGAGCGCCCCGGTGGTCAGCGCCTGCTGAATATGCTGCATCCGCAAATCTGCCAAGGCAGGGGGCAGGGAATCCTGCACCGTGTTGCCGGGGCTGAACTGTTGGACACCGTGAATTTCTTGGAGGCGATCGCTACCCACAATATCCATATAGGTGCCATCCCCCCGTGCCCGAATCAGCAAATCAGGAATGGCGGTGACAATGGCGCTGTTTGTGGCCTCACTCTGACTCAGGGCACCAAAGGAGGCTTTGAGCTGGCCGATCATACTGTTAAAGGAATGGGCTAAGGTCTCCAGCTCAGCAATGGGGCTGCTCTCATCCACATGCTGCTCTAAGTTGCCCTGGGCTAGGGCGGTGGAAGCAGTGGTGAGGTTCAGCACCGGGCGGGTAATCCAACGGGCCACCATCACCCCCCCGCCCATGGCAAACCCCAACGCCACCAGGGCTAATAGGATGGTGTTGCGGGTATTGGCGGCGATTTGCTCCATGAAGTCGGCCTCGGGCACCGTCACCACGATCAGCCAATCCAGACCAAATGGATCCTGAAAGGGCACCACTTCCAAAAACTGCCGCTGTCCCCCCAGGTGAAACTCCAGTTGTTGAGCGTCTCGAATATTTTTGAAGCCGCCAAACCGATTGATGAGATAGTCCGCCGTGCCCCGCACGAGGGTGTCTTGACTTTTGAACGCTGGCAGGGCGGTGGCGGTCTCGCCTTCCCCTTGCATCAGCGGTTCATCGGTGGAGTTCGAAATCAGAGTACCGTTGCGATCCACCACAAAAGCTTGGCCGGTTTTGCCAATCTCTAGGTTCCTCAGAAAACCGCGAAACTCATCGGGCAAGACCACATCGGTCCCGCAGACCCCCAGCAACTGCCGCCCCGACTTGTCATAGACGGGCAAACTGGCGGTGATGTTAGGTAATCCGGTGGTAAAAGCAATGTAGATATCCGTCCAAGCCGGTCCCTGCCGAGATGTGGCGGCGCTATACCAAGGCCGTTGCCGCGAGTCGTAGGGGGTATCCGTTTGGCGCACCAGATAGGTGCGATCGCCATTCACATCCAGTTGGTAATACTGCCGGAGAAAGTTCGTGTCGGCATTCCCATAGGACAGTTGCAACTGGTCATTGGATTGCGTGCGACTGGAGCCACTGTCTGAAGCCCGTAGCACCCCAAAAAACTCACCCCGGTGGGCGCTGCCGCAATACACAAAAGCGACAGTGGGGGCAATTTTCATCTGTTGATAGAGCTGCCCTTCCCCATAGGTACTCTTGAGCAGGTCTAAATCACCCCTGGCAAAGGCAGCGGCATTCAGGCGATTGAGCTCGTGGGGGGTTTCAAAATAGGTGCGCAGCTCTCGCTCAATCCGAGCCGTGAGCTCACCGCGCAATTGCGAAGAAAGATCACTTACCGCCCGCTGCCCGCCCCGAAAAGAGATATAGCCC
>CAYGVA010000320.1:0-4070 GCA_964353225.1 uncultured Leptolyngbya sp.
TGACCAACTACGGGGTCTGCGCCACCGTCAACGATCGCATCGTGGTGAAAGCCCCAGACTGGGCCTATGTCCCCCAGACCACCGTTCCCAGGGCCGAGGTTGAGCGCAGCTACACCCCCCATTTAGAGGGAAACATTCCCGCCATCGTGATGGAGTTCGTTTCGGAAACGGAGGGCGGCGAATATTCCAGCAAACCCACCCATCCGCCGGGAAAATGGTTTTTTTATGAATCCGTCTTAAAAATCCCGTACTACGCCATTTTTGAACCGGTTTCAGGGGATTTGGAGCTGTACCGCCTCAATGAAGCCGGTCGCTACACCGCCCAAGTTAGGGAAGAAAACGGCCTGTACTGGGTAGAGTCAATGCAACTTTTCCTAGGGACCTGGCAGGGAGAGCGGGAACAACGGCAGGGCTACTGGCTGCGGTGGTGGGATACCCAGGGGCAACTTCTGCTCTGGGGGATCGAGCGGGCGGAGCAAGAAGCCCAGCGGGCGGAGCAAGAAGCCCAGCGGGCGGAGCAAGAAGCCCAGCGGGCAGAACGCTTGCGGGCACAACTTCGGGCGGCTGGCTTAGAACCAACGGATTAAAAGGCTAGTACCGAATGGTTCAAGGGATCGCACTATTGCTGAGAGCAGGGGCGCTTAAGGAGCAAGGGGGCTAGAAACTGGAATGGCCACGTTAATTACGCCATTGAGCGCGAGTGGTCTGTCAGGCTTAAAGGTTCGAGCAATGTGGGCTGAGACAGCAAACCAAGGCTAATCGGACTTTTTGGCTTGCAGAGCAAGGTGAAACAGCATTTTTGCACAATAAAAGTTTGTCGACTGATTAAAAATCCTTGTTTATCAGGCTAAGCTTTAATTCCACCTTGGAAACGGAAGCAGATATCGCTCGATGGTTTGGATGTCAAAATCCTGGCCCGTTTGATCTACCAGGCCCGGATCACCTGGTCCGACTTGGCGGGGCACCTTGGGCTCTCGGCTCCAGCCACCGCCGATCGCGTCCGCCGTCTCGAAGAGCGGGGCATCATTCAGGGCTATGGGGTGCAGCTGGATGCGATCGCCCTCGGCTACGACCTCACCGCCTTTGTGGCCGTGACCTTAGCCCACCCCAGCGATCGCGACACCTTTCTCGCCCAAGTGCAGACCCAGCCCGAAATCCAAGAATGTCACCACGTCACGGGTGAATATGACTACCTGCTGAAGGTGCGCTGCCAGGGCACCCAAGGACTGGAACGGCTGATCAGCGATGGCCTCAAGCAACCCATGGATGGGCTCAAGACCTACACCACCATCGTGCTTTCCACGGTGAAAGAAACCCAGGCGCTGCCTTTGGTGGCGAATTAAAGCATTAGCGCGGCATCGGGCAAGGCTTCCGCGCCAATGACCAATTCAAAATTTAAATTTAAAAATTTAAAACTCCATCCTTTCACCCCCCCACTCCTTCACCATCTAACCCCTTCACTTCCCATGCTCTTCCTCAAAGGTCTCTTGCTGGGCCTCGCGATCGCCATTCCCGTCGGCCCCATTGGCGTGCTCTGTATCCGCCGCACCTTGGTGGTGGGGCCGGTTAATGGCCTATTGTCGGGCCTCGGGGCCGCCACCGCCGATGGCCTCTACGGCTGCATTGCTGGATTTGGGCTCACTGCCGTCGCAGATATTTTAGTGAACCAGTCCTTTTGGTTACGGTTGATTGGCGGTTTATTTCTCTGTTATCTGGGCATCACGACCCTGTTGGCTAAGCCGCCTGCCCCAGAGGAACCTGAAAGCCAGCCGATGACATCCTCCCGATTGGGGGCCTATGGCTCTACCCTGGTACTGACCCTGACGAACCCCGCCACGATCTTTTCGTTTGTGGCCATTTTTGCTGGGTTGGGCATTGTCGAATCTGGCCGTGATTATGCCGCCTCAGGGGCATTGGTGCTGGGGGTTTTCTTGGGGTCGGCCCTGTGGTGGTGTGTGCTTAGTGCAACTGTTAACCTTTTGCGATCACGGCTGACCCCAGCTCGAATGCGGTGGTTAAATAGGGTCTCCGGTGGGGTGATTACGATTTTTGGCGTGGTGGCACTGACGGTGAAGGGATGACCGCAAGGTACAACAATCGGGTTGAACGCCGTCCTGGATGGCGATCGCGCTTCTGGGCGGTGGTGTTGGTATTGGCGCTGGGCGGGGTTGCCCTGTCAGCTCAAATCGGGATGGCCGCACCCACCCTAGTAGCCCAATCGGTGGAGGAGCTCCAGCAACAACAGAAGGAGCTGAATCAGCAACGCAATCAGCTCCAGCAGCAGCAAGATCAGCTGCAAAACCAAGCCAGCGCAGCGGAAGACAAGCTAGAAGATCTGGAAGGGACAATCACCGCCACCACCGCCCAAATTGCCGACACTGAGCAGAAGCTACAGCAGGCCAGCGATCGCCTGGGGTCATTGCAAACCGATTTAGCCGCTGCCGAAGCCGACTACCAGGTGAGACAAGAGGCCACCGTGGCGCGGTTGCAGTTTATGCAGCGGCAACGGGGCAGCCAAGGTTGGGCCGTGCTGCTGCAAAGTGAAAATTTTAATCAGTTCCTAGAGCGGCGGTATCAGCTCCGGTTAGTGTTTGAGAGCGATCGCACCATCCTCGAAGACCTCAAGACCAAGGCCGACGACATCAAGGCCCAGCAGGCAGTGGTCGAGGAACAGAAAAATAGCGTTGCCCTGCTCCAGCAGGAGCTCCTGGTGCAAAAGCAGCAGTACGAAGCCGAAGCCGTCCAGCAGGAGGGGCTGATTACTCGCCTCACCCAAGACCGAGCGGCGTTAGAAGCGGCGGAAGCCCAGTTAGCGCGCGATTCGGAAAGTATTGCCGCCCTGATTCGCCAAAAGATTGCCACCTCGACGGGGGTGGTGCGGGGCACCGGCCAGTTTGTGTATCCGGTGAATGGCAGCATTACCAGTGGGTTTGGCAACCGCCGCCACCCCATTCTGGGCACCAGCCGCTTCCATGCCGGGGTCGATTTTGGGGCCAGTCAGGGCACCACTATCCATGCTGCCGACTCGGGTCGGGTGATTTTGGCGGGTTGGTCTGGGGGCTATGGCCGCACCGTGGTTATTGACCATGGCGGCGGCATCACCACCCTATATGGCCATGCCAGCCGATTGTTTGTGACGGTGGGGCAAAATGTGGCCCAGGGGCAGGCGATCGCGGCGGTGGGTTCCACGGGGCTCTCCACCGGTCCCCATCTCCACTTTGAGGTGCGTCAAAACGGCAACCCGATCAATCCCATGGGTTATCTCTAAAGCCCCTGATCAACTGACAAAACCTATACCCAGATCCTCGGAAAGCCCTCGCGTTAACGCAGTCATGCCAAAGGCCATACCCCCTCTAGGAGAGGCGGTGTCCTGAGCTTGTCGAATTTTAAACTCATTCACCGCTCAGGCTGAGCTTGTCGAAGTCTTGCCGCCATTCCCTGCGGGAAGGAAGCCCACGACAAATTCAGGGCAAACGGCTGAGTTTTCGTTAAACATACGTTTCCTGTTTTGCGGGGCGTTTAAGACAGAAAATTTGCTGTCTCTACATTAAACTGGGATCCCTGTGATGCCGTCCCTTGGTAGGCTGATGAACAACCCTCCCATGCAGGGCACCGACCCCTTATAAATAGGCAATGGCGACATTTTTGTTGGAAGTGGGCACCGAAGAACTGCCCGCCAGTTTCGTAGAAGACGCGTTAGCCCAATGGCGCGATCGCATCCCCACCGATCTAGACGACGCCCTGCTCACCCCAGACAGCATCGAATACTACGGCACCCCCCGCCGCCTCGCCCTCGTCATTAAAGGGTTGCCCCTCAAACAACCCGATCGCGAAGAAGACGCCAAAGGACCGCCCGCCAAAGCCGCCTTTAAAGACGGTCAACCCACCAAAGCCGCCCTGGGCTTTGCCCGCTCCAAAGGGGTTGAGGTAGACGCCCTAGAGGTGCGGGAGACCGATAAGGGTGCATTTGTGTTTGTGAACCACAGGATTCCTGGTCAGTCCGCCGTCGATATTTTGACCGAGCAGATCCCCAACTGGATTTTTGGCCTCGAAGGCAAGCGGTTTATGCG
>CAYGVA010000321.1:0-4060 GCA_964353225.1 uncultured Leptolyngbya sp.
CCCTAGCCCCGCTGGGGCGGCAAAGCCAACGACTCCGCTCAGGGGACGGTTACGCACCAATGGCCGCGATGATCGCCCATCCCTAAGCCCAAGCCTCCTTGCCAAATCCCCAAGCCGCTCCAACGCTTCCGGCGTCAATATTTTTGTGTCGGCAAATAGGCCAAAGGCGATCACCAGTACCGACCGATGGTGGTGCGATCTGGCTGAACCGCCCACATAGATTGAAGTCCTAAAATCCATCGAAAAGGGCATCAAAGACGCCCAGAGCAATACGATGTTTCCCCGAGGGGAAGCGCCTGTATCGGTGGTGGGCTACCAGTGCGGTACCTGCCGAATGGGTAGTGACTCCGCCACATCGGTCCTCGATGTGAGCTGTCGCACCCACACCATTGACAACCTCTACGTGGTAGACAGCAGCCTTTTCCCATCTTGCCCGAGCGTTAGCCCTGCGCTGACGGTTATGGCCAATGTTCTGCGGGTGGGGTGACAGATTTGCCTAGAACAATCGAAGACCTAAGCGTCTGAATTCTGTAGACCTTAACAAAGCGCGCCCTCGAGGACTCGAACCCCGGACATCAGGTTTTGGAGACCTGCGTTCTACCAACTGAACTAAGAGCGCATAGGGGAACGGTTCCCCATCAGGTTAATTATCGTAGCACGGGCTAGGAGCCCAATACCTCTTAAATAGGGCGGTCAAATCGCTGCTTGAGGCGGGTCGCTTTACCAATTCGATCTCGCAGATAGTAGAGCTTAGCTCGACGCGCCTTACCCCGTCGCAAGACCTTAATATCGGCAACCCGTGGAGCATGCAGCAGAAACACCCGCTCAACGCCTACCCCTTGAAATACGCGACGAACGGTAATGGATTCATTGATGCCGCCGTTACGCATGGCAATGACGGTGCCTTCAAAAGGCTGCACCCTCTCTTTACCACCCTCTTGAATGCGGACTCCCACCCGGATGGTGTCGCCTACGTAGATTTCAGGCAGGTCCGTCTTGAGATGTTCCGCTTCTACTGAGCGGATTACTTCCTGAACATTCATGTACTTATAAAAAGCAAACAGTCTTCAATCCTACAGCAAATGTGCAGATGCGGTCTAGCATTTCAGCAATGACTTCAGCAATTTTCAGTTGCACCCGTTGTGAGATAACTGAAGGAGGCGAGGGCATGGCATGCCCGCTAAGGAACAGGAGCAATATGTCCTGCCACCGATTTGGAGGTGCATTCGTATCGGTTCACCTCAAAGGGCATACGGTGGACGCCGTGACCCTGCGGCCCCCGCAACTCTGCATCTAGCTGTGAATGGGATGAAAACCGTGGCCTAGACGCAGCACAAACGTAAAAATCAGTTAATTTTGGACAGTCACAGGGGACATATCGCCCTATCGTCTAGGCTGACGTTATCAGCCTTTTACCGTTATGCAATTGTCTCCCCAGGAGAAAGATAAATTACTGCTCTTCACCGCTGGTCTCTTAGCGGAGCGACGTAAGGATAAAGGTCTGCAGCTCAATTATCCCGAAACAGTGGCTTATATTTCTGCAGCTATCCTCGAAGGGGCTAGGGAAGGGCGCACGGTTGCAGAGCTAATGGCCTACGGTACAACGCTACTTACCCGAGACCAAGTCATGGAAGGCATCCCCGAGATGGTGGATGAGGTCCAAGTCGAAGCTACCTTTCCGGACGGGACAAAGCTGGTGACCGTCCATAACCCGATTCCTTAGGGATCTGATCGGGACCCATCATGGTTCTCGGGTCGCCCTAGTAAATGGTAAATCGGCATATACCCCTTGCCCTTGATTAACATCTCCCCCCAAGGTTCAAAGCGAAAGGTCTCTTTGAGTTGTTCATAGGTAAAACCAGTGACTTGGATTTTACCTGGTACGCCTTGGGATTCCATGCGGCTAGCGACATTCACCGTATCTCCCCACAGGTCATAGCTAAACTTCTTGATGCCAATGACGCCTGCCACCACAGAGCCCGTGTTGATCCCAATGCGGAGCTGTAATGGCTGGCCGTCGGGGCGGCTAAAGTTTTGAATGACCGTCTGCATTTCTAATGCCATCTCAACCACCGCTTTGGCATGGTCGCCACTGGGGATGGGTAGGCCGCCGACCACCATGTAAGCATCGCCAATGGTTTTGATCTTCTCTAGGCCATATTTCTCCGCGAGGCGATCGAAGGTGGAAAAAATCTGATTGAGCATATCCACCAGTTCCAAGGGCTTCATCTTGGTGGCCATCGTGGTGAAATCGACGATGTCTGCAAACATCACGGTGGCTTCATCAAAGCGCTCCGCTAGGGACCCCTGAAATTGCTTTAACTGGGTAACGATCGCCTGGGGCAGAATATTCAGCAGTAGTTGCTCTGACTTTTGTTGTTCTCGCCGGAGGGCTTGCTCGATTTCGTTTCGTTCTTGAATCTCTGTCTCTAAGAGTTGGTTTTTTTCCTGAAGCTTTCGCGTCTGCTGGTGCAGGGTGCGCTGGAGAGTGGCTAGTAGGGGAGAGGGACCAGCTGCCGACAGGGCTCGTTGCGCCTGGACCTGAAACCGCCGATAGACCCGGTCATGGTTGAGGTGGGTCTGAATCCTTGCCATGACTTCTTCGGGCCAAAGGGGCTCGGGCACAAAGTCAATGGCCCCCACGGCAAAGGCTTGGAGGCGATCGCCTTTACGATCCGCTGGCCCCGTAAACATCACAATAATGCTGGCGGTGGCGGGATCTGTCTTGAGCTGAGAACACACCCCAAGGCCGCTACCTTCAGGGAGTGACGTTGCCATCAAGAGCAAATCCGGCTGGTAGGCTTGCACGGCATCCAAAACACTCTCCTCTGCCGACAAAACCTGGACCTTATAGCCCACTTTGGCTAAACCTGCCTGCAACTGTTGATTGCCACTCGTATCGGCAGTCGCAATCAAAATATGCCCTAAGGGCACATTCACACCTGAGGGCTTTTCTATATTGGTTGCAGTCATAGCATTGACAGGGCAGGACTGGTTGATGGTGCCAACCGCTTGTAGTGCTCCAAAGGGGTTGAGAAAATCGCGGTGGCGTCTGGCCTGTGACGGTGGTTGAATAATGGGTCGATGCTTCCCAAGGAGGGTCATGGTATTTCACCCTGTATCAGAGACGGTCAGGGGCATGGATACAAACCGGTTCAGAACAAGGTCATGTCTACCCGGAAAAGTCTGATGTCCCTTTGAATCTGTACGTGGCTCAACATGATTGATCCGGGATGTTAAAGCATCCCTGAGAGGGAGGGCTAATCAACCGGCCTGATTGAGAGTCATTGGATTGACAACACCCAAAAAAATCACCCGCATTTACTCAGCATGAAGCAACTGTTTTCGCACCCCCTTGTCCGGCTGTCATGGATTGGTCTTTTTGCCATTAGTTTTGTCGCCTGCCAGTCACAGTCCTCGGTAGAGACGCTAGAAACCCCAGCCGATGATTCGACTGCGGCCACTGAGGAAGAAGCGCTGCTCACCCAAGTTTTTCCCGATGATTTTGAGCAGGTTTGCAACGGGGTTGCCTTTGCCCCTGCTAAAGCGTACGAACCGACCGCTGGGGGCATCCACCCTCTCTACGTTTTTGATCGCGAAAATGATAGCGAAACCTTCTCGGAATCCTATAAAGAGCTGCCCAGTAGCTGGAAAATGGAATGGGAGGAGAGCCAAGAAACTCAGCTCGTGGCTTGTCTTACGGTTACCCAACAAGTCCTTGCCAATACCTGTGAGTTTGACCCCGATGAGGGTGAAACCGAAGGATATGTTTTGGAAACCTATGACACAACCTATGAAGTCAGCCTGTATGGGGCTAAATCGGGTGAGCTTCTAGACAGCACCACCTTTGATTTGGCTGGGGACGACTGCCCTATGGTGCATTTCTTTACGGAGGGTGAATATACTGATTCATCCAGTGCTGACTACACCCAAGCCTTGATTGATTTTGTTAAACCCTATGTACAGCCTGAAGCATAGGAATATCGTTTGGGCTTAAGGGCAAGTGCTGCCGCCTTTAATGCGGTGGCGCTATCCCCACCACCACCATCCCCCCAAAATC
>CAYGVA010000322.1:0-4060 GCA_964353225.1 uncultured Leptolyngbya sp.
CACAGTAGTGATAACATGGCGTGCATTGTTGCATCAACGTGCATATTTGCAACGACTGAGGTGTTGCAGTATGGCGGGTTTGCAACGGGTTGTAATTGAGCGTGTTGTGATGGCGAAGACAGTGGCGATTCGGGTGCAGATGACGGATACATTACGGGCAAAGTTCAAGGCCCAATGTGCGCTGGAGGAGAAAACGATGAGTGAAATGGTGATTGCGTTAATTGAGCAGTATTTGGCCAAGCAATAAAAAGCCCCCAGCAAGTGACAAGAGATGTAACTGTAACTTGCACCTGCCGATCAATGTGAGGCACTTTCTAGGGGACCAAATGGAGCCCCCCGCTGATGAAAGCCCCTGCAACTTGCCTCTTCATGCTGATGGGTATTGTGGCCCTAGTCGGCTGCAACGCCCCCTCGTCAGACACCGCCGAGACCGCTAGCCCCGACCCTGATGCACCCACTGCCGTAGCTCCGGTTACCCCAGAGCCCCCCGCAGCCCCCCTGGAAGATATGGCTGCGATTAAAGAAGACATCGCCGCGATTAAGGGGGGTGAGTTTGTGGGAGCCTGCTTGGAGGCCTCTAACTTAGAGGAGCCCATCTGCCAATGCCTGTCCGCCAAGGCTAGTGAAATGCTCACCCCGGATGCACTGAAATTCCTGGTGGCCACGTTGAAGCAGGACACCGGCACCGCGAATACCCTCAGAACGATCGTGCCGCCCGCAGAGCTGGCTGAGGCGGGGATATTTATGGTGCAGGAAACCGCCGGTTGTGCCGCTCCCCAATAAATGGCTACGCCCCCGACACTAGGATCCCGCCCACCACAATGAGTCCTGCCCCCAGAAAAAGCTGATTGGGGTTCACCTGTTGCCATTCGGCAAATATCAGTAACGCCAACCCTGATGTGATCAGGGTATTCATGTTGTAGAGGGGCACCAGTTTTGCCAGGGGGGCCTGGTATTTCAACAAGCCCAGCACCACGCAACCGGTGCCAAATCCCCAAAATACCCCTTGCAGAGACGAGTAGGTGACGGCGATTAGAGAGGGAATGGGTCCTGGCAGCAGCAGATTGAACAGTAGACCGGTGGCGCTAATGGCGATACCAATAAAAAAGAGATGTCCCCCCACGGACATCCCGGCATTGGTGCTGCTTTTGGCAAAGACACTGGAAACCCCGTAGAGCAGGGCGGGCAAGACGCCGCCGACCAAAAGCCCCAATAGTTTTGAAGACATACCCACCTATGGTGATTGGACCCAGGGCTGAGGCTAACGGGTTATGGGGGCGATCGCCAACCCACCCTTGTCGCTAGCGCTCACACCCGCGCAAGGTTTTCGTAGGGCGGTTTTGGCGTGGATGGGACGACAGGTTGGGACTGGCACCGGGCTGGTCATTAAGCACGGAAAATCATGTTTAGCCCCAGCAAAATCATGGCTGTGCCAAACACCCGCTGCAGCAACTGCTCAGGCAAATCCACCGCAAAGGTTGCGCCAATCAAGCCGCCAAATAAAAAGCCCAAGCAGATGATCGCCGCCACTTTGAAGTCCACATAGCCCTTTTGAAAATAGGTCCAAGCCCCCAGCAAACCGATCGGCGGCACCAGCAGGGCCAGCGTTGTACCCTGGGCATTATGTTGCGAAAACCCAAACCAATAGACCAATGCGGGCGTGATCAAAACGCCGCCACCGATGCCAATCAAGCCACTGAGGGTGCCGACACTGAGCCCCAGCAGTAGATAAAACACGAGTTCGAATCCCATCGGGCCATCCTCCTAAAGAAGTGAAAACTGACAGAAAGCAGCGATCGTGATGGCATGAACAGTGCGCAGCGGCTCCGATCATTGTGCTGATGGCATAGCGCGCTACACCAACCGTTGGCGAATCTTGGCCGAAACCGTATCGATAATCGACACCGCTACAATCAGCAAAATCAAAATGGCGCAAACCTTGCCGTACTTGAATGCCCGAAAGCTTTGGTAAAGGGAGACCCCAATGCCCCCCGCGCCGACGATGCCTAGAACCGATGCGGCCCGTACATTGGCCTCAAAACGATAGAGGGTAAAGGAAGTCCAGAGGGGAATAACTTGGGGGATGACGCCAAAAATGATTTCTTGCAGCTTAGAGGCCCCTGTTGCCCGGATACCCTCCACAGGGCCAGGATCAATCGCCTCGATCGCTTCCGAAAACAGCTTGCTGAGGGTGCCGGTGGTGTGGACAAACAGGGCCAGCACCCCGGCAAAGGGACCTAAGCCCACCGCCACCACAAACACCAGGGCAAACACCACCTCGTTGATCGCCCGCATCGCATCCGAAAAGCGGCGCACCAGAAACACCAGCCAAAGGGGAGCCACATTCTCTGCTGCCATGACCGAGAGGGGCACCGCCACGATCGCCGCCATTAATGTCCCCCACACCCCCATGCCAATGGTTTCGAAGATGTCGGACAGATAAAAGCGCCAGTCGTTAAAGTTGGGCGGGAAGTAGCGGCTGATGTACTCCACCATATTGCCGCTGCCCTGGAACAATTCCCCAAAGCTAAGATCGCTTTTTTGACCCGCAAAGATCAGAACTGCGATCGCCATGAATCCCCACACAATGCGCAGGGGCGTGATCCGTTTCTTTGCTTTAGCAAGGGTGGCCAGCACCTGGGGTGACAAGGTGCTGTTGGCAGAATTCAGGTGGGCGGGGGGCATTCCCATGGCGGATACGAAGTCCAAAGTTGCTTTGACGTGAGCAGGGATTAAGAGACTCAATCGCTGAGCCCGACATTTTTCCCATCGAGAGGGATGGTCGAAGGCCGGGGTGGGTCAGCCGCATCGCTATTTGTCGGAAACCCACCCCTAGCCCCTCCCTAGGGGAAAAATGGCAGGGCTTATTTAACCGCTTCCAGCTTCTGATTCAGCTCTTCTAGCTGGGTCGCTTTGTCCGCTTCGCTAAGGTTCTCATCATTCTGAACTTCGAGAATATCCTTTGCAATTTGCAGCTCACGGATGGTGTTCCAGTCTGCATCCTCAGCGGGATCGAGACCGGTCCACTGTAGGCCCGCGAGCACCTCTTCATCGGCATAGTTGAAGAAAAAATCTTGGATGGAAGTCTTGAGGCAATCGGGCAGGTCGCTGCGGTAGGCGAGGGGATCGCTGGGGATCACCGGAGAGGTCCAGATGATCTGGATCTTCTCCAAGGAACCAGGAGAGGTTTCCTTGAGGCGGTCCAAGTTTTCGCTGTTGTTGGTGGCCACATCCACCTGATTCTCAGCGACAGCTAAAGCGGTGGCTTCGTGGCTACCGGCGTAGATCAACTCGCTGAAAATTTTCTCGGCGTTGGCTTCGTTCTGGGCAAACACGTAGTAGCTGGGCACCAAAAAGCCAGAGGTGGAGTTGGGGTCGTTGAAGGCAAAGGTGAGATCAGCGGCGTTTGCGATCACATACTGATCGCCATTACCCGCTTCAACGTCGATCTCCGCCACAATCGGATTCTCGACATTGGTGATCAGGTGGGAGTAGTAGCCCTTGGTGCCGTCGAGCGCGACGGTTTGAGCAAAGGCTTCGGCGCTGGAGCGCTCTGCCGCTTCGATGTAAGACTTACCCCCATACCAAGCCACCTGCACTTTGCCCGCGCCCATACCTTCGATCACACCCGCGTAGTCGGTGGCGTAAAACCCTTTTACCGGGCGACCCACGGCCTCAGACATGTCAGCCAATAAGGGCTCCCACACCGGCTTGAGGTTATCGGCAGATTCCGTGGAAAGAATCCCAAACTCGATCTCAGCCAGCTCAGGGGCACAGGCCTCGCCTGCGGCGACTGCGGTGCTGTCAGCATCCGTTGCATCGCTATCCGTGGTGGTTGTCCCGCCGCTACAGGCCGCCAGGCTGCTCACCATCAGGGTGGAAGCGGCCAGCAATGAGGTCAATCGACGCCAAGCAATAGTCATGGTGTTTTCCTTTTGATTGAATCCGGGTTGTATGGGTGGGCAATGGGTATGAGGAACCGGGGTTCGCGCGATCGCTAAGACACAAAGACCTCACTGTGACCGCGCAAAACCAACTCTTCTACCGCTGAGCCATAGAT
>CAYGVA010000323.1:0-4051 GCA_964353225.1 uncultured Leptolyngbya sp.
GCTCACCCGCTACATCCTCCTTTTATCCATGGCTGAACAGGTTTACACCAATTACCGTCTCCAACTGCCCGACCAAGAAATGCTGGGCACCCTGGTGGTCCGAGACGGCAAAATCGCCGACATTCAACCCGGTATCGTCCCCCAAGGCCACGACGGCGAAGGGGACTACCTGATGCCAGGGTTGGTGGAACTGCACACCGATAACCTAGAACGGTGTATGGCCCCCCGGCCCAAGGTGCGCTGGCCCCTTGCGGTGGCAGCGGTATACCACGATCGCGATGTCGCCGCAGCGGGTATTACCACCGTGTGTGACGCGATCGCGATCGGCGATACGGACCCCGGCTCCATGCGGGCCACCCACTTCCATTCCATGATTGACGTGATCCACGATGGGCAGCAGGCCAATCGGTTTGCGATCGATCATCGCCTGCACCTGCGCTGCGAACTGGGCTACGACGCCGTCTACGACATCACCGCCCTCTACGGCGATCACCCGCTGCTGAGCCTGATCTCCCTGATGGATCACACCCCAGGGCAACGCCAATTTGCCCAGCTCGACAAGTACAAGGAGTACTACATGGGCAAGCATGGGGTGACGGCGGATCAAATGGAGGGCTTCATTCAAAACCGCATTGACAACCAGGCGCGCCACGCCATTGCCAACCGTCGCCAATTGGTAGAACTCACCCAAGCCAAGCAGATTCCCCTAGCCAGCCACGATGACGCCACCCCCGAGCATGTGCAGGAATCCTTGCAGGATGGGGCCGTGATTGCCGAATTTCCCACAACAGTAGAGGCGGCTAAGGCAGCCCACGGCCATGGCTTGCAGGTGTTGATGGGTGCCCCCAACTTGGTGTTGGGTAAGTCCCATTCTGGCAATGTGTCGGCGATGGAATTGGTCGAGGAGAATCTGGTGGATATTATTTCTTCCGACTATGTGCCCCAAAGTTTGGTGCAGGCCCTGTTTTTGATTGCTGAGCAGCAGCAAAAGCCCCTATACGAAGCCATGCGACTGTTTACCCTGAACCCCGCTAAAGCGGTGGGGCTGGGGGGCGATCGCGGCAGTCTAGAAATTGGTAAACGGGCTGACGTGATTGCCGTTCATCATGATGGGGCGGTTCCCCGATTGACCCATGTGATTAGCCAAGGGCAACGGGTGGCCTAGGGTTTAGCCTTCCTGGGGGAGGGGGAAAACGCCCTCAATGTTTTCATCGCTCACAGGCACTCTCCCCTTTTCCTCTTCACGATCTGCTCTTTTCACCATTGATGCCATGACTCCGACTCCTCAACCATTGGCTTTGCAGGGCGTAACGGTGTTGACGCCAACGGGTTGGCTCGAAGCCGCCACGGTGTTGATCGAAGCGGGTCAAGTTGTGGCGGTGAATCAAGCCCCATGTCCCAAGGGCTATACCGCTTTGGACATGGGCGGCTTGCAGCTTCTACCGGGTATTGTGGATATCCATGGGGATGCCTTTGAGCGGATGATTTGCCCCCGCCCTGGGGTCAACCTCCCCCTGGAGATGGCCCTGCTCGAAAATGACCAAGCCCTTTTGGGGGCAGGCATCACCACCTTTTTCTACTCTATTACCGACTCCTTTGAGCCAGGGTTGCGCAGTCGGGCGATGGCTCGACAGTTGGTGAAACGGATTCATGATCCTGACACTGGGCTACGGGTGGATAGTCGGGTACACATTCGCCACGAACAGGCCAATACCGCTGATTTTGAGGAGCTCTGCCACTGGCTCGAAACCGGTCAAGTGACGTTGCTCTCTCTTAACAACCACCTACCGCCCTCCCTCGATTGCGCAACCCTGCAGCGCTACAGCAAGGGGCTGCGGCAACGAATTAAGTGCTCCGATGCCGAGATTCGCACCCTGATCGAGTCCGCCTGTGGTCGCCAAATCAAGGGGCTGGAACAGTTTGATGCATTGGTCCAGCTTTGCCAGCACCGGGGTATACCGGTGGCGTCCCACGATGATGAGACCGCCGCCGATGTGGCCAAAAGCCGGGAACGGGGGGTGGCGATCGCCGAGTTCCCCGCCTCGATTGCCCTAGCCAAACAGTCCCGCGCCTACGGGGCCTCGGTACTAATGGGAGCCCCGAACCTGGTGCGGGGGGGCTCCCATGTGGGCTACATGGGGGTGGCCGAAGCTGCCCAGGCCAATGTGCTGGACTGCCTCTGCTCTGACTACCATTACCCCTCCCTATTCCACGCCCCGTTTCTGTTGGCCGCAAAAGGGTTGATGCCCTTTGCGCAAGCCTGGAAATGTGTCTCGGAATATCCGGCTGAGGCCGCCAAAATTGGCGATCACAAGGGCAAAATTGCCCCCGGTTATGATGCCGATTTCCTGCTGGTCACCCCCAACCAGCCGTTTCCCAATGCCATTCGCTCGGTCTATAGCCAGGGGCAAGCGATCGTGACCTATGGCTAACCCTGAGATCGCTTAAGAAACGATAAGGGTGCAGGGCTTATCGTTTCTTAAGGTCAATTCAAAACTCAAAACTTTTCCTACCCTTAAACCCCTCCACGCCCATGCCCACGCCCACCCTCACCCAAATCCTCCACCTCTACCGCCAGCAAGGCCAAGCCCAATATGGCGGCGAAGCGGTGAGTCAGCTAGAGCACGCCCTGCAATGCGCCACCTTGGCAGAGCAAGCGGGGCAATCGGCAGAACTCATTACGGCCAGCCTCTTCCATGATCTAGGGCATCTGGTTCACCACTTGGGAGAGGACGTGGCCGCACGGGGCATTGATGACCGCCACGAATACCGAGCCATCCCGATTTTGGAGCAGCTTTTCTCCCCAGCCGTGACCACCCCAGTGCGTTTGCATGTGGCGGCCAAGCGCTATCTCTGCGCGGTGGAGGGGGGCTATTGGGCGGCGTTGTCCCCAGCCTCCCAACTCAGCCTGGTACTGCAAGGGGGAATATTTTCTGAGTCAGCAGCGGCGGCCTTTATTCAGCAGATCCACGCCCCGGAAGCGGTGCAACTCCGGCGCTGGGATGATCTGGCGAAGGTGGCGAAGCTAGCAACCCCAGACTTAGAGCATTTTGTGCCCATGGTGCAGGCCGTTGCCGGGGGATAAGCCCTGGCCATGGAGCCCCGATGAGCGCATGTTTTGGCGACTGGCGGCAGGGTGATCGTTAACCTTGAAATGGTTCTTGCCATCTGTTTAGATCCGGGCATTGCTGTCCAGATTTTCCTTTTCGAACCTCCAACAAAGATTTTAAAGGCAAGTAATTGTGATCCAAAACACAGAAAGTGCTTATGCAAATCACTAAAAAATGATAGCTTTAGTCCATTTCTGCTAATTTAATCAAGTCTATTTCAAAAGAGCTTTAGTGCTATTTTGAAACAACAGATTATGTTTGTTCTCTCTATCACCCACCCACAGCCCGAAGCTTATTCTTGGGCTAATCTGGAGTGGGGTGAGCAGATTATGCCACCACATGGTGCAAAAATGCTTGTTTTCGTATCTAAAAATACATAAATAAGACATCTAAGGCATCTCTAACAGCGCTTGTTTTCCGCATTTATACTTAGGTCCTTGCCGATTGTGGCAACTCAAAAACTAAGTTAATATTCTTTTTGAAGGTGCTGCAAAGCAATTGAACATGTAATTTCAGGGTTGCTTAGCCGCAGTGATTTGCCTGTTGGGGAAAGAGCGTTTGTGTTGCCCTGCCATTAGGCTATTTTATGTTCTTCTCCCCGTAGGTGCATCGTGCTTTTGAGTCTATTTTGTTTTGCAAAATTCAGACCTTCCTCAAAGGTTGCATGGGGGTATCTACAACAATGTCTCAATATCATCTTGGACTAAACCTTGGCCACGAACGTTCGGCAGCGATTGTTAAAGACGGCAAAATTGTCGTGGCAATTGAGCAGGAACGTTTAGATCGCCAGAAATACAGCATTGGCTTTATGCTGCAGGCCCCTGGAATTGCCTCTCAAATGCAGCCCCCGAACGAAGCCATTCGGTATTGCTTAGATAGCTGTGGGATTGCCTTAGAAGAGCTGGCTTCAGTAACCGCCAATATGCCCGGTTATGATTTTG
>CAYGVA010000324.1:0-4046 GCA_964353225.1 uncultured Leptolyngbya sp.
ATTGGGGGCATGCAGTCGGTGATTTTGTTCTATCGGTAAAACCCGACAAAAAACCCTGACTGACTGACAAAAGTTTCTCTCGTAGGTTGGGTGAAACCGAGTGAAACCCAACCTACGAAAGCATGAGCGTTTCAAGGGTTTTGTCAGTCAACCAGCAAAAAACCTGTGGCGGAAAATTCCCCCACAGGTGAAGTTGAGTCAGGTGAACATTTAAAAGAGGGTTGACTCAGTCTTAGCCGAATCGGCCAGACACGTAGTCGCGGGTGTATTCCTGCTTAGGATTACTGAAAATCACCTGGGTTTCGTCATACTCCACCAGGTAACCCACCTTGCCGCCGCTCTCCGTGGCCTCAGCGTTATAGAAGGCCGTGCGGTCAGACACCCGTGACGCCTGCTGCATGTTGTGGGTGACGATGATGATCGTGTAATTTTCCTTGAGCTGCTGCATCAAATCTTCGATCTTCAGGGTTGAGATCGGGTCTAGGGCAGAGCAGGGCTCGTCCATTAGAATGACTTCGGGCTCAACGGCGATCGCCCGAGCAATACAAAGCCGCTGCTGTTGTCCCCCCGATAGCGACAAACCACTTTCCCTAAGCTTGTCCTTCACCTCATCCCAGAGGGCAGAACCGCGCAGAGACTTTTCCACCAGTTCATCCATATCGCCCTGATAGCCGTTGATGCGTGCCCCAAAGGCGATATTTTCGTAAATCGATTTGGGAAAGGGGTTTGGCTTCTGGAACACCATGCCAATCCGGCGGCGCAGCTCGGTCGGGTCAACCGCTTTACTGTAAAGGTCAACCCCGTGGTAAGTGATACGCCCTTTAATGTGGGCACTGGGGATTAAGTCATTCAGACGGTTAAAGCAACGCAATACGGTACTTTTGCCACAGCCCGAGGGGCCGATGAACGCCGTAATTTTGTTGCCAGGAATTTCGAGATTCACCCCCCGAACGGCCATGTTCGAGCCATAGTAGTAGCTCGTGTTTTCGACCTTAAAGACCCGTTCTAGTCCGGCGACTGCCGTAGAGGACGCTTGTTCAGATTGCATGGGACTCAACTCTCATAAAACAGACAGTAGCAAGCACTAGCGGTTACTTTGAAAACGATTTCGCAAGACAATCGCCGTTGTATTCATCACCATTAATACCAGCAGCAGCACAATGATGGCGGAGGCGGCGATCGCGTGAAACTCCTCTTGAGGGCGGCTAATCCAGTTAAAAATCTGAATCGGCATGGCGGTAAAGGCCGGTTCCCGAAACCCTTCTATCGAAAACTCTGGAGCAAAAGGCACAAAAGCAGCCGCACCCACCACAATAATCGGTGCCGTTTCCCCGATTGCCCGAGACAAGGCCAAAATTGTCCCCGTCATGATGCCAGGAATTGCCAGGGGCAAGACATGGGAGCGCACCGTCTGCCACCGGGTTGCCCCTAAGGCCATCCCTGCCATCCGAATACTGTCAGGCACAGCCTTTAGCGATTCTCGAGTGGCGACAATAATCACCGGCAAAATCAACAGCGCTAGGGTGAGCCCAGCTGAAAAAATACTGCGCCCTCCGGTAATCGGCTCTAGTAGCCGCGCAAACACAAACAGGCCCAGCATCCCATAAATAATCGAAGGCACCGCCGCCAGATTACTGATGTTAATTTCGATCACTCGAGCAAGTTTACTGTCCTGGGCAAACTCCTGGAGAAAAATGCCGGTTCCTACCCCTAAAGGAATCGAAGATGCCGCTGTAATCAGCAACAGCGAAATTGAACCCAGGAAGGCGGGCCAAATCCCGGCTCGATCAGCTTTGCGGGAAGGCGGTGCCGTGAGAAATTCAAGGCTAAGCTTCGGAAGCCCCTCAAACAGGACCCCAATCAGCAAAATTGCCAACACAACAATGGCCGACAAGGCCGCTGCCCAACAAACGATTTTGAAAATCTGGTCGAATTTGTAGCGTTTCTCCAGTTGGGGCTTAAAGTTACCCGTTTCTGGCAGGCCAAGCCCTTGGGCTTGAGAGTCAATAGGATTCATTCGTACTTCTCCTGGAACTTACGCACAAACCAGAAGCTCAAAATATTCAGCAACAGGGTAATCACGAACAGCGTCATGCCCACCGCAAACAGGGTCTTAAACTCAATCGACCCATAGGGGGCATCCCCTTTGGTGACCTGCACAATGAAGGAGGTCATGGTCTGGACCGAGACGCGTGGGTCCAGAGTGAGGGTGGGGCTCTGCCCCGCCGCCAGGGTGACAATCATGGTTTCGCCCACGGCGCGGGCGACCCCCAAAATAATGGAAGAGACGATGCCGGATAGCGCTGCGGGCAATACCACCCCGGTCACGGTTTCCCGTTTGGTGGCCCCCAGGGCATAGCAGCCTTGGCGCAAACTTTGGGGAACGGCAAAAATGGCATCCTCGCTCAGGGAGGCGATCGTCGGCAGAATGGCAAAACCCAGCACGATCCCGGCACTGAGGGAGTTAAACACCGACAGCCCCGGAACGATGTTCTGGAGGAACGGCGTCACCATTAATAGGGCAAAGTAGCCGAAGACCACTGTAGGAATACCCGCTAGCAGCTCTAGGGCGGGCTTTAAGACAGCCCGCAGCTTGCGAGGGGCATATTCGCTGAGGCAAACTGCCGCCAGTAAACCGAGGGGAATAGCGAGCAACAACCCAATGAATGACGTCAAGAATGTTCCGCACAGCAAAACAATCACGCCAAAGCTCGGATTGGCAAACAAGGCTGTCCAGCGGGTGGCGGTGAAAAATTCTAGCGGAGAAACCTCAAGAAAAAACTCGATGGTTTCAAACAGCAACGTCGAGATGATGCCAATGGTCGTGGCCACTGACACCATTGCAAACGCCCCGAAGAGGATCACCACCGCCCTCTGGGATAATTTGCTTAAAGATCGATTCGGTTTCCAGCGATCGCTACGGGTAGAGTCCCCTGATGCTGGACCTGGAAAAACACTATCAGTCATAGCCGAGCCTTGCGGATTACACGTCTGGTTGGACCAATACCGTCACTAACGCTGCCCAGAGGGCCAGAGAAGACGGTGGAGATGACCGAAGTTAGAATGGCAGCCTCACACAGCCAGGGCTGCTATCCCTATAGAAGCACTATAATCTGGCCCTTTAGCGAGTCCAAGCCAAAGCCAAAGCAGATCACGGGAGCGATCGAGACAGGCATCAGAACTTAAGCATTCATCAAACCTGTCCCGCCCCTCCCGCACTCAAGCCTTTAACTTATTCAGCGGTCTTGACTTCACCGCCTTCGACCTTAGCTAGAGACTCAGCATATTGCTCATCTGAGAGGGTCACATACCCGGTGTCACCCACAAACTCCTTATTCGAGGGATCAAGGTAGAAGTTGACAAAAGCGTTCACCGCTTCATCTTCTTCGTAGGCAGCCTTGCTCACATAGACAAATAGAGGACGAGAGAAGGGGGTGTACTCACCCGCCAACACGGTCTCCTCATCAGGTGCGACACAACCGGAACCACCGTCGATCTCAACTGCCTTCATCCGATCTTGGTTTTCGAAGAAGTAGGCATAGCCAAAGTAACCCAGGGCATTGACATCCCCTTCAACCCCTTGCACCAAGACGTTGTCATCTTCGCTGGCGGTATAGTCACCACGGCTCGCGCCTTCTTCACCGTTGACTTCATCGGTGAAGTAGTCGAAGGTGCCAGAGTCGGTGCCAGGACCGTAGAGCACTAAGGGCGCATCGGGATAGGCAGGATTGATCTGACTCCAGTTGTCAATGGTGCCTTCCGATTCAGGGCTCCACACGGTGCTGAGCTCCTCAAGGGTCATGCATGCCGCCCAGTCATTGTCGGGGTTAACCACAACGGTCAAGGCATCCGTCGCCACGGGCACCTCGATCATCTCGATGCCAGCCTCAGCACACTTTTCAATTTCTTCGGCCTTGACGCCACGGGAAGCGTTAGAAACTTGGGTTTCACCGGCGCAAAACTTCTCAAAGCCACCACCCGTACCCGAGGCACCCACGGTGATTTTGACGTCAGGATTCGCAATTTGGAATTCCTCAGCCATCGCT
>CAYGVA010000325.1:0-4027 GCA_964353225.1 uncultured Leptolyngbya sp.
CTGTTGTGTATCAGCCCCCGGGCCCGGGCGCGCAAGGGAGAGGGGGAGCAGGGGAGCGACACGCGGCCCTTTGGCTGAGCCAGAGCAATTTTGTAGTGAGACACCAGAAAAACGTCGAGTCGCCTAGCTAATGGATGATTAGATATCGAGTCTGTCTGGGTTCTTGCTGGACCTTTTTTGTTCTGAGGCAAGGCGGCGTTCAACTTTTTTGACATCTTCAGCCGGGGGCAATGCTTCAGGGCGAATGCCCCGCTCTAGTAGGGTTTCCCTAACAGCCTGGTTATTGGTGATGTGTTCTTGGGAAATCGCGTGTTCAGTACTCAGATCGTTTGCCTTGGTGTTGAAGATAGTGATTTCAGTGGCGAAATCCTTGGCCTTCAGAATGATTGTGGGGGCAAAATCCGCTAAGGGTCGCCGCTCTGGCACCTTCCATTGGGCCTTCATCTCCCTTGTGGGTTTGCCAAAGAGCGCCTGGTCGCCCTTGCTGCGAATCAATGCAAAATTCTGATTCCCCCCCGTTTGCTCATAGATGACCTTAGATAACTCCGCCTCAGTTTCAGACAGCTTCTTGCGGGCTGAAACCCGCTCAGACTCTAGCAAGCGCTGTTCAATCAGTTCTGCCTTACGGGTTTGCAGGGCGAAGTAGGTCTGGGCAAAGGCGATCTCTTGCTTCCTGGGGTCGCCATTCTGAGCAATCAGATAGCAGGCATAGCGCGTGAGCATGATGTCATCTATCTGGCGCTGGCTCCCTGATGGGGGGTCAACTATCCTGTGAGTACTGAGAAAATGATCTGAAGGGGTATACCCCGCAAGTTCACAGACCTTTTTTGCATCGGATATAAGGTCAATAAAGTCTTCCCATATATCATATCCGAGGTAATGCTGAAGCTCACGAGCCAGCCAGAAGTTGACGCCCTCAGCAGTTTGACGAACGTTCAATTCAAAAAAATCAGAAATCATGGCTTTGACCCTGAGTGTCTACGATATAAGGAAATCTATAAGTTCAACTCTTTTTCTACAAAGATAATCAGATCAATGATGTCCATATGTATGCCAATCCTGAATAGGGAGAAGCCTTGTTGCCTTGCCAATAGGTCTTTTTGGACATCTATCCTTTTTTGGCGTGAATTATGGACATGATGAGGTTCGTCAAACTCTATTAATATTTTTTGGTCTATCATGCAGTCAAATATATTTTTTTCTAGTCTAAACTGATATTCGAATATCAGACCTTTCTCCGTACAGTATTTCTCCGCTAGCTGCATAACAACACTCTCATTTCTGATGGAGAAATGATTGTTTAGTTTGTAGCTGCCGCATAGTTCTTTGAGTAGAGTTAGAGCTTCTCTATCTATTCGATAATCGGTGATTTTTCTTGAGGCACCTGAGCCTATTTTGACGGTTGCGTGTGTTGTTTCTATATTTCCATTAAGGTGCTTGTGCTGAATGATGCTTATGGCCCGCTTTATGACACCCTCAAAATTGCGCCAATCTGAGTAGCCCAGCAGATGTTGCAAGTCACGGGCTAGCCAATACTCCACACCGTTCTCGGTTTGCTGGGCATGGCCTTCAAAGGTTTCAGTGAGCGCTTGGATGGTGTCAGTGTTCATGGGTGGTGGGTAGCTAAAGTCAAATCACAAGGCACAAGTCAGCAATCGCTATCACGTCACCTCCATCGGCTGACGCATGACCCGATCCACAATCTCGTCAAACCCTGCTTCCACCACGGCTTCAAAATCCGTCTGAATCTCGTAAACCTCTTGGAACTCTTCAAAGGCCCAGCGGCCATAGGTGCCCAGGTTATTAACCCCTGGCACCCAGTAGTTGCGCATGGTGCTGGCCTTGTCCTTGGCGTCTTCACCGCGATAGCCCTTGATCTCGACAATCAGGTTCAACAGATCATCCGGCCCGTGGCCGTCATCCACTTTGACGATGAAGTCGGGGATGTATTTACGCGGGGTCGAGCCGTAGAGGTAAGGCACCTCAAAGCCTAGGCCCTGGTTTTTGACATAGGCTTTGACGCGGGGATGGCGCTCCACCACCCGGCAAAACTCGGCTTCCCAATCGCTGTCGCACACCACCCAGTTCACCTGGCAGTGGCGCATACTGGCATCCCACAGGGTGTTTTTAGAGGTGTTGAAATTGACGTGGCAACTGCTGCCCGTGGGGTTGTAGGCATCCAGAATGGCCTTGATGGGTTTCTCGCCGATGGTGGCTTCGGTAATGGCGGCCTTGATGCGATCGCAGGCCATATCCGCAATTTCCCGATACATCAACTGCGCCGGAAAGGTATCACCCTTACAGACCAAACCCTGCTTCATCCACTGCTTGGCAATCCGCTTCAATTGGCCGAACAGGTTGATTTTGGGCTCTTCCCCCGGATCGCGATACTTGTTGAAAATTAGATGGCGGGTGAGTTCGTAGAGCACAGTGGACTGGCGGACTTCGGCCAGATGCTTCACATTCATGTCCACCGCTTCGCCGATAATGCCGGAGTTCTGAGTTTGGGTCGCCCCGACCAGCGCTGGGGTCAGCTCCAGCACCGAGTCCTCTGTGAACTCTGCCTCTAACCGCGTATCTGGCAGCTCTACCCGGTAGCCTTCGACTCTGGGGAACGTGATTTCCAGATAGTCCCGCTCCGGTCGCACAGCTTTCACATTCACCGTCCGTTTCGGCGGCTTTTGCTTCACCACCACAGGTTTAGCGGTGAAGTCGAAGGGAATGCCAAAGACATCGGCGTATTCCACATCGAACAAGCCGTCCTCGTTTAGATCGTAGGAGTAGCGGCGCAAGGCGCGACCGATCACCTGCTCACAGAGCAACTGGGTGCCAAAGGCCCGCACCCCCAGCACATGGGTGACGGTGTTGGTATCCCAGCCTTCCGTCAGCATGGATACCGAGACGACACAGCGAATCGATTCCCCTAATCGGCCTTCCTTGCCGACGGTGTTCATCACCTCCCGTAGCAGGGCTTCATCGCTGAGATTTTCGCCATCCTTGACGTTGCCGCTGCGCTGCACCAGCTCTCGGCGAAAGCGATCGATTTCATCAGATGCGATCGCCCGAAAGTTCTTGTCTAGGGCATCTCCCGATTCCAACTGCTCACTGTCGATGAGCAACGTGCGGGGACGGGCAAGGCGATCGCCGTGCTCGTTGTAGTTGCTAAAAAGCTCCAGTTTGCCGGGGCGTCCAGCCGCAAATTCCCCGTCCTCATTGAGTAAATCAAAACCGGCAATGTAGTCGTAAACCACCTTGGATGTGGCGGTGTTGTTACACACCACGATGAACACTGGGGGCACGGGAATCTGCTGCGATTGCCATAACTCAAAGGTTTGCACGTAGTGTCCATAGAGCGCATCGAGGGCAGTTAAGAGTTCTACGGGTAATTTATCGGGGTCGAGTCCCTTCGCTTTACCCCGTCCCTTTTTGGGCATCCGCTTGCCAATGTGCTCCCACAGGTTCCGGAACTTGGGCATCTCGCCCCCCGGCACGTTGTCGGCCACCGGCACCCGTGGCAGCTTGACGATGCCACACTCGATCGCGTCCATCAGCGAAAAGTCACTCACCGTCCAGGGAAACAATGTCCCCTCCGCATAGCCAGAACCCCTGAGGAAAAACGGTGTTGCGGATAGGTCATAGACGGCCAATACCCCCAGCTTCCGCTTCACCGCTTCTAGACCCGAGATCCATAACCGGGCGGCCTCCGCGTTCTTCTTGGCCTCGTCCTTGTCGTCCCCCTTCAGATCCGTCTCTTCCGCATCCCCCGGTTTTTCTCGGTAGCAGTGGTGAGCCTCATCGTTCAGCACCAGCACCCGTTTACTGAGGCCCGCCATCACCCGGCGAATCATTTCCCCTTCCGTTTCTAGGGTGTCGAGCTTGCCATCGCGCCCTTCCACCAACGCCCGACCACCTTTGGAAATCTGCGTTTTCTCCCGCAGTTTGAAGGCGTGGTAGTTGGTGATGACGATCTTGGCCTTCTGCAAGTCCATCAGCATGTCGCTGGGCACCAGTTCTCGACTGCCGTAAT
>CAYGVA010000326.1:0-4011 GCA_964353225.1 uncultured Leptolyngbya sp.
CCCTGGGAACGGCGGCGATCGGGCCAGAGCGGGCCAAGGAATTGTTTATGGATGATCTGTCGCTGCACAGTCAGATCAACATGTGGCAAAGCGTCAAAAACTATGATGAGTGGGTGCAACTGTGGAATGAGATTCGGAGTTAAACCACATTTAATGGGGTGATTGCCACAACGAATGTCGGGCATCGATCACGGTTTATCAGGTAAGCGTCCTTTTGACTTCGCTCAAGGGACGCTTACCTGAAAAGAGATGTTAAACAAGCTCTAAACAGGTTCAGCCTGTAACCGGAGAGATGATTATATTTAATCATTCCTCCTATTTACCCGTATGAGGATCTTAGGTAGACGATGTTTCACCTATTTGCCCAAAACAGGATCTTAGGCTGAAATATTTCAGCCTATCTACCCGTACTGGGATCTTAGGTAGAAACTTTCCCTATACATAATAGCTAGGTGGCTTTAAGTTATTTGCAGGGCATGCACCTAATCGCAATTGGGAAGGCTCAAGCCACTCATAGAAGATATTCCATCAATAACAGAGAAAACCACTATTCTTGGATTTGAGGGCAAGTAACAGAATAAAGCTACAGAATATGGGCAGCCCAATGACTTGGGAGATAATGCTTTTGTTTGATGAGACCTTGTACTTAAAGTTCTAGGAAAATGCCTAAAAACTATGCTCTTGTAATAGGTAATAACCAGTACACTGCCTTTCCATCTTTGAGGTATGCCAAACGTGATGCAGAGCTAGTAAGCCAATTTTTAACTAGTAGTGCAGGCTTCGATCAGGTTTATCTCTTTTCTGATGATTCTCCAGAGATTCCTACTGATTATGGTTCACCCTTATCATCTAGACCTTCTTATGCAAATCTAAAGCGTTTTTTGCGAATGCGATTTGAACAGCCGTTTTTATCGGCAGGAGATAATCTTTGGTTTTTTTTTGCTGGTCATGGACTTCGTTTCAAAGATCGAGATTTTCTTATCCCCAACGATGGCGATCCAGGAAATGTTGAAGAAACTGCTCTTCCTATAAGGGATATTGCAGAGCGTTTAAAGCGTTCTGGCGCTGATAATGTTTTGCTTTTTATAGATGCTTGTAGGAACGAAAGCGTAAGGAGTGCTACTGGAATTGGCAACGATGCCATTCAAGGATTGATAGTCTTTTTTTCGTGTGCTCCAAATGAATTCTCATATGAGATTGAAGAAATTCAACAAGGTTCTTTTGCATATGCTTTGATAGAAGGCTTGAGTATTCAAGGTGAAGGCAGTCCTTCTACAATTGAAAGACTAGACAACTATTTAAGGCTTAGAGTTCCAGAGATTAATAAAAAGTATGGAAAGCCACCTCAAACTCCCTATGCAACTGTTGAGCCTGCAACCAAAGTACATTTAATTATCCTGCCCCAGTTCGCAACTCTTGTAGATATTCAGAATTTAAAAACTGATGCGATTAAAGCAGAGTTAGATAGCAATCTTGAACTGTCTAGGCAATTATGGATCAGAGTACTTTCAGTTTCTCCTAGCGATCCTGAAGCGATACAAGCAATTGAGAAATTAACGCAAAAAGACACAGGAAATTCAACCACTTTTACAGAAACCCAAGAGCGTGAATCTCAAGTCTCTACCAGTCCTGAAGAAGTTACTTCCAATAAAATTGGTGATCTTCAAGGTGCTGAAAATGACTTGGTTTCCGAGAGAGATCAATTAGGATTTAGAGATTACGTTCAAGCCTTTGCTGATTTAATTGAGTCCACAGCTACATTTCCACCTTTGACGATCGGAATATTTGGATCGTGGGGCATAGGGAAATCATTCCTTCTTCATCACATAAGCAAAGAGCTTAAAAGACGTTATGAAATACGTCTAAAAACTAGACTGAGTAATTATAAACTGCCTCGTGTTTATACTGTTGAGTTTAACGCTTGGGAGTATAGTGCCGCTCAGACAATTTGGCCATGCCTTGTACGAAGAATTATGAATCGACTAGAATCACAGGTTTCCTGGGGTTTTCCTGGTCACTTTATGATTAAGTTCTGGCGTAATCTTAAACGTCAAATTGAAGGTGTGAAAGGTAAAATAATCACGATTTTTGCAATAATCATTGGTTTAGCTGTATTTTCTTTTTGGAAATTTGGTTTAGACATTTCATTGATTTGGGGTGCATCAATTGCTCTTGGCATAGGAGGAATTTCTAAGGTAGTAGCAGACACTTTATCTAAACCCTTAAGTCAGTGGATCACGACTGTCCTTCAAACGAGTGATTATGGCAAAAAAATTGACTATATGGAAGAAATTCGAGATGATTTAGGTTTGTTGGCAAAAAGATTAAAAAAAGATGGTGATCGAATTCTCATTGTCATAGATGATTTAGATAGGTGCGAACCTCAAAAAGCAGTCGAAGTGTTGCAAGCAATTAAATTGCTGCTTGATTTCGATACATTTATTATTTGCCTTGGTATTGATGCTCGAATTATTACACGTGCAGTAGAGAAACATTATGCAGAACTTCTTGGCCCAGCAGGGACTTCAGGTTATGAATATCTAGATAAAATCGTTCAGATTCCCTTCAAAATTCCAGAACCCACCTTGGATGAGGTTAAAATATTTCTCACTCAACAACTAGGTGAACCAAAACCAATTAGTAGAGATTTGCGGCTATTTGAGTTATCGCAAGAAAAATTCAATCAAGCATCCATCGAGATTTCCAATTCAGTCATTACAACTGAATTGGAAATGAAAAAATCTATGCCTGATGCGTTAGTCCCTTTCACATACGAAGAACTTCAGGCTTTTCATAGTTTTGCTCGTTTTCTAAAACCTAATCCTAGACATCTTAAAAGATTAGTGAATGTTTATCGATTAGTTCGTACTTTAGCTAAATACAAAAATGAATCTCTCATTTTAAATAATCCAGATATTACTATTTGCTGGTTGGTCATGAGTGGACAATGGCCTTACACTACTTACGCTATTCTTTGTTACTTTGAGGAGATGCAAGAACGAAAAGAAGAGGGAAAACTAGCAGATTTTCCAGAAAGAGATCCTTTAATGTATCTTTTTGAAAAAGCAAGCTATCAAATAGCACAGGATCAGGATACTTTAATTAAGCAACGAAGACTAGATTATGATCTGGATCTATTACGGATGCTCATACAGAGCCAAGAAGGACGATTGTCATGGAAAGGTTTAGAAGTAATACGCCAATATACTGTCAATTTTAATCCCGCAGTTGGAGTTGAGTTGAAAACAGAATTACCAGTAAAGTTTGTAGATGATGCTTAGCAAGCCATTCCATTTTGTAAAAGCGACGGCCACCTAACAGCCCGGCTGGAGCGGACTGTCGAGAGATCTTGGCGGTGTTGCACAGCAATTCTCGTTTTGGATTTTCGGGCGTTTTGAGACGATAGATCTCGTCTATAGACCATGCTTTAGGGCGGCAAAACGATGATTTTGACCTTTGAGGCTACCTAAAGCGAGAATCGTTCTCATGCTGAGAACTTCTGGGTGTTGTAAAGGTTGCTTGCAGTCGCTCAGGCGGAACTTTATATTCAAAAACCTGGCCAGAAATTCACTCTTTTCATTGTCTGTCAGCCAGAACCTACGTTGCTCAAAGCACTTAAAAAACGGGCACTGACCTGTTAAAGGGTGATAAACGCTGTAAATCCTTTCTCTGAAAGCTTTTCAGCGCTTTTATCTTAAATCAGTTAAAGTCACTGTCCTGCAAGGCTTTCGAGCACTCATCACCCCCTTAAGAGACAGTGCCAAAAAACGTCAGCCTGAAAGCTAACTTTCACTTAATTACTGGAGTGACTGACCTAAAAGCCCGATAGCTTTGTCGCCAAAACTGTCCGGACTATTGTGAAATAGTCATGCAGGATTAAAGTGTCTGCTTGACCTGATAGTTGGCTCACGCCGTTGACCTCGAAACTGTTAAATCAACTTAATTGTGAAGTAGGGGAATGTGATTGAACGTGCGTTATTGATGCTCTGCTTGACACTTAAAACGCAGGCT
>CAYGVA010000327.1:0-3991 GCA_964353225.1 uncultured Leptolyngbya sp.
GATTTGTCCGGCGAAATTGGCAGTTTACGGCCCAGCCTTTGCCCTATGGGGTGAATGGAAGAGATAGAGAAGAGGTTTAGCACAGAGGGAGCAACACTATGGCAACGAAATTGATTCAGCTTGAGGATGGTACCTATATTGAGGTGGAAGTCCCTGAGGATAAGGCACAACCTATTTCAAAGCGCCATGCAGAAAAGGTCAAGGCAAGCTTTGAGAAAATTCAGCCGATTCTTGAGAATCTGGGTGAACCCATTTCTGCTGCGTTTCGGAAGCTCGATTCAAAGCTACAGGTAGAGCAGGCTGAGGTTGAAGTAGGGTTTAGCTTTGAGGGTGAAGGCAATGTTTACGTTACTAAGGCGAAGGCTGGAGCAACGTTGAACGTGAAATTGGTAGTCAAACCGAAACCGAATGATCAATGAAACAGGATTTTGCCGACTCTGTTGTGGTGATCACGAGTTGTGAACCAGACGACAATAGTTCTTTTGGGACAGGTTTTATTATTGATGTCGATCAAAATTATGCCTATGTTCTGACCTGTGCCCACGTATTGGAAGACACGAGAACTCATGATCAAGTTCTCGTAAATGGTCAACCGGCAAGTCTAATGGTTACGGGTCGAGATCAGGGTATTGATCTGGCTGTTATACGGGTTGCGTCGCTCAAACATAAGCCGCCTATTGTCCTGAAAAATGTTGGCCATCAGGATAGGGCATTCAAGGTTTTGGGGTATTACGGTTATGACACTGATGATCGTATTGCTAGGCGAGAACTTAGCGGCAGCCTAGGTAAGAAATTTGAGGTGAGTGCCAATGACAACCAAGCGCTCATTGATGTGTGGGACTTGACGATTCAAGACCAAGATCGGTTGGAGGAAGGCTATAGTGGCTCCCCGGTTGTTGATGTTGAAACGGGCTGCGCCCTAGGGGTCGTTAGCCATCGCTTCAAACAAGGGCAGGGCGGTCATGCCATTTCTATCCAGGGGCTTTTGCAGGTGTGGCCCGACGCGGCGAGTCTGCTTGAGAAACGAGCAAGCAGAGAGATATCGAGTCTTCCAAGCATCTCCCCCAAGATCACCCAAACTTATCAGCACTTGCCTAGGCGCGCAGTGTCAATCAGCGCAATAGTCACCTTGGCAACAGTTTTCTTACGTTTTTTGGGTGCCTTTGAATTCCTGGAGTTGCGGGCATACGATCATGTTCTTACGTCAAGGCCAGCGGAGCCAGTCAGCGATCGCATTGTCATTATTGAGGCAAATCGTACAGATGTAGAAGATCAAGAAAGGAATGGCGAAACTCGCAACTTAACCTCTTATATCTCAGATGAAGCTTTAGAAGAAACAGTTGCCAAGCTTAATGAGTACGGAGCCAGAATTATTGGCATTGACTTATATCTTTTGAAGCCTGAGTCAGCTTGGCCTAAAAGTACGTCAAAAGCTTTTCAGGCAAGCCCAGAATTATATGGTGTTTGCGAACAACCCCATGGAGATCAAGTTGGTGATGGGCAATCCTCAATAGCACCCCCTAATCCCAACATCATTCCTGAAGACAAGGTTGGTTTTAGTAACCTCACTTTCGATGAAGACAAGGTCTTAAGACGACACTTAGTTGAATATAAGTTGACGGATCAGCAGGCTGGTTCCGCATGTCGATCTGAGCTCGCTTTGAGCACAGTGCTTGCCCTACGATATTTGGAGCTTGAGCTTTCAGAAGCTTCTCACAGCAACGGTCTATACGCTTTCCTGTTAGGACCTAAACTTCAGATCGGAAACACCTTAATAAAAGGTATTGACTCTTATGAATATGGTGGTTATGCAGATTTGATTTCAGAGGCGTTTGAACTCATGCTCAATTACCGTGAGCCTAAAGAGAATAATTTACGAAATGCATTTCACCATTTTCCTATGGAGGCTCTGCGTCGGGGTGATTTTGAACCAGATGCCTTTAAAGACAAGATTGTTTTAATTGGATTGACGGCTCGCTCCTACGCAATGGACCAGTTCTTAACGCCCTATCAGCAAGAAACTGTACTTGGGGTGACGCTGCATGCTCATATGATCGACCAGATTATTAGTGCTGTGCTGGAAGATCGACCTCTGATCTGGGTTTGGTCGGATTGGACTGAAAGGGGCTGGATTGGATTCTGGGGTATAGCAGGAGGGCTATTGGCCTATTACTGTAATCGGTGGCGATGGCGCATCGGGGTCTTAGTTGCCGGAATGAGTAGCATATACCTTGCCTGTATTTTGACAATGATGCTGACTGCAGGCTGGATTCCGATGATTCCAGCCTTGGTTGCTTTTGCTCTCTCTAACGGAGTTGTGATCTACACTCAGGGCAGTTTGCGCGAGTCGGCCTCTTAGCCCCATTTATAAAAATCACTATGTTTAGGCGTAGTTCTCTCATTTCCATTGCCGGATTGGGTTTGCTGATCTGGGTAAACAGCCCAGCTATTGCTGCACCAATAGCTGATGAGCACAATCTATATGCTCAAAATAGCGAGAGTTGGTGGGAGGGTTTGGTGCGGCGTTTGAGGGGACGGCCTAGGGATACTGAGCGGTCTGGTACGGCAGGGCAGGGTGGAGCGAATCGAGATCGTTGCCCTTATACGACTGAGGAGTTGGTTGCGATCGTACCGGTCTCGGCTGAAAGCGGTATTCCCTACGTAGAACAAACCACCTTAGGGCACCCCACCTGGTGGTTTTATGTGCCTTACCCGAGTGAAGGGCAGGAGCAAGCGGAGTTTGTTCTGATTGATGCCCAGGAGAAGATTGTTTTTCATGAACCAGACTTTGCTCTGACTAATACGCCGGGGTTGGTGGAATACACGTTGCCAGAAACAGAAGACCCATTGGTGGCTGGGGAGAGTTATCGATGGGTATTTTCGGTGATTTGCAATACGGCCAATCGCTCTGGGGATGCCACGGTTAATGGTTGGATCCAGCGGGTTGACATGTCTGGTTCAGAGGCTCCTTCACGTCTCATTTCTACTGAGGGAGACTATTTAGGTGATGCCAACTCTTTGTATTGGTTTGACTTTCTGCATGAGTTAAATCAGTTGAGAGCAGAAGACCCAGAGCAGTTTGAACCCCGTTGGAATACATTGCTTTGCCAGATTTACTCACAGTCATCTAGACTCACTGGCTTAACTGAAACCTGTAGTGAACCGATTGTGAATGAGTCTGCCTCACCGTAGCTTGCTGAGTGCTACTTCTGCTTTAGCTTAAATCTTTATTTGTGGAGTATGAGATCATGCCTGCCCTGAGCCAAGTGTTTTTGTTCTCAAGACAAGTCTCTTTATCTTTACCCGTATTTTTAGCCTTACTTTTAACCCCTCAGGCGGCCAACGCACTGGATGATGTCGCTGAGTCTCAAGTCCAGGAGGATATTGCCTCTCGATTAACCAGTCTTTATAGCTTTTCGGTTGGTTCGAGTCGATTTGGGATTGGCGCTGACTCTATCTTAGGTGGGCTTGAAACCAGGAGTGTTTCTGAAGACTTTGAGCTACTTGCCCAAGGCAATCTAGACCCTGAAGGAGGAGTTGAGGGGGAAGAGATCAATGTCCTTGTTTCTGAGGTGGCTGTCATAGGTCTGGAGGGTGAACTTCTGGACGGCAATTTAGAAGACGCAATCTTTGAGGCAATAGCTACAGAAGCTGGTCGCACCACGACGAGATCGCAATTGCAACGGGATATCAACAATATTTTTGCCACGGGCATTTTTGCCAATGTGCGGGCGCTACCAGAGGATACGCCTCTGGGGGTACGGGTCACCTTTATAGTGCAGCCCAACCCGGTGCTGGCTCGGGTAGAAGTCACGGGTAATGACGTCCTACACGATGAGGTGGTTGATGAGATTTTCTCTGATCAGTATGGCGAGATCATTAATCTGATTGCCTTCCAAGATCGCATCGTTGATTTAAATGAGTGGTACCAAAGCAACGGTTATGTCTTGGCTCAGGTGATTGCCTCCCCGCAAATTTCGGAGGATGGGGT
>CAYGVA010000328.1:0-3965 GCA_964353225.1 uncultured Leptolyngbya sp.
TGGCTGTGGCTGTGGCAGATGATCTAGAACATGCTGAGGAATTTTCATGTCATGAACGTGAATATGCAAAAAAAGACGGGCCGAAATTACACATATGTGCGTAGAGTCGGCCCGTCAGGGGTACTGAATTTATTGATTTGTGAGCACAATTATAATGCTATCTGTATTGAATTGCCAAATCCGATCTGTTTTTTCCGAATTTCGATGAAAAAACGTCGATTCCGCTATTGCCATATAGGTTTATTTAGGTAGTATTGGGAGTAATAACCCCTGGCTAGATAGCGTTCTGGCGGGCCAATAGTTGTCTACCCCTAACGGGATGACTGGATTTTTATTCAGCATCCCGTTGCAGTTCAACAAAGCGGGATGCGCATTTTCTGCACCATTCCAATTGCTTGAACTGATGGCTAAATTTCTATATTTCAAACGTGAAAATTGTCCCGTTTGCCACGGACAGCGGCGTGACTGCCGACAGTCCCATCGCAACGGGATTATATTTTGTCGGGGCACCAATACCGCCCCTGCTGGGTGGGGCTTCATTGGCGAGGATCGCCATGGATTCTCGATGTGGGTGCCTGGAGATCGCCAGCGGCAGGCACCCGCCAAACCAGCACCCGCCCCAACCCCGATAGCAGAGTCCTTACCTCCAGAAGGCCGAGATCGCCATTGGCGGCGCATCATTCGCCATAGTGACCTTAGTAGCCAGCACCAGGCGCAACTGCTACAGCGGCCCTACGTCACCCTAGCGGAGGTGAAGCCGCTGCGGGCGCTGGTGTTCAGTTGGCAAGGCGGAGAGCACCTTCACCTGCCCCAAAACTTCCCTGGTGCTGATGGGTATGGAGCACTGCGGCGCTATCCTCACAGCTGGGCGATCGCCATCCCAGACATTAACGGTCAGCTCATCGGCGCCCAGATCAAAAACCCTGATGGCGGATATCTGTGGGCATCCTCCAGCAGTATCAACGGCGCTGGCCCTCAGCTACCCAACGGCGAACTGCCCCTCGGTATCTATGGAGATCGCAACCCTGGCGGCGTGGTTTATTTGGCAGAGGGATTCCTTAAGCCCGCGCTAGCGACGCTACGGTATGGCGGCACGTGGATTGGGGCGGCCGGCGGCAACTGGGCAAGGGGGCCGGAGCAGCTACGGGCAGCGCTGGATGCGCTGCGCCCTCGGCGGGTAGTTCTATGTCCCGACGGTGGGGCAATTTCTAACCGCCACGTATTGAAACAATACCGGGCGGTGCGGGAGCGGCTGGCGAGCTGGGGCTACAGCCTCCAGGTGCAATGGTGGGGGCAAACCACCAAACTGACGGGGGATGTAGACGAGATCAGCTCCGATACTTGGCTGTGGGCGGAACAACTGGAATGGGAAGCATTTTGGGCGATGGTGCCCGCAAAAATCCAGCGCAAGTTGACCAGACAACGCCTAGTACTGCCATGGCCTCAGCGCTCTATCAGAGAAAAGCAGCGGCGGGCCGGCGGCGCTTTGGTGCGCCTAGAGGATACGGCAATACAATCCCTACCTGTCACCCCTGCCACCCTGCCCAGTTTTGCTGATTGGCAGCGGATTGGGCAGCCCGTACTGCTGTTTGATGGCGATGAGCGTGCCAAAATCTACGATCGCCTGATTGCCTACGGGTATCCCCTGGTGCTGGATTGTGGCCCCACGGGCGATGGAAAGACCACTGCCACTGCAAGCTATCTACAGGAATGGGCGCGGCTACAGGCCCCAGCCCAGTGGGAGCTGGCGGGTTACGGCCCCACCGATACTGCCGCCTGGGGATCTAGTGAGCATGGGTCTCCCCCCGATCTGCTGGAGAATCGGGCAGTCTACTACGCTGCCCACTATCGTAAGCCTTCCAATCTGGCATTAGAGGGCATCCCCGAAACGGCGACCGGTGGCGGGCTCGTGCTGGATGCCACCGATCCACTGCCCAGCGGTGCTCCATCACGGCGGCGGCCAAGGGCGGGCGAACCCCCCGATCTGGCTCCTCTGTGCGTTGAGGATGACAATGTCCAGCGGCTACGGGCCAAGGGTATTGATGCCCCTAGGGGTTCAGATAGTGCCCTGTGCGAGAACTGCCCCCATTTCGAGGATTGCCCCTACCTGGCGGCGCTCGCAGAGCAAAAGCAGTTCCCGGCGCTGCGATCTCACCTGTCCAAAGGGGGGACCGGTACGGTGGCCTTTGTGGATGAAGCCTCCCGATCCATCACCACCGAGCGGGAAATCACTGTCACCCAAAAGGACCTGGCGGCTGAGCTGGGACGGCTGATCCTCGATAGCACCACTAGAGGAGAGATCGCTGAGCTGGCCGGTGTGGTCGTGCAATCCCTCAACTATGCGATTGCGGAGCGGGGCCTGTATGGCATGGCCCACCATGAGCTGGCTCAATTCTTACCCACCCCCTGGGAACTGAAGGAGGAAATCGCTTCCATCGAGGCGGGCCTCTGTGAGCAGGCGATGGCGGGCGGTGGTGACCCATGGGATATGCCCATCACCGCAGTGGACAGGGAATTGGCACGGGTGGCCAACCACGATCTAAATAATCTACTGGGGGGCATTACCAGCACTGACGCGAAAGCCCGGTTGATTGATGAGGTGCTACAGGCTGGGGCCATTTGTCAGGTACTGGCTACTCTCACCATGGGTGCGGGTGCCATCGAAATTACTCCCCAGGGACAACTGAAACTACAGCGGCGCTGCGACTGCCACCGCAAGACACTGCGGCGCTTCGATACCGTGATTCTGCTCGATGCCACTCCCGATCTGCCTACCCTAGCCCAGCAACTTCAGGTTCCTCAGCGGGATATTACGCGGATCTGCCCCCTGCCCCGCCACGACTACAGCAACCTGCACATCACCATCGTGGATGGGGTGGGCACCTGTGGCCGCCAACGGTATGGGGGCGGGGAATGGTCGCTGAGATCGCGCTTGCAACTGCTGGCGGGCCATCTCGTCAGCACCAGCGCCGACCCCTCTAGAACGGGCCTGATTGACACCAAATACTACGTGCTGGAGTACGAGGCCCTGAACACCACTTTCGGAACGGTGCTGGGCTACAACTGGCGGGACCAGCAGAACACCAATAAATTCAAGCGTTGCACCACGTTAATCGCTATCAACCCCAAGCCCTACATGGCGATGACAGCGGCGGCTACGACCTGGAAAACCCGCCACGGCACCAGTCGGCTCACGCAGGCACAGCAGGCATGGCTAGAACGGCAAGCCCAGTCACACCTCCTGCAGGTGATCGGCCGATTGCGGGCGCAATGGACGAATGAGCCCAAGAATCTCTATTTAGTGGGACACAATTTGACGGCATGGGACGTGATGGCAATCTCAGCCTATTACCCCGGCTGCATCATTGAGCGACGCAACGTGGCTGACATCTGCCCCGCATCTGCTCCCCGTGATGTGCAGGCGCGGCGGCAACTACTGGCTACACTCACAGCTCGCATTGAGCTCGATCAGGCCACCACTCAGCGGGAGATCGCGGCTGAATTGGGCTGTACCCCCGGCAATGTCGCACAGAAGGAAATGGTAAAAGCAGCAGGGGGCTGGAAGTGTTTAGTAGCTCTACTACAGAGCTTATATAGAGTCGCTAAACGCCCTGACCACCGACCACCAGAACTGGCAGATCAGCTGCGATGGGTGGAGGAATGGCTACCTGAAATTCTGGACCAGTGGGAATTGGGAGATTTAGCTACTGAAGCTGCTGTTGAAGCGGTTGTGGATACCCTCGATATGCTGGGAAATTGGGGGCTGTGGCTCTGTGATGATCTACTGGCTCGCATCTGGGTGTTGTTGTTGGCTGCTGCGCCGGCATGGTCGTGGCGCTCCCTATTACCCAATCCCCCACCCTCGCAAGCAAACATCGCGCCGGAGATAGCTCGTCAGGTTATAAGCACCGCTTGCTTGCATCTGCACAAATATGTGTTTTGACCAGAATGACTAAAGGCGCAGA
>CAYGVA010000329.1:0-3956 GCA_964353225.1 uncultured Leptolyngbya sp.
GCGATCGCTGATCTTGTCGGATGCATTACGGCCAAGCAAACGCATCGACCCCTGCATCAAAACACCCAAAGCCCGACGCCCGACGAACCAGCATTGCCGGTGGCAGCGACTTCATCACCCAAGTCACCTATAAACGACACCTCTGGCCTATGTAGCGATCTCGCCCGTCATGCCCTCCACACCGCCATCACTGCGGTCAGGAAAAATCATCCTTTCTCGATTGATGCCTTTGTGTTGTTGCCCGATCATTTCCACTCCTTGTGGACCCTGCCGCCAGACGACAGCGACTTGTCAACGCGCGTGAGGGACTGGCAAGTCGCCATCCAAAGCCCGCATGGGGTCAGGGGACCTGCCCCCAACCCTCGTATGTTCATTGTCCGAAATCGCCTTACTATTTCGCGACCTTGCGATCGCTCAAAATTGCGACCCCAGCCATGCGCTTGCAGGGTTTCTGAGCGTTCAAATTCAGATGTATAAAGAAAAACCAACCACAACCTATGCAACCCTTACTTTTTCTTTGCTCCTCATAGGTTGGCAGCCTGGGCGGTGGTGGCACACACCTCAGAGAGAATCGCGATCGCAACCGCTAAATCCAGCACGGTTTCAGCGTTCTAATCCAGCTAGCGTCAGAGGGGTTAACCCGATCAAAGTTTAGCGCCGCGTCAATACCCTTGGGGGCGATCACCTCTCGGTTTTGGCACCCCTCGGGGCGGGTGATTGGCACCCTCACCGCCTGTCGCACCACCACATTGGTATTCACCGCAATCATTAGCGCGAACGAACCCAACCTACAGCGATATATTCAGGGTCGGAAATTGCCTTACAGTCAGGAGCTTGGCCCTGCTCTAATCCGTGCCTCCCCAGGCCCAGCAGGGATTGCCCTCCCGCATCCCCTGGAAAATAATCACCGTGTTATAGCCATTGGCATCAGCAATCCCAGTCCGATCCAGGCTGACCAGTGCCTGCCCGTCAAACAACTGCACCCGCAGAGACGACTGCCCCTGGAATCGCTCGTCATCAATACTGTTGACGATCACTGCCGCTTGGCAATCGCGATATTCAGGCTTAAGCGTGCCGACCCCGGTCGCGCTGAATGGGGTGGTGTCAGCCAGCCTGATATCCGTAACAACGTCGCCCAGCTTAATCATGCCGTCAATGACATAGCCCCTTCAAAGTAGGGGCGCGGGGTTTCGTGGGCAATCAGGGGGATTTCGGTGCCAAGATAGCGAAGTGTGAAAGTCTTTGTAACAAGCAATAAAAAGCCCCCAGCCGTAGCCAGGGGTGGTGTGTGCTGTGTGAGGAGAGGAAAGAGAGATGTCTTTGCTCGATGTCCTTATTATCTGCCATACAAGGGTTTCGGGGGGTGACGGTCAATACCTTGGCCCTGTGATGTTGGAGCGGTGCAGTTGTGCAGGAAGTGGGGCTGAGGTGTGATGGCGCTAAGGTAAAGTGCTGATCACCATCACAAGGGCGTTGCAATCACCCCTCTTAACGGTATGCCTGCTGAACATCCCGATCCCAACCAGCCCTTACAAATTATCGGATGGCTGCTGTTTATTGCCTCAGCAGTTTGTTTTACGGGTTCGACCTGGCACAGTGGCGATTGGCTCGGTCTCGGTGGCAGCCTGTTCTTTTTGGTTGCCTGTTTTGTGTTCCTGTGGCCCCTAGTAAAGCGTTAGTGGAACAGCGCGTGTTGGGCTAATTTTGTCGTCATGCTGAGTTGCGCTCTCCCCAATAAGAAACCCCCCACAGACCTAGCTGTGAGGGGCATATAGGATCCAGGAGCCTGTGCTGAATTCTTAAGCGTCGGCTTGCTGTGCGAGTTTGCGGCGACTGGCAAAACCTAGGCCAGCAACGGCCAAAAGGCCGAGGATAGAAGCGGGTTCGGGGACGGCAACGGCTGGGGTGCCAGAGATCCGGAAGTTGACGCCATCACCCGTACCCTCAACTTTGTCAAACCCAAGGGCAAGTACGATTGAGTTCACATTCTGGTAGGTCTGGCGCACAATATTGCCATCTGACCCTTTGGCAACATAGTTGGTGACAGCTTCACCATTAATCTCCAGGACACCCGTCTCATTGCTGTACTCGGTATCAAAAAAGTCGATCGCGAATTCGGCAAAGGTTTGTTCGAAAGTGAACAGATAAGTGCCGACTTCAAGCTGCCCCCTCTCTTCATTGACCTCAGATGGACGGAACCAATACCCCTCTGAGTTGGTGCCGGCATCCCGAGTGTTGAACTGGATGTTGCCGCTGTCATAGCGTTCTACGACATCGCCATCGCCAAAGTAATCGACAAAAAGACGGCTTTGCTCACCGGTTGATGAATCGGTTAACGACACAATGCTCTCAAAGATGGGATCTAAGGTCAGACAAGCATCTGCCTCTAGACACCCCAAGCCAACATCGATTTCACCTGTTTCTGTCGGTGTAAAGTCAGCCGCAATGGCAGGTACTGAAACCATTCCAGCCATGACAACACCACCCAGCAAACCCGATATTTTGTGATTCATCTATGTGCGCTCCTTTGCCCTATAGATAAATATTAGACAGCAGATAACGAGTACCCCCCAGTGTTTTTACTGGGTTGGCAGAATCCTCACTATGGCTTTAAATATCACGGGTTAATTTGAAGTGGTGATGAAGCAGGGTCGTCGCCATGGGTGCTGGGCAAGGCTCTTAGACCGCTGATGCCCAGCATTATTGCAACCCATGGTGGGCCTAGTGGCGAGCCTCGACCAACTGGGTGGGATCCACTGCACCCACCGGACGCCAAACTGCAGGGTTAGCCATGATCAGTCTCCCCAGAAAAGTCGAAGGTGTAATAGCAGGTTAGATCAACTTTATGGGAGCCCCCTGAGCGATCGATCAACAATGGCAGGGGAGCATCAGGGGCGAGGGAGCCAGACACCAAAACGGTTAAGGGATTGACGCCATTGAGGATTAGGGTAAAACGATGCCTTCATCGGGTTCGTCCAAATGCTCAGATACGTCCCGATACAGATTCATAATGTGGTGGTCTTTCAGGGAATACAGTACATTGCGCCCCTGCTTGCGATAGCCCACCAGCCGCATGGCACGCAAAATCCGGAGCTGATGGGACACCGCCGATTCGGTCATCTCCACCGCCGCCGCGAGGTCCCGAACCCGCATTTCGGCTAGGGCCAGGGCCGACAAAATTCGCCAGCGATTGGGGTCCCCGAGGGTGCCAAAAAACTCGGCCATCCGCTGGGCTTTTTCAACGCTCAAGATCTGCTGTATCGGCAACGCCACTCCTGACGCTGGATCCACCTTAGCCACAGTCACCTCCATAGGCTTTGAGCCTACCGCATTCAACCCATCCAGACATTGGTCGCCCTCCCCAAGATGCCGCCAACACTTAAGCATAAAGAACAACAAGGGCGTGACATCCGGGACAAAAGCATGAATACCTGTTCATGCGTTATACTTAAGCCATGAAAGCTTGTTCATGCTTTTGCCACAAAACCACCCATTGAGGAAACCCCGATGACGACTGTGACCCAAATGAAATGTGCCTGCGAGTCTTGCCTGTGCATTGTCGATATCAGCAGTGCCATTCAGAAGGCTGGGCAATATTACTGTGGGGAAGGCTGCGCTAATGGTCATCCTGCCGGGAGTCAGGGCTGTGGCCATACGGGTTGTAACTGTCACCGCTGACGGCTACGCATCGTCCCATGACGGATGCCAAAAAGGGTTGGGGAAGTGACTTCCCCAACCCTTTGCTATGAATTTGAACGGTCTTCAAGCTATGACCTACTGGCTCATATAGGTGGTGACATTGCCGATCGCTTCAGTGGCGTAATAGTCACCAAGACGGTAAGCGTCCCTGGTACTACGCTGGCTGAGCGAAGTCGTTCGCAACGCGTCTCCCAAAGGGAGAAAGCCAAAACCTATGCAAGATGTCCCCTTCGACTCCGCTCAGGGGACGGTTACCC
>CAYGVA010000330.1:0-3938 GCA_964353225.1 uncultured Leptolyngbya sp.
CCCCGCCTTTCCCTCTGGACCAAACTGGCCTATGGCGCGGGGGATATGGGCTCTGGCATGACCTCGAATCTGATTGCCTTTTCGTTTTTAATCTTTCTGACCGACGTGGGGGGCATTAACCCCTTAGCAGCGGGCACCGTGCTGCTGATTGGCAAGGTCTGGGATGCCATTAATGACCCCGTGGTGGGGATGCTGAGCGATCGCACCCGCAGCCGCTGGGGCCGCCGCTACCCCTGGATTTTTCTGAGCGCCCTCCCCTTTGGGCTGAGCTTCTTTTTGATGTGGTGGGTGCCGCCAGGGGGCGGACCCACCTTTCGGTTCTGGTATTTTGTGTTCGCCTCAGTGCTGTTCCAGGTGTTTTTTACCACCGCCAACCTGCCCTACTCCACCCTCACCGCCGAACTCACCCAGGACTACGACGAGCGCACCGATCTGACCACCTTTCGCCTTGCCTTCTCGGTAACGGGGGCAATTACCGCCCTGGCCCTGGGGCTAGTGGTCAGCGGCCAGGTGGCTGATGAGCAACTGCAATATCAGATTATTGGCGGCCTCTGCGCGGCGTTATCGGTAATTCCCTTACTGATTTGCGTGTTTGGCACCTGGCCCCATGCCCGTAAGGTGCAGGCCCTGAATGCGGCTCAACCCCAGGCAGAGGCGGTGCCTGACATGCCCTTTTTTCAACAGTTTCAGGTGGCCTTTCGCAACCGCGCCTTCTTATACGTGGTGGGCATTTACCTATTTGCTTGGCTGGCGTTGCAAATTACCGCCAGCATCATCCCCTTTTACACCGTTTTTTGGATGGGGCTGGATGACTACTTTTTGCCCGCCCTGTTGGTGCAGGGGACGGCGATCATCATGATGTTTGTGTGCAACCTAATCAGTCGCCGCATTGGCAAGAAAAAGCTGTTTTTCCTGGGGATGGGGATATGGCTGATTGCCCAAATTGGCTTGTTCTTGCTACAGCCGGGGCAGGTTTGGGCGCTGTACGGCCTCTGCATCATGGCTAGTTTTGGGGTGGCCACCGCCTACGTGGTGCCCTGGGCGATGCTGCCCGATGTGATTGAGCTGGATGAGCTACAAACCGGGCAACGGCGGGAAGGGGTGTTTTATGCGTTCATGACCCTCTTGCAAAAGGTGGGTCTGGCCCTAGGGCTGTTTCTCGTGGGTCTGGCCCTAGAGTGGTCGGGCTTCGTGTCGGATGCCGAAGTCCAGGCTGATTCTGCTTTGACGGCGATCCGGGCGTTTATGGGGCCGATGCCGATGGTGCTGCTGATCAGCGGTATGGTGCTGTGCTATTTCTACCCGATTACCCGCGAGATCCATGCTGAAGTGTTGCTGAAGCTGGCGGAACGGAAGCGAAATGCACCTCAGGGGGAATAGGTAACCGGTAAGGTAGGGGGGAAACAGGCGGTCTTATCGGTCAACCCCATGGACGCCAATCGCCAGCAACCCAGCCCATCTGATCTAGAGCAACTGTTTGCCCTGTCCCTAGATATGCTTTGTGTGGCTGGGTTGGATGGCTACTTTAAACAGGTGAATCCGGCCTTTGAGCAGATTTTGGGCTACACCCAGACGGAGCTGCTGGCGGCTCCTTTTCTAGATTTTGTCCACCCAGAAGATCAAGCGGCGACCCTAGCGGAGGTGGCCAGTTTGGCGGCGGGGACAGAGACCATCGCCTTTGAAAATCGCTACCGCTGCAAAGAGGGGTCTTACAAGTGGTTGCTGTGGACGGCTACCCCGGACCCGACCACCCAGCAGCTTTATGCTGCGGCTCGGGACATTAGCGATCGCAAGCAGGCCGAAATCACCATTCGCGAGCAGGCGGCCCTGCTGGATGTCGCGACTAACGCAATTTTGGTGCGGGGCCTCAACCATCACATCCATTTTTGGAATCAAGGGGCCGAGCACCTCTATGGCTGGACCCGCACCGAGGCGATCGGACGCAACGCCAATCAGCTGCTCTTCGCCGACCACCAATTACCGGATATTGCTGCTATTCAGCAGGCGTTATTCATTCAGGAGACCTGGCAAGGGGAGCTACACCATGTCACCAAGGACCAGCGTTCGATTACGGTCGAGAGCCGCTGGACCCTGGTGCGCAACCCTGCCCAGGAGCCCAAATTCATCTTGGTGGTCAACACTGACATTACTGAAAAAAAGCAGCTCGAAGCCCAGTTTTTGCGCGCCCAACGCCTAGAGAGTATTGGCACCCTCGCCAGTGGTATTGCCCATGATTTAAACAATATCCTCACGCCGATCCTTTCCATTGCCCAACTGCTGCCCCTGAAGCTGCCTGAAGCTGACGAACAAACCCAACATTTGTTTCAGTTGCTGGAAAACAGTGCCCGGCGGGGTAGTGCGCTAATCAAGCAGGTCTTGTCTTTTTCCCAGGGGCTAGAGGGGGAAAATATGGTGATCCAAATTCGCCACTTGGTCACCGAAATTTGCAAAATTATTGAAGAAACCTTCCCTAGGCTGATTGAGCTACAGGTGGATATAGCCACTGATCTATGGGCTGTGCAGGGGGACGCCACCCAACTCCATCAGGTGTTGATGAACCTTTGCGTCAATGCCCGCGATGCCATGCCCAATGGGGGGAACTTACAACTATCGGTGCGTAACCTGCGCCTAGATGACAGTTATGCCCGCATGAATCTGGATGCCCAAGCGGGCGATTATATTGCGATTACCGTGGCCGATACGGGCATTGGGATTCCCCCAGATCTGTTGGATCGGGTATTTGACCCATTTTTTACGACGAAGGAATTGGGACGGGGGACTGGGTTGGGCCTCTCGACGGTGCGGAGTATTGTTAAAACCCACCAAGGTTTTTTAAATATCTACAGTGAAGTGGGCCAGGGCACCCAAGTCAGGGTCTTTTTACCCGCCGCCGATGCCACCGCTGAGGAACGTGCCCCAGATCCATACCTTCAGCGCGGTGAGGGGGAGTTGATCTTGGTGGTGGATGACGAAAGCCCCATTCGCGATATTTCCCGTCAATCCTTAGAAGCCTATAACTATCGGGTGATCACCGCTGAGGATGGTATTGATGCGATCGCTTGCTATGCCCAAAATCAAGCCGAGATTCAGGTGGTCCTAATGGACATGATGATGCCGACTATGGATGGGATCACCGCCATCCGCACCCTACAAAAAATGAATCCTGAGGTCAAAATTATCGCCATCAGTGGCCTCATGGCTAGTAATAAAGTCGCCACAGCCCTAGAAACGGGGATCAAAGCTTTTTTGAACAAACCCTATACGGCGGAAGAATTACTCACGGCCCTAAATAATGTCCTGAATAGGACCTAAGACCCAAGTCTATTGTTTATCGCCCCCCATGGGCAGCTTGAGCTGGTCTTCACTTCTGGGTCAAAGAATGAGAGGGTGCTAAGGAGGAGGTGCACCGCCACCGTTTATAATTGCAAACCGTCCCATCGAGGATGTTTAAGCCGCTTTTGCCCTCAGATAACTGGGACCATAACCCTAAAATTCAAACGTAATTTTCTATGACCCCAAATGCTATTCGGACCCTCGCTCAGGTCAGACAGGACTTTTATGCAGCATTTGCGGAAAGTATTGGTTTCCCCGTTACCACAACAAAAGGGGGATCCCATTCCAGCAATGCGTCCAAAATCGCCTGGGCCGATGGCCACCAGCGGGCCAACTACATTTGTGTTTATGCCCACTTAGCCCCGGACGTACTCATTCCAGAACGGCCTCTCATTTTGCGGCTGGGGGTCAATAAGGGCCTGGGCCTAGAGCCTGCCAAACGCAAAAAAGAAAGCCAGCAGGGGGGGGCAAAACTGCTGCGATTTGAAGTCACCTTTTTGCCCGATGAAATCTTGGGTCTGGTTCCTTGGATTGTCAGCCTGCTACATTTTCAGGATCTAAAACCAAATGAGGTGGTGACCCCACCGTCCTATCTGGCTGAAGTC
>CAYGVA010000331.1:0-3893 GCA_964353225.1 uncultured Leptolyngbya sp.
GTGAGCCCTGACATCGCATTGCAAAAGTTGCGTCACCTGGCCTTTGAGCCGGTGGATGACTTTGCCAAGGTTGACCATCATCGCGCCCTCCGCACCGGCTTTCCAGAGGTGATCTGGGGACCGGGCAAAACCGTCCACCAGATTGTGCAGATCATTAAAACCCTGCAAGCCGCCCCCATCGGCACCGCCGTGATCATGGCCACCCGCATTGAACCGGCGGTGTATGGGCAACTGCGGGTGGCTTTGCCGAACTTGCACTATTACGAAACCGCCCGCATTTGCGCCATGCCCACCCCCCACACCTTGCCCAAGCGCTCCGGCACCATCGGCATTCTTACGGCGGGCACGGCAGACTTGCCCGTGGCCGAAGAAGCGGCAGTCACCGCAGAACTATCGGGGTTTCGGGTGATTCGCCTTTGGGATGTAGGCGTGGCCGGACTGCACCGCCTCTTAAACCACCGAGAAATGCTCGATCAGGCCGATGTCTTGGTGGTGGTGGCGGGTATGGAAGGGGCACTGCCTAGTGTAGTGGCAGGATTAGCCGATTGTCCGGTGGTGGCGGTTCCCACCAGTATTGGCTATGGGGCCAGTTTTGGCGGCATAGCGCCGCTGTTGACCATGCTCAATTCCTGCGCCGCCGGGATTGGGGTGGTCAATATCGACAATGGCTTTGGGGCGGCGATCTTAGCGGGCCAGATTTTGCGCACGGCGGCCCGCCTACCGGCCCGCTAAGGGGTGGGGTTCACCCAGCTAACCGACACCACCCACGGGAGAGCGGAACCCTCAAACAGACTACGCCCAGCAGCAAGCTTGTGGGCGGCGATACAACCGGCTACCCAGGGCAGCGATCGCCGCCATTAGTCCCTTTGGGTTGAAACATTGACCAATTGGTCTAGATTGTGTTACATTCATGCCATGGTCAGCAACACACGCAATTCTCCCATCGCTCTCGGCTTCGGGCAGCCAGCTGCTCTGGCCCAGGTAAAAGCGCGGCATCAGCCCTAGGCGCGTGCCAGCAAGGGGTCGTGTTTTTTTTGACTAAAAATAGACCGATTGTTCAAGGTTTTGCCAACGCCCCTCATTCTACGGAGACAGACAATGCACTACGACATTCAAAACAAAGTGGTCTTGGTTACCGGGGCCAATCGCGGCATCGGCAAGGTGCTGGTTGAGTCTTTTATGGAATACGGCGCGGCTAAGGTCTATGCCGCCGTGCGCACCTTGGAGAGTGCGGCTCCCCTGGTCGAAAAATATGGCGATAAAGTCGTGCCGATCCCCATTGATTTGGGCAACCCCGAGTCGATCACGGCTGCGGCCCAAACGGCCACTGACGTGGAGGTGGTGATCAACAACGCTGGCGTTCTCAACACCGCGACAGTCCTCGATGCCACTGCCATTGATGCCCTAGCCTTTGAGACCAACATCAATGTTTATGGTCTGATCCGCATGGCCCAAGCCTTTGCCCCAGTGCTCAAGGCCAATGGCGGTGGGGTGTTTGCCCAACTCAACTCGATTGCGTCAATGAAGGCCTTTCCTAACTTCGGCACCTACTCTGTCTCGAAAGCTGCGGCCTATTCCATTACCCAATCCCTACGGGAGCTCTTGCGGGAGCAGGGGACGACGGTGCTGAGCGTTCACCCCGGACCGATCGCGACGGATATGGGCGATGCGGCGGGGCTCACGGACATTGCCGAACCGCCCACCCTTGTTGCTAAGGGCATTATCGACGCGCTACGGGCCGGAGACTTCCACGTGTTCCCAGATTCCATGGCCAAGCAAATTGGGGGTGCCTATCAAAGCTTTGCTGAAAACGTTGTTGAGGCAGAGATGACTGAGGGCTAAGCATCGCGCGAGGCGATCGGGTGATACTAGGGGTAATCAAACCCCTATAAATCATTCATTCGTGTGAGCGAAGGTATTCAGTCCTCTCCGAGGAAGATCAGCGATCGCCCCCTTGCCCAACCCGTTTTTTGCTTCAAGCGGGCCTTGCCAGATCTTGAAGAACGGCGGGGGCTGATTGCCCTCCGTGGGTCCCTACCCAGGGGCGGGTTAATAGAGACCTACTTCACTCGGCTCGACCAAGCGCTGATGCTGTGGGGTGGTGTGACGGCCATGATTTTTGGGATGGCGCAGTTTAGTGGTTGGGACTGGCGTATGCAGGCGCTTTCGGCGTCGGTATTGACCCTCAGTGCCACCCTGCTCACCGTTGGGTTGACCTGGCATTGGGCCACGGTCAAGCGGGCACGCTGGGTGATCGGGGTGTGGTCAGCGCTAATGGTGGGCGCGATCGCCCTTACCGACTACGGCATTGTGGCGGGTAACGGTGCGATTTTGCGGCACCTGTGCACCGGTTGGCTCAGCGTCTGCGCCGTGGGGTATTTCGCGACGGGGATCGGCATGGAATCGCGGGCGTTGCGCTATGTCACCTTGGTGCATCTCTGCACTGTGCCCCTGGCAAGGATTTTGCTCCCCTGGCAGTTTTTGCTCACGGGCAGTGTCTTGACCCTGAGTCTATGGCTGTTAGGCACCTTACAGTGGGATCATCGCTAACGACCAGTTGGGGCTTGAGGTCAGTGCGCAAGTTGTCTTAGCCGATCGATATGTTCTCAACCCCTGGCCTCTGGTCAACTCCCATTACGATTGTGCCGGTGGTGCCCCTAGATCGCTATGCTAGAAGGCCCCAGGGATGTCGGCGATCGCCCACCCCCTGCTCCCTCTCGTTGCGCTGCTGCCATGGCTTGGTTTGTCAAAATCGAAAAAGGCATTGTCGATAAACCCACCTTTGATGAACATGTCTCTGCCCATGTGGCCTACATCAAAACCCTCATTGCCCAGGGGCACCAGGCCCGCACCGGTTACTGGGCTGAATACGGAGGTGGTATGTTGTTGTTCCAAGCCGCCTCCAGGCTAGAGGCAGAAGCGATCGTTAAGGCTGATCCCCTCGTCAAAAACGGCTGTGTGGAGTACGAACTCCATGAATGGCGGATTGTAGTGGAGTAAGAATGATGGCAGACAAGTCCGACGACGGTTACAAGCTCGTTAGCGATAATCGCCAAGCTCGCCATCAATACGAGATCCTAGAGACCTTTGAAGCGGGCGTAGAGCTCAAAGGCACCGAGGTCAAATCAATTCGGGCGGGCAATGTGAACTTGCGCGATGGCTATGCCCTCATTCGCGATGCCCAGATCTGGCTGCACAATGTCCACATTGCCCCCCACAGCACTACCATTCAGGTCTATAACCACGAGGCCCGCCGCACCCGGCGGCTGCTGTTGCACCGGGGAGAAATCCGCAAATTGATTGGCAAGGTAGAGCAGCAGGGCCTAACCCTCGTGCCCTTGAAAATGTACCTGAAGCGAGGTTGGGTCAAGATTGTCTTGGCGTTAGCCAAGGGTAAAAAGCTCCACGACAAGCGGGAAACCCTGAAAAACAAGCAGGCCAAGCGGGAGATCGATCGCGCCCTCAAAGGTCGAGATTAGGGTAAGAGGCTGTTTGAAAAGGGGGTAGGCCGGTATTGGATACGACTGTAGGCCGTCAGTACATCGGTTGTATCCCTTATGTTACCGTCGCTCGTTCTGGGTAGTGCCTGTATTCGAATTAACGGTACAAGGCTTTTCAAACAGCCTCTAAGGCGATTTCGGGCCATGAAGAAAGATCCCAGGGTTGGGCGCGGCAACCGCTCCCCTACGAGGGTGTTGTCAAGGGTAGGGGTCAGGTCTCCTGACCCCATGCAGGTTTGGAATAGCAGACTGTTTTGTCAGTCCATTCGCCCGACCGTCGGCATTTTAGTGTTCAGCAATCTCCTAAACAGCAACCGGGTCGTAGCTGGGCTATTACCGCTGCTTAACCTGTGGCAAACGCCGGTTTCTGAACCTGGCGAGATCCCGCACTTA
>CAYGVA010000332.1:0-3883 GCA_964353225.1 uncultured Leptolyngbya sp.
GGTTGAAATGGTGAGTCAATAGAATATCGGCGATCTATTGTGGTGAGCATTCACAGCAATCGTTTTGGGCTAACCCATAATCGCAGCCATATGGTGAGCGAGCTGCTGATCTAGCGTCAAGAGTTCTAAATGATTAACTTTTGCCGTGGCGGCAATGATGGCATCCGGGATTTTGAGTTTGTAATGACGACGGATGTGAATAGTGCTGTCTTCGATTTCTTGGTTCATCGGCAGATACTGCAACATGTTGAGCAATCTTGTGATGCCTTGAACTTCGGATTCTGTAATGGCAGGAAAACCTAGAAGTTCTATGCGGGTGATGAAGCTGTAGGTGCAGGCATCAATCGCAACAGTGCGATCGCGCAAAATATTCTGGATTTGCTCGTTGCCTTTGAGCAAGCCAATTACAAAGTTGGTATCGAGTAGAAATTTACTCCCACTCACTTCTCATGGCTCTCTGAATCTGGACCGGGTCTTCATTGAAGTTGGGAGAATCTTGGAGAACACCAAAGTAGTGGGAGAGGGCTTGCGGGTGCTCGGGTGAAACCGCACGAAATCGCTGCCGCAAAAATTCAACAAACACCAGCACCAGGCTGGCCTGCTCTTCTGGCAAGGTCTTGACGAGTTCGTAGATGGTGTCTGCGGTGCTCATGCTTTCAATTCTGGCATGTTTGCCGATTTTAGGGCGATCGCACCTCTCTGGTGCAACCGATTTCTTCACGGTGGTCACGTATCAGCGGCAGCCGTTATTTGATGATGGGGCGAATATCAAGCTGCTGCGGGTGGTTTTTCGGGAGGTGAAGGCGGCGTTCCCGTTTGAGATTGAGGCGATGGTGGTGCTGCCCGATCATTTGCATTGCATGTGGACGTCGCCGAAGGGAGATGCCGATTTTTCGGGGTGTTGGCGGTGGATCAAGGGGCAGTTGACTCCTTAACAATCCGCCTTGGCTTGGTGATCTGTAGTTGCGGCATCTTTACCCTGCCGCATCTTTACCCTGCCGCATAAATTTGTTCAGTTCCTGCACAAGTAGGTGAACGGTTGTGGAAGGGTTGTCTTTGACAGGATTGATCGGTTCATAGAAACTGCTGAGATTGGTCGCATTTCGAATCGCTGTTTCCTGTTTGGGCAAGAGCGTCAGATACATATCATCACTATTTTTTTCATAGGTTTTGTTCAGGAAACCAGATAGCTTTCTGCTGTAATCACTGCGAGGTATACCAGCATTCAGAAATTCAAAATGCAGGACATACCAAAGCTCGAAAGCTTCATTTGAATAGGCGACTTTGAATCCTGATCTGGTAGCTTTTTGGATGGCTGTATTAAAATCATTCTCAGGGAAGGAATCTCTATCAAAGACGCACCATACTTGGTCGTAGTCATCTTTTTCCCGCAATTCTCTTGCTGTATCTACTAACCGAGAGGGGTTGACACCCAGACCCTCTACATCTACAACGACTTTGGGAACCCGAAAACCTTTGAAATATTGTGGCTCTGTTTTAGTGCCTTCGCAAACTATCAGGAACCGTTGCTTGATTTCCCGAACACCAACTTTACGCTTGGCATAGCCACGGGAGTTTCTCTGGCGATTACCCATGACTCTCAATTATATTTCCCAAACTTCCAATATATGGAATTGCTCCATAGCGACCTTTGATATAGTCACTATCATAGGAAGCATCATTGCGCACCCCTTTGTACTCAGCTAAAGAGTAAAGATCTGTAGCTCCATATTCGTCTTTTTCCGCAAACCAAATCTGATCTCGACGAAAAATCTTTTTGCTAAGCAAGTTAGTGTCATGAGTCATAAAAACCAACTGAGCATTGTTTGGATTAGACTCCTTTGAGTTAAATAAATTCACAATTGCACGACTAATTAAAGGATGTAGCCTTGCATCAAATTCATCAATTATTATAACCATTCCTCTCTTAAGGGTATCTACAAGAGGTCCTGCTAAGGAGAAAATTTTTCGAGTTCCTTCTGACTCATGATTCTCCAAGCTAAAAGCAATGTCTGATACATGCTCTTTTTGCTCATTAAACTTCGGATGAGTAGTATAAACCAGCGTAGCTTTGCCTCCGGTTCCTTCTAAAATAAATTCCTTGACTTCATTAGGGATACTGCTGGGAAAGATCTCGGTTGTCACATCTGTTTGCTCTACATTGATGTCACGGATGCCTAGATCCAGTTTGCGGATAAGTTCCAGAACATCGTTCTTTTCACGACTATCATCCATAAGACATTCAGATGTGTACTCTTTATACCCACTATCATGAAGCCCCGAAATAATGCCCAACTTACTTCTCATCCATCTCAAGATATTTTCGGCGATACCAATATTAAACTGTGCCGACACGGACAAGAAGAGAGCATTATCTCTTGTAAGTTTTTTTATGACTTCCCCACCATAAATCTTGGTAGATTTTATGTTATCAAAACTGCGTTCGAATAAACGGGTTTCTCTTGTGTTTGGCACATGAAAAAGCCACTCTGAAATAACACGATTGCTATTTACTTCAAAACCATACCGATACTTCTTTTCTTCTAAAAGGAATACTATTTCAAAGAAAGAAGGCAGCTCTTCTGTATCGGTACTTAACTTAAAGACTTCTACATCAATGCCCTCAGTACTTTGTGTTTCTTTGGAGGAGTTGACCATAAACCATTTCATGAAACGGAAAGCACTAGCCAGATTACTCTTGCCACTGGCATTTGCTCCATATATCGCAGCACTTTTAAGAAGCCTCAAATCTTCATCTACGGAGAAAACATTTCTCTCATCAAGACTTTTATCTTTAGAAGTAATATTTGCGGCCACCATACTAAAGGTGACAGTATCCTTAAAGGATCTATAGTTTCCGACACTAAACTCAATCAGCATGAAATGCGTCCGCCTAAACGCCAGATCCGTGAAGATTACACAGATCTATGCGCTAAGAGTAGCAAGTTTCGACCTTTACGAGTAGCCTTGCAATAAATGCAAATTTAGTTCGTATGAACTACTTCTTGGGAGTAAAAGTTGATTTGCCGGGGAAATATTGATCGGACAGAATTCTGGAAAACGCTTGCCCTGCATTGATTTGAAGGCAATGTCAGACCAAGGAACAAGCCCTGCCTCATTGAAGGCAGGGCTTTAAAATAACTAACATAGGGAGCTTTAAAAGCTAATCAGGCTTCTTTTCAGGCAATAAGCACTTGTCCGAATCACACCCGGCAGGCCCTGCCTCAATCAAATCCCCCGCGTCATACAACGACAACGCCCCATGGAAATCCTCCGTGCTGCGTCGCGCCTTCACCGCAGCCACCATTTCCTCATAGGTCGCCTTGTCGATCGGCTCAAACGGTAGCCGAGGGAACGTCTGGAGATCATCAAACCGCGCCAACAGCGCCGCCGACATATAGCCCTGATCCTGCTCGATCGCCTCATAAAGCCGCTGACTCAACGGCTCAATCTCACTCTCCCGCAACTCAATCGTCGCCGACGTATTGTGGGCGGTGTAGTGGGTTTGCACCTGCATGTAAAAGTCAAACTGGGCCAGCGCCGAGAACTTCTCAATGGCAATTTCATCCGCCCCCGGCAGATTGGCCCAAGACACCTCCACCGGCATCTCCACCAGCCACTCCGTACAGCGGGGGTCAAAGGGATCATCCAAGAGGTTGCCGTGCTCATCCTTGTCCGACTGGGACGGCAGCACCGAATAGCCATAGTCAATGCAGGCCATCGCCACCGGATCATTCTTGCGGAAAGTGATGCGGCGGATGTAGCGCTGGGACTTGGGGGGATGCCAACCGGGGCTAGCGCCCGTGAGCAGTGACTTGGTACCCGCCGGTTGCACGGTGGTGCAGCGGTTGGGTTTGACCAGACCTTGGCGATCGCAATAGTC